>CAZTLX010000145.1:0-11320 GCA_964614575.1 uncultured Phycisphaeraceae bacterium | reverse complement strand
GCAACCACCCAAGACCAAGTCCATGCCCCATCCACACACCATCAGTCGCAAAAGTCCTTTGATGGCGGGGGTGGGCTTTACCCTCGTGGAGCTGCTCGTTGTCATCGCGATCATCGCGCTGCTGATCGGCATCCTCCTGCCCGTGCTCGGTGCGGCACGCGACACCGCACGCCAGGCCCGCGACCTCAGCGGCGTCCGGCAACTGATGCTCGGCTACACCACCTATCAGTTCGACCACCGCGGGCAGGTGCTCCCCGCCTTCCCGCCGATGACCATGGCCGGCCAACCCGTCGAAGTCACCAGCGCCTCGGGCCACACCATCGGCGCGCTGGTCGCGCGGCGGTACCCCTGGCGGCTGGTGCCCTACGTCGAGGATGTCTGGGAAATCCTGCACAGCCACGAGCCCACGCCGCCCGCCCCGGCCACCGGCGACACCGACGCGCAGGCCTTTAGCAAGGCCTACGCTCTGAGCATCGGCCCGACCTTCGGCATCAATGCGGTGTACGTCGGCGGGCACGAGGGCTTCGACGCCTTCGACGCCCAAGGCCTGCCCCGCCCCGCCCGACACGTGGTCTTCCACGAGCAGGACGTGCGGCAAACATCAGACCTCATCGTCCTGTCCGAAACCCGCGCCCGCGGCCCGGGCTATTCGCCGCAAAGCAGCACCGGCTACTTCTATGTCAACCCGCCCCACGCCCGCGGCGAACACTGGCGGGCCGACGGCTCGTCGCTCGAAAACCGCGCCAACCCCACCACCCAGAACCCCATGCCCCTCGGGCGCCACGGCCCGGCGACCGTGACCGGCTTCTTCGACGGCCACGCCGCGGCCCTGCCGCCCCAAACGCTCGACGACATGCGCCGCTGGTCCGCCTTTGCCCAAGGACCCGACGACGATTACACGCCCTGATCCGCGGCCAACCTTCATCAACACCACCGCCAAACGATCCTTTGTCCTTCTCACTCAGGAGCTTGCCATGCAACGAACGCTGAACCTTTCCCTGACAATCCTCTGCGGCCTCGCGCTGCTGCTGGCCGCGGCCACCGCCGTCGCCGAATCCAACCCCACCGACGCGAAGTTCGAGCAGGACCGCGCCGCCATAATCGCGATGGCCGGGGAATACCGCGTCGATTTCAAGTTTCAGGAGACCGTGGCCGTGGAACCGGGCTATGAGCTCAAAGACCCCTACCACTCCACCGCGACCGAGTTCGTCGAGGTGATCGAAGACACCGGCGACTTCATCAGCCTCCAGCACGTGCTGGTCATGCACCCCGAGGACGGCGGCGAGGCGCGCGTCGTCAAGCACTGGCGGCAGGACTGGCGCTACCAGGACACGCAACTCAACGAGTTCCGTGGCCGCCGCACGTGGGAGCGGGTCGAGCTGACGCCCGCGCAGGTCAAGGGCCAGTGGACGCAGGCGGTCTATCAGGTCGATGATTCGCCGCGCTACGAAGGCATCGGCGCATGGACGCACACCGGCGGGCGCTCGGCGTGGGAATCGAACGAGACCTGGCGCCCCCTGCCGCGGCGCGAGTTTTCCAAGCGCAGCGATTACCAGGTGCTCGTCGCGCGCAACCGCCACACCATCACCCCCGCCGGGTGGGTGCATGAGCAGGACAACTACAAGCTCGTGCTCGACGAGGAGGGGCAGCCGAAGAAGGTGCTGGCGCACGAGTCGGGTTTGAACGTGTACGACAAGGTGGACGATGTCGATTTCGCCGCGGGCCGGTTGTACTGGGAGGCGACCGATGAGTACTGGGAGGATGTGCGGGCGGTGTGGGCCGACCTGCTCGACGAGCCGGGCAAGGTCGCGCTACGGGCGGAGGTGGATGACCAGCGTCTGCACCAGGTGATGTTCGCGTTGGCCGACGACGTGAAAAAAGCCGGCAGCTACGACGCCGAGGCGATGCGCCCGGTGATCCGCCAGCGGATCAAGTCGTTTGTGCAGGACTGAGGCGACAACCCTCGATCCCTCCACGCAGCCGCGGATACATGTCCGCGGCTGCTTTATTGAGCGCCGCCTCGGCCCAACCCCGCAGGTCTCCCGACGCCGGCAATCCGTGATCTGCCGGTGCGGCCTTGCGATTCGCGGCGTGGGAGCCTAGGGTGTGACTGGTCAAGGCGACTGGGCGCGGTACCGCTCTACAGCCTATCTAATCATCTGATCCCTCAAGAAAGGCACAGACATGGCACAGGCGGCAGCCCAAGGCGATACCGTGAAGGTTCATTACACCGGAACGCTGGATGACGGGACGGTGTTCGACAGCTCGCGCCAGCGCGGGCCCTTAGAATTCACCCTCGGCGAAGGGCAGATCCTGCCCAAATTCGAGCAGGCGGTGACCGGGCTGGAGCCGGGGCAATCCGCGCAGACGAAGATCCCGGCAGCGGAGGCGTACGGCGAGCGGCAGGAAGATCGCGTCGTCGAGTTCCCCCGTGAGAAGCTGCCCGAGGGCATGGAGCCTCAGGTCGGCCAGAAGCTGCAGATGCAGGGCGAGGGCGGGCAGACCACCGTCGTGACGGTGACCGACACCAGCGCCGAAAAAATCATTCTCGACGCGAATCACCCATTGGCGGGGCAGGATTTGTCGTTCGAGATCGAACTGGTCGAGATTGAGTGAGGGGGTGAGAAGATAAAGCGGGAGGGGATGGAGGATTGGCGGGTAATAGCGAGCCTGATGCGTGGGTGGCGTGAAGGTTGCGCTGCCGATTGCGTCGCGATGCACCGCGGAGGAAACATTCACTCAATATTGCGCACAAAAAAACCCCGCGCCTCAGGGCGCGAGGTTTTTACAAGGGGGAGTGATCGGACAAACCTGTTTTTAGAACGACCAGATGACGGAGAAGGTCCAACGGTAGCCGAAGAGGTCGTCTTTCTTGGTCAGCGGGGTTTCGTAGGCAACGCGGGCCTTGAGGGCGGGCTGTTCGGGGAGTCGGAACTCGCCGCCGAGGCCGGTGGTGATAACGTAGTCGTCTTCGCCCCGGCCGAGGTTGGCGACATCGACGCCCTGGAACGGCAGGGGCGAGTTGCCCGCGTCGGTGATGTGGTAGCCGTTGAACTCGACCACCGGGCTGAACCAATCGCAGAGGTAGTAGTCGGCGTGGGCCTGCCACTGGAAGCGGTCGGAGTCGCCGAGCGCATCCTCATCGCCCACGGCCCAGAAATAGTTGGCGTTGAACCCGAAGTGCAGCTTGTCGAAGCCCTTGTTGATCGAGATGAACACGCGGGCCTCGTCGTCGTTCTGCAGCACGTCGCCGTTACCGGTTTTGAACTCGTAGCCCGCGCCGACAGAGAGGTGGAACTGATTCTTCCAGTCCTGAATCACGTTGTATTTCAAGGCCGCGGCGATGTCGTTCCAGCCCTCGTCATCAACCAGCGTGGTATCGAACCAGACGTAGCCGTCTTTCACGGCGAGCAGGGCGAGGCGGTCGGTGAGCGCGATGCGCGCCTGCACCGCGACGACCTGCGCGTCACCCCCGCCGATGAGGCTGGACCGGGGGAAGTCGTGGAAGACGTACCACGCGCGGATGTCCGTGGTGATGAACGCGTCCTCGCTGAAGTAAGGCGAGGTGACGGGGTGGACGTGCTTCTGCTGGGCGGGGACCTCCGCGGCGGCGGGGTTCGGGTCGCCGAAGAGCGTCCAGCCGGTGTGCTGCGCAACAGCGCGCGGCGCAAGCAGACAAAACAATCCGATCATCAGGCAGGCGCGGAGGGGTTTCATGACATGGGTCCGAGGCGGGGGTGATGAAGCCGACGCCGGCCACACGGCCGACGCAAGCCAGACTCTAATGCTGCCATCGGCGTTATGTCAAGATGAGCTTGTATTATGTTTAGGACTAAATCGGTACGATTTCCCTTAGTCTCATAAGAGCGTGCGCAACGCCCGCGCCGCTACGCCCCGATGATCTTCACCAGCACACGCTTGCGGCGACGGCCGTCGAACTCGGCGTAAAACACCTGCTCCCACGGGCCCAGGTCCAGCTCGCCATCCGTGATCGCGATCACGACCTCACGGCCCATCACCTGGCGCTTGAGGTGCGCGTCGGCGTTGTCCTCGCCGGTGCGGTTGTGCCGGTAGCCACCGTTCGCCGGGTCGCCCGAAGCGTTGAACGGGGCGAGGCCTTCGAGCCAGTCGTCGTAGTCGGCGATCAGCCCGTCCTCCGCGTCGTTGATGTACACGCTCGCGGTGATGTGCATCGCGTTAACCAGGCACAGCCCGTGCTGCACGCCCGAGGCGCGCACGGCCTCGGCGACCTTGGGCGTGATGTTCAGATACGCCCGTCGCGTATCGGTCTCGAACCAAAGCTCTTGCCGGTGGTGTTTCATCGCGTCGCTCCGTGGGTTACCATCCGCGGCATCTTACGCGGGAGCGCCGATGAGTTTGCCCTTTGCCTGGCCCGATGGCCGCCGTGCCGCGGTATCCCTGACCTACGACGACGCGCTGCCGGTGCATCACGAGTCGGTCGCGCCCGCGCTCGAAGCGCGCGGGCTGCGGGGCACGTTCTACACGCCGATCAACTCCGACCTGATCGACGATCCCGACGCCTGGCAACGCCTCGCCGCCGAGGGCCATGAGCTGGGCAACCACACCATCTTCCACCCCTGCCGGCAGAAGCCCGACGGCGGGATGACGTGGCTCGACCCCGACCGCGACCTGCGCGCTTACACCCTCGAACGCTGGGAACGCGAGGTCGGCCTGGCCAACCGCATCCTCTCACTCATCGATCAGCGCACCCTCCGAAGCTTTGGCAACACCTGCCACCACACCACCGTCGGCCCCGACGCCGCGCCCGTGTCGCTCGAGCCCAGCGTGCTCAAGTTCTTCAGCGCCGCGCGCGGCGCCCTGACCAACCAGATCATCAACCCCGAAACCTGTCGGCTCGAAGCGCTGGGTTGCTTCGGGGCCGACGGCCGATCGTTCGAAGAGATACAACCCGAGATCGAGCAGACCATCGCGCAGGGTGGGTGGATCATCTACTGCGCCCACGGCGTCGGTCGCGGGCACAACCTGATCTGGGACGCCGAGGAACACGAGCTGACGATCGAGTACCTCGCCAAGCTCAGCGCACAGGTCTGGACTGCCCCGCTCACCGATGTCGCGGAACACATCCAGCGTTGGCGCGAAGAAACCTGACCGCCGCTTGCGGCTTCGCGCGGGCGTGACGGTGCCGCGCACCTTAAAGCAGCGCGGCGGCTCGCAGGGCGCGCGAAGCCTCGAGCGGCGCAAGCGGGGGATGAATGTCGGGGAAAACGTCCGGGTGCGGGGTCAACTTCAGGGGGGGCAACTTCAGGGGGGCAATTCCCGGGGGGTCAGATCATCTCGTTGAGCACGTTTTCCAGGTATTCCTGCCGGCTGCTGGGCACGGCGGTGAGGTTCTTCGCGTGGGCGAGCTTCTCCAGCTCCGCGAGGCCGACCTTGCCCGCTTCGACCTGCTTGCCCAGTTCGCTGTCCCACGAGGCGTAGCGTTGCTGGACGAACTCATCGATGCGGCCGTCGTCCTTGATGCGCACCGCCGCCTTGAGCCCGCGGGCGAAGGCGTCCATCCCGCCGATGTGCGCGTGGAACAGATCGACCGGGTCGGCCGACTGGCGACGGACTTTCGCGTCGAAGTTCAGCCCGCCCGTGGTGAACCCGCCCATCTTCAACAGGCTCATCATGCACTTGGTGGTGTCGTAGAGGTTCGTGGGGAACTGGTCGGTGTCCCAACCGAGCAGCTCGTCGCCGCGGTTGGCGTCGATCGAGCCGAGCAGGTCGTTGGCGACGCAGAACTCCAGCTCGTGGTGGAACGAGTGCCCCGCCAGCGTCGCGTGGTTCGCCTCGATGTTCAGCTTCAGCTTGTCCGCCAAGTCGTACTTCTGCAAGAACGCGTAGCACGCGCTCGCGTCGTGGTCGTACTGGTGGGTCGTCGGCTCCTTGGGCTTGGGCTCGATGTAGAACTGCCCGCGGAAGTTGATTTCCTGCTTGTAATCGTGGGCCATGTGCAGAAACCGCGCGAGGTGGTCCAGCTCGCGGCCAAGGTCGGTGTTGAGCAGCGTGTCGTAGCCCTCGCGCCCGCCCCAGAAGGTGTAGCCCTCGCCGCCCAGCTCGTGCGTGACTTCGAGGGCTTTTTTGACCTGAGCGGCCGCGTGGACGAACGCGTCGAGGTAGGGCGACGTGGCGGCCCCGCTCATGAACCGCGGGTGGACGAACAGGCACGCGGTGCCCCACAGCAGCTTGATGCCGGTGTCGCTTTGCAGCGACTTGGCGAGCTTGACGATGCGGTCGAGATTGGCGTTGGTCTGCTTGAAGTCGTCGGGCACTTCCGGAGCGATGTCGCGGTCGTGGAAGCACCAGTAGCCCACGCCCAGCTTCGACGCGAACTCGAAGAACGCCCGCATGGTGCTCTCCGCCGCGGCCATCGGATCGCCCCCACCCCCGGCACCGGATGTGGCTTCCCATGGCATGATCCGCGTGCCCACCCCGAACGGGTCCGCCCCGCTGCCCTTCATGCAATGCCAGTAGCACACCGCAAACCGCAGGTGCTCCCGCATCGGCTTGCCGGCGACGACCGCGTCCGCCTCGTAATGCTTGAACGCCAGCGGGTTCTTGCTGTCGGGGCCTTCAAACGGGATGGTCGGCACGTCGGGGAAGCATTCGGGCATGGCAATCTCAGGGTTCGGGGATCAGGGACCGGGGACCGGATGCCCCGCTAGCCGGCGAGCTACGCCTCGCCGGTCCGGGGATCACCACTCAAAGCTCATCGCTCAAAGCTCAAAGCTCAAAGCTATATGAAAACCGCCCCGCCGAGCGTGCGGCGGGACGGTGAGGATAACGGATCATGAAGCCCCCGCACAAACAGTCAAAGAGGAGAAAGGTAGATCTTAAGGCGCGACTTGCCCGTTGACCGCCGAGGGGTCATCCAACCGCCCGGCGTTGACCACCACCGTGCCCGAGGGCACCCAGCGCTGCCAGGCGCGGGAGCGAGGCTCATCGAACGATTCGCCGTGGCCGTCGAAATAGATCGCGTTCATCGTGTCATTGTGGCGATAGGCAAAGCGGCGACCGGTGGGTCCGACCGCCCCGCCCTCGTTAAAGTAAGGGCTGTTGTTGAAGAAGCTCAGCTCCGGGCCATCGCCATCGAAGCTGCCACCGGTGTTCTGCCGGGGGAAGGTGCTGAAGTTGCTCTGCTGGAACACCTCGCCGCCGTTGCCATCGGCCCGGCGGACGACGCGGGTGCCGTCGGCCGCCCACACCTTCTCCGACGGGATGCCGACCGAATCGACCTGCGGCACATAGTTGGCCGGGACGCGCAGGTCGGTCTGGAAGTCACGCGCCGCATTCCGTGCCGCCCCGTTGGGGAATGCCGCCAGTGACGCGGTGTTATCCGATGAATAGCGGGTGAACCACTTGATCGATTGATAGCTCGAAACCATCAAATCAGCCGGGTTCGGGATGCTGATCGGCCCACCAAACTGTGAACCCCACTTCTCCTGGTTGGTCGGGCAGCGAAATTCGTTGTTGAAGATATCGACGAAGCGCTGGCCGGGGTCGGACGAAAGCCCCAGCGTGTCGCCGAGCGTCGGGGAGATCCAGTCCTCGTTCTGCAGCGGCTCGGTCGGCGAGTTGCCGTAAGCGTAAGCATCGCCCTGGATCGTGTGCTGCGCGCCGCTGGTGACTTTGGTGGGCAGCCAGTTGCGGTTCTCGGCCGCATAGACGCTGATCCCGATCCCCGCCTGCCGGATGTTCCCTAGACACACCACCGCCCGGGCGCTCTCCCGCGCCGAGCCGAGCACCGGCAGGAGGATGCCGATGAGCAGGGCGATGATGGAGATCACCACTAAAAGCTCAATCAGGGTAAACGCAACAATCCGGGCGCAATGATCGCGCATGGCAAATCGCCTCTTTTGAGTTTCATCTGTCCGCGGCGTCCGTGACGACGCCCGGGCCGCGTGGCCCGAAAAGCGGGCGGACGCTCTCGCGCCCGCCCGCCGAGAAATCAAAACCCCTCCAAGCCCCGCCCCCGGAAGCTGTCCCCGGAAAGTTGCCCGGATAGTTTCTCCCTCTCCTCATGCCTCCTTACTTCCGCCGCCGGCCGAGCAGCGCCAGCCCGCCGAGGCCCAGCAGGGCGAGCGAGCCGGGCTCGGGGACGCCAGTGATCTCGATGTTGTCAAATACCATCGCCTCAAAAGGGATTGAACCCGTTAAGGTGAGGGTCAATTGATTGCCGACGCCATTGATGTCCGTGACAAACGTATCGAGCAGACCCGCCCCATTGCCACTGGCCGGTGATTTGTTCAAGTAAGTGTTGCTGGCGGCACTGCCATCCTCGGCCAGCAGCTTGGCCACGGTATTGTCGCCGGTGGCTTCGAGCACATTTGCGACGGTCGGCACGGTGCCGCTGTCCATCGCCCGAAACGTGAAGCCGCTCGTGCTGGCGTCCACCGAAGTCAATTGGAACGCGACTTGTTCGGCCCCCCCGTCGATCTGCACAGTAAAGGTGATGCTGGTGTTGGTGATGCCCGAAAAGCTGGTTCCATCCGACTGCTGGCCCATGTCGATCCGCAGCGCCAGGTCCGTGAAACCGCTGATATCGAAGGTCCACGAAGCAGAAGCCCCAACAAAGTCATTATCACCATCGTCGGCATCCGAAAGCGCGAAGAAGGCATCGGTCACATCACGCGCTTGACCAAAAATTCCCTCAGCATCGCTAGCAAACGCATTCTCGGTCGTGCGCGACCCGCCCGAAACGTCGATCACCGAATCGTCGGCGATAGAGAACGGCGCTCCCGGACTGGGCTGGCCTTGCGCCCAAGTCGCGGTGACGCCGGCATCACCGAGCGCGCTGACGCCGAAGAAGTCACCGGGTCCCCCGTCGATGTTGTCGATCGCGGGGTTGAAGCCGCTGATGAGGTTGACCGCCCCACCGTCGAAGTCTTGGCTGGCCACAAGTTGGCTGCCTTGAGCCGGCGCCGCTGCCACCATCGCCAAAACGCAGGTCGTGGCCAGCCCATTACTCATCAAGTTGCGTGCCGTCGTTATCATCGCTGGTTGTCTCCTGAAGTAGTTATCGATCACCCTGTCTTGTACGAGTCAGCCAATTCAGGCGCCCCACGGCCGACAAGAACCCACCGCGCCGTCGAGCGCGGTGGGCCGTGGATTGAATCGTGAACTCACGCCTGCCGCCGCCGGCCGAGCATCATCAGCCCGCCGAGGCCCAGCAGGGCGAGGGACGCGGGTTCGGGGACGACTTCGGCGAAGGTCGTGGCAACGATCAGGTTCGAAACGACCTGTGTGCTGTCACCACCAGCCTGCCGCAGTGCAAAGGCACTGACCGCATTAGCAGCGGGATCGGTAAAGCTGATGCTGGTATCTGTTTCGGCCGCGGCATCCACCCAGAGCTTGGTGAGCTGAGTATCGGCATCATATGAGCCGATGATGCGATAGCTCGTGCCGAAGTCCAAACCGGTGGCCCAAGTCACATCGGGAGAAGAGCCAGCAGCCGAGAGGCCGAAGGTGAAGTCCGCGCCGTCAAAATCGGTAACGAAAGTACGCGTCGTAAAGTCGGTACTTGTGTCTTTGAAGTGGGCAAAGTAAACGTCGGTGTCGCCACCCGTGACGATGACGTCAAAACCAAAGTAATAGGTCTGGCCAGCAGAAATGGCGGTGATCGTTCGGTTGACGTCTTCACGAGACCCGGAGCCGTGAACCAAGGTGGTGCCGGAGGCACCAACCTGTACAAACGTGCCCGTTCCACTGTGGTTGGCCCAACCATCTTGACCGGCGATGTTGCCGGCGGTGAGCGGCGGCGCGGTCAGCGCCGAACTGTACAAAGGTGCCGCTTCTGCCGTTCCGCCGAGCGCCAGTCCCGCGGCCGCGGTCGCTGCGCATGCCGTCTGTTTCCACATCTTCGTCTTCATCATCATCATCTCGAATCTCCTTCCGTTGGGAGGTTAGCACCGCCGGGGGTTTTGGCGGGGCCGTTGGGGTTGATGACGGGCACACGTGTGGCCGTCACTTCTTTTGACATTAACCCGTCGGCGTCAGGCCGCGGTCAGTCCTGGGTTAAAGCTCGGTCAGCGAACAGGCTCAGACATTCTTGCTCTGCGCAACAGACAGCCTTGGCCGTTCGCGGCCGGGGTGGTTGCGTGGTTTGTCTTGCAGCATTTAACGACCGCTGCCGTCGGTCAGGCGGAACGAAGGGGTGGTTCCCGCCATCGGCCGATCCGTCGGCTCATTGCAAGCCGCCCGGAATCGTCCGGCCGCGTCGGAGTGCAGGCCCTGCTTAGGGTTTATCCGACGCCGAGAACAACATAGTCAGCGCCGCCGGGATAGCAAGGGCCTTCGGTGAAGATTTGCTTGATTTTCCCAGACTATTTGCGCGCACTCACGCCCCCCTCACCAAACGTAAACACGCAACTGCCCGGGGCGTAGGCAATCGCGTGCCTGTAACTGTTCAATGCGCGCTAAACGGGCAGCGGGTCGTTCGCACGGCCGATCGCTCATCCCCTCGCCGATGTTGCGCGATCGGCTTGGATCGCAAACCGCAGCGGCTCGTCCGGGTTGTCGGTCGCATCGACCGTCACCGCTGCGCCGTCGGGCACGTCCCCGGCGATCAGGAGGCGGCCGAGCTTCGTTTCCACAGCGCGCTGCAGGTAGCGCTTGAGCGGGCGGGCGCCATAGACCGGGTCGTGGCCGGCCTCGGCGATGTGCTGCTTGGCCGCGTCGGTCAGCTCCAGCGTGATCCGCCGATCGCTTAGCCGACGACGCAGGTCGTCCACCAGCAGATCGACGATCTTCGTGAGCTGGGCCAGGCTCAGCGGCTGGAAGAGCACGATCTCATCGACGCGGTTGAGGAACTCGGGGCGGAAGTGGGAGCGCAGGGCGGACATGACGCTGTTGCGCGTGTGCTCGGACAGGCCGACTGAAGTCGGCCCGCCTCCGGTCATCGAATCTTCGAGCATGTACTGGCTGCCGATGTTGCTGGTCATGATGATGACGGTGTTCTTGAAATCGACCGTCCGGCCCTGGGCATCGGTGACACGCCCGTCATCCAGAATCTGCAGCAGCACGTTGAACACCTCGGGGTGCGCCTTCTCGACTTCGTCGAAGAGGATCACGCAGTAGGGCTTGCGGCGGACGGCCTCGGTGAGTTGGCCGCCCTCTTCGTAGCCGACGTATCCGGGCGGCGCGCCGATCATGCGCGATACCGCGTGCTTCTCCATGTATTCGGACATGTCGATGCGGACGAGGTTGTCCTCGGTATCGAACAGCGCCTCGGCCAGGGCCTTGGACAGCTCGGTCTTGCCCACGCCGGTGGGCCCGAGGAAGATGAAGCTGCCGATCG
>CAZTLX010000144.1:0-11338 GCA_964614575.1 uncultured Phycisphaeraceae bacterium | reverse complement strand
CGCGCCGCCTCCCGCGCCCCGGCCAGCGCCGGCAACAGCAACGCGATCAGCAGCGCGATGATGCTGATCACGACCAAAAGCTCGATGAGGGTGAAACCGGGTTTTGTGGTGCGGGGGTGGTTCATGGCGAGGGCCTATCGGGGTGTCGGGGATTGGGGAAGGTTTTCCCGCTGGCGGCTTCGCACGACCGCGCGGCACCCGGTTGTGATCAGGCGTCCGCCGGTTCCGCAAAGCCGCAAGCGGCCGACCGCCCCAGAACGGAGCGGTCGGCCGAAGGAGGATCAAACGAATTGTCGGCCGCCACTCATTTAGCCGCGCCGCGAACGCCCGCCGAGCAGGCACAGGCCGCCGAGGCCCAGCAGGGCGAGGGAGGCGGGTTCGGGGATCAGCGCCACCTGCAGGGACGAGATCGTTGCCTGATGCGCTACACCGGTGCCGTCGTTATTCGGGTTATTCACCATGAAGTAAAGAAAATCACCTGCTTCGATGTCGAAGCTGGCCTTGTAGAAATCGGTTCCTTGCCCCCAAGTGCTGGTATCGCCGTCCGGCGTCAATGCTGCGACTGAAGTCATGTCAGAAAATAAAATACTGCCAGGGCTGGAGACAAAATCAGTGCTACTAACAAGAAAGCCGACTTGCAGCGGTACTCCCAGGTTACCAGCATGGTGAGCGACGAGGTACGCATCATAAGAGCCCGCAGCGAAGCCTCCGAGTTGAATAGCGACCGGATCGCGTCGATTCGAAGAGGTGATGTCCACCGCGGCATCGGTGGTTAGTGTGGTGCCCCATATCCCCGAGCCTGCCGCGGCAGATGTGTTGGTAGGCTGGCTACCAAAAACAGCGGTCCCCGTATCGGTGTTTGTGCTGGTACTCGCTCGGCCCAAATCGTAGGTGATCGAATTACTCTCGCTGTCATTGACCGAGCCGTCTGCGGCTCCGCTGATCTGGTTCCATGTCGTAAAGGAGTTGCTGATTGCGCCGTCGGCGTGGCCGGGGCTGTTGTTGCCGTTGTACACGCCGCTGGCTGTGCCGAAATCAAGCATCAGAATCGCGGCGTGGGCGGGCATTGCACTGACAAGGGCAATCGTGCAAAAGGAAACGAGAGTGAGGGCAATCAGATTCGGTCGCATGAGCTACCTCCTGGGTCAGGGATGAAAGATTCCAAGCCACGGCCAACGGGTGAGGTCGTTGGAAAAACCGAGGCATGTCACACACCCTGAGTATGCCACAGGTTCCGCTGCAATGACAGACCATTTTGCGCATATAATTTAAACAAATGCGTTAAACTGGCCGATCATCGTCGGCCGCCGACGCGGCACCGCAACGCCCGCCCCGGGCCACCCGGCATAAGGTCGCCCCATGGCTCCATCCCTGACGCGCATCGTGGTGGTCGCCCCGCCCACGGCGTACACCGATGGGGTCCGCAAGGGCATCATGCAGTACGCCCGCGCGGCCGGGCCGTGGGTCGTCCACAACGCCTATGAGCCCCAGGTCGCCGACACCGTCCGGGGTTGGCGGCCGGCGGGGGCGATCGTGAGCATGTACGGCCCGGAGTGGAAGGCGGTGATCGAGGCGATCGACGGACCCATGGTCACCGTCAGCGCAGCCCGCCTGCCGGGGGTGCCGGCGGTGCGTCCCGACAACCGCGCCGCCGGCCGGCTCCAGGCCGAGCACCTGCTGGCTTGCGGCTTCCGCGAGCTGGTGTACATGCGTGCGGCAGGCCCGGCGGGGGAGCTGCGTGCCGAGGGCTTCATCAAGGCCGCGGCCCAGCGGGGGATCGACGCGACCGTGCAGACCCCCTTCAAGACGGCCTGGCCCCGCAGTTGGGAACAGATGGACACCACGCTCGCCCGCTGGCTGGCGCAGATGCCCCAACCCACGGGCCTGGCGTGTCACGACGACGGGCGGGCGCGGATCGTCGGCGAGGCCGCGCTCAACGCCGGCATCCGCATCCCCGAGCACGTCGCCCTGCTCGGCTGCAACAACGACGAAGACGCCTGCGAGATGTGCCACCCGCCGCTAAGCAGCGTGGACCTGAACCTCGAACGCGTCGGCTACGAGGCCGCCCGCCACCTGGACCTCCAGCTCCACGGCCAACCCCTGCCCGCCGACGACCTGCTCATCGCCCCGGCCGGCATCGTCACCCGTGGCTCGACCGACACCATCGCCATCAACGACCCGGACCTGGTGCGGGCCATCCGTTTCATCCGCGACCACGCCGACCAACCCACCAGCGTCGAGCAGGTGCTCGACCATGTGAACATCTCCCGCCGCACCCTCGAGAAAAAGTTCCGTCGAACCTTCGGTCACACGCCGCTCAAGTTCATCCAGAAGACCCACCTGGAACGCGCCCGCGAGCTGCTGCGCCTCACCGACCTGCAGATGCCCAACGTCGCCCGGGCCTCGGGCTACACCTCCGCCGCCGCCATGAGCGTCATGTTCCGCAAACACACCGGCGAAGCGCCCACCGCTTACCGCACCCGGCACCGCAACCGCTGAGCAAAGCGCGACAGACAACGCCGCGATCATGGTGAGAACAAAATAGCCGGGACGCTACGCGTCCCCGGTCCCAGAGACCCGCAGCGTCCCGTCTATTGAGCAGATTTCGCGTGGAACCGCCTTTAGTACAGCGTCTTGAGCTTGTAGTCCTTGCGGAGCTGCTTGATCTGGTCGAGCAGTTCTTCACGCTCGCCGAGGCGGATGATCTCGCTGTAGAGGTGGTGCAGCTTCTGGAAGGCCCAGGACTTGGCGATCTGCTCGTCGCCGGGCGGCGCGTCGGCCAGGGCGCGGGTGAAGGTGAAATCGACCGGGCCGTCGGCGCTGATCCCGGCGACGCGCATGGTGAAGCGTTCGGGATCGGCGGCGTTGTAGCGGCCGAAGACCTCGAAGGTCTGGCCCTGGTGGATGTCGGGCAGGTCGAGCGGGAAGACGGTGCCTCGGTCGAGCCCCACGAAGCCGAGTCGGACGTCCTTGATCAGCGGGTAGCGCAGCTCGCTGAGCAGGTCGCGGATCGCGGCCGCGGCCTCGTCGCGCCGCGTGACGTGGATCGATCGCCCCTTGTTGCGGTAGGCGAGGAAATCGAGCAGCTCCGCGTTCTGGCGATCGCCCACCGTGACGCAGTAGATGCCGGCGACGCGGTCGTTGTCGCGGGTGATGAGGTTGATCAGGTCGCGGGTGTCGGTCACGCCGCGCGTGGGCAGGCCGTCGGAGATCAGCACGAGCACGTAGGCGCGTTCGGTCTCGGTGTCGCGGACCAGCAGTCGGCGCAGGGCGGCATTGACATCGGTCCAGCCGTCAGACTGCGCGCCATCGAGGAACCGCCGCGCGGCGGCGAGCGTTTCGGCGTTCACCGGCTGGATGCGCTCGCTGCTCAAGGCCTGGGGCGACTGATTGAACATGACGATGTTGAAGCGGTCGCCGTCGTTGAGCGCGGGCAGCGACTCGGCCACGCCGCGCGTCACCTGCTCGACCCAGGACTGCGGCAGGCTCGACGAGGTGTCGATCAGGAACACCACATCCTTGGGCATCGCGCGGAGCTTGCGCAGCGAGCGCTTCGCGGTGATCTGCACGCGGAACCAGCCCTCCGGCTCACGCCGATCGGTGTAGCGCGAGACGCGGTATTCAAAGTCATCATCCAGGCTCACCGCGGGCTGCGGCGGCTTTGCGTCGGGCAGCTCCAGGCCGGGCAGCGCGATCTGCGGCAGGTCCAGCGCGAGGGCGCTGCCGGCCTCATCGGTCATCGGCCGCCGCTCGACCGATGCGATGCCCCCCGCCGCACCCCCGAGCGCCGGGCTATCGCCTTGGCCGGGGGACGGTTCGAGGGAGGTCAGCGCGGTGCGGGCGGCGGCGGGGGCGTCGGTCGGCCGCACATCCGTCCCGGCCAGCGCCGAATCGCGGTAGCTCAGCTCCGTCGGCCGCGACGGCGAGAGGTCCGCCACCGCCGCCTCGGGCAACTCGAACGGCGGCAGCTCCACCGCCATCTCACTGGGGTCGCGGTCCGGCGGCTGCTCGTCCAGATTCCGCAAGCTCGTGTCCGCGTCGGGCGCATCGACCGGCAGCTCCGGCTGCGCCTGATCGATCACCGCGCTGGCCAAAGTCTCTAACTCCGACGGCCCCGGCTCCTCGCTGGCCCCCTCGCTCGCACGCGGGCGTGTGAACGTGTCGTAGCTCGCGCGTTTCACCGTCACCGGCGAACGGTCGGCTTCAAGGGACGCCAGATCGATATAACCCAGCGGCCGATCGATCACAAAAAACACCAGCGCCGCGTGCAGCACCACACTCAGTAGCACCGCCACCGTCAACACCAACTGCGGCGAACGCGCGAGCAGGCCCGGCTCGTATTCAGGGGACGGACCCTCGCCCGTGGGCACCGGCGGATTGATGCGGCTCGCGCGGATCATCCTTCCAACTCCTTGAGCGTCGCGCTCACGCGCCCGGCCAGCGGCTGATCGAGCTTCTCGTCGCGCAGGGCCTTGAGCAGCGTCGTCGCCTCGCCGAGGCGGTTGCGCTGCGCCGCCAGCAGCGCTTTGCCGTAACGCGCGTGCGGGCCGTCGGGGTACTTGCGGATCAGCTCTTCGAGTTCGGCGACGCGTTGGCCCGGTTCATCGAGCGCCGCGGCGATGTCGGCCAACTCCAGCAGGGCCTGCTGCGGCAGCGGCTCCAGCGGCGGCATCGCGTAGAGCAGCACCACCCGCTTGAGTTGTTTGCGCGCGGTCTTGAGCGCGGCGTCGGCCCCGGCCGGGTCGTCCGCCTGGCGTCGCGCCTCGGCGATCCGCCGCTGGTTGGCCGCGCCCTCGTAGAGCGCCACCGCGGCGATGCGGCTGTCGTCGGCGATCGAAAGCCCCGTGAACAGCTCGGCCGCCGCGTCACGCCGATCGCTCTGGGCAAACGTCCGCGCCATCTCGAGCTGCGCATCGAGGTCCAGCCCCTGCCCGATGGCGAGCACCTCTTCGAGCATGTTGAGCGCCTCGTCGTAGCGCCCCGCAGCGCGGTGCATCCGCGCGGTTTCGTACAGGGCCGCCGCCAGCAGCGCGGGCTTGAGCTTGTCGCGCCGCGAACGCGCGGCGTCGAGGTACGGCCGGGCCTTGTCCGGCTCGCCGGCATCGACGTAGTAACGCCCGAGCCAGACCAGCTCCGAGCCGACCATCGCTTCCTTGCCGCCGAGCGTCTGGATCTGCGTGAGCGCCCGGGCCGAAGCGGCGTCGTTGTCGCGATCACGCTCCGCCGCGGCCAGCACGCGCCACGCGTTCACACGGCTGGCCGGGTCCAGCGCCTCGGTCTGGCCCGCTTCGGTCAGCGGTTTGACCGCCTCGGCCGGCTTCCCCTGCGCGACGAGGATCAGCCCGCGGTAATACGTCGCCGCGTCGCGATACGGGTGCAGCGGGTGGGCCTTGCCCAGCGCATCGAGCTGCCGCAGCGCGTCGGCGGGCTTGTCGGCCCGAAGTAGCGCGATGGCGCGGCGATACATCGCTTCCTGCTGCGCCGCGGCCGGCAGCTTGTTCTGCGAGAGCAGCGCGTCGGCGACCCGCACCGCCTCGGCGGGCTTGCCGACCTGATCGAGCAGCGCGATCAGCCGCAGCGCCGCGGCGGTGACGTCGGGCGTGCCGGGCTTCGCTGCGGCGAGGTAGCGCTGGTAATCGGCGACGGCGGCGTCGGGCTTCGCGTGCGCCTCGTAGAGCCGGGCGCGGTGCAGGAGGGCCGGGGCGTGGTAGGGGTGATCGGGGCCGGCATCGATGAGTTCGGTGAGCCGCGCGGCACCGCGTTCGACGTTGCCCTGCCGGGCGTCCGCGGCGGCGAGCAGGTAGGCGCTGTCGGCACGCAGCGGGGAGTCGGGGTAAAGCCGCTGGAGCTTGCCCAGCGCATCGCGCACGGCGTCGAACTGCCCCAGGGTCAGCCGGGCCTCGCCCAGCTTCAGCAGCGCTTTGTCCAGCAGCGGGTAGGGCTCGTCGCCTTGCGTGATGCGGGCGAAGGCGTCGGCGGCGGCCTGCGCGTTGCCCCGGCGCTGCTGCGCTGAGCCGAAGAGGTAGATCGCCTGCACCCGGTCCTGCAGGGGCAGCGCGGCCTCGTGCTGCTTGAAGGTTTCGAGCACGCGGTCATCGCGGCCCGCGGCGTACTGCGACCACAACGCCCCCACCACCGCCGGCCCGAAGTGCGGCGAGGAGGGGTAGCCGCTGATCACCAGTTGGTAGAACTCAAGTGCCTGGTCGTAGCTGCCGGTCTGATACGACAAGTCGCCGGCGAGCCGGGCGGCCTCGGCGGGCGCGGTGGCGTTGTCGAGCGCCAGCACGTTGCGCAGGGTCTTGACCGCGGCATCGGCCTGGCCCATCGCGCTTTGCACCTGCGACAGCTCGATCAGCGCCCGCGAACGCACCGGCGAATCGAGCTTGCCCGCGGCCTCAAAATCACGCGCGGCCGCGGCGAGGTTCTCCGCACCGCGGTGGGCCCGGCCGCGCAGGTACAAGACCGAGGCGGCGGTCGCCGGCTGCAGCTTGCCGGTGTCGATGCGATCGAAGGACTCGGCGGCCGCGGCGTGTTCAAGCAGGTCGGCCTGCGCCTGGCCGCGCAGCAGGTCGATCGCGTAGGCGGGCACGAGTGTCGGCGCGGTCGCGTCTTTGAGCAGGTCGATCGCGGCCTGTGAATCGCCGGCGCGGCGGTAGAGCATCGCGCGGTAATACGTCGCATCGCCCCGCCGCTGGGCGTGGGGGAAGTCGTCGAGGTATTCATCGAACGCCTCGGACGCGAGCTGGTCTTCCCCGCGCTGCAGCAGCTTGTAGGCGAAGAGGAACTGCTGGTGGGAGGGGTCGTTGGAGGGCGCATCGGCGAGGGCGGCGGGGGGAAAGATCAGGCCGAGGCACAGCGCGGTGGCGAAAAAAAATCGCCGCCCGGCCGCGTGATCCACCTTCGGCCGTCCGCACTTCGTCATCGTTCCAGTTCCTCGGCCGGGCGCACCGTCGCGGCCGAAACCTCTTCGAGCCCGGCCTGCTGGGCGAGGTCCATCACCTTCACGCCCAGGCCCCAGTCGCAGCCCTCGTCGCCCCGCACGACCACCGCGCGGATGCCCGCCTCCTCGGCCAGCCGGGCCAGCTCGCCCGGCAGGGCGTCGAGCGACACCTCACGCTCCCCTAGATAGACGCGGTTGGACGCGTCGATGTTCACCGTGACCTGATCGGCCGCGACGCCCGGGTCCGCCGCGGTCGCCGCTTCGGGCAGGTCGATATCGATCTGCGCCTCGGCCTCACGGAACACCGACGCGGTCATGAAAAAAATCAGCAGCAGAAACAGCACATCCACCATCGCCGCCAAAGGCAGCACGGGACGCGAGCGTTCACGGGTTTCCGAAGCAAAACTCATGGCGGGCATTTCATATTGTTCATTTGAGATTTGTCATTGACAAATATTCAATCTCAAATGTGAAATCTGAAAGATGCGCTCAATCCGCGTCGCGTTTCACGTGGTCGGCGATGGCGTGGACGGCGGCTTCGGCGTCGGCGAGCGTCCTTGTCGCGCGGCCTTTGATGATCGAATACAGCACCAGCGCGCCGATGCCCACGACCAGCCCGAACATCGTCGTCGCCATCGCCTGGCCCACGCCCGACGAAAGCACCTTCGCGTTGACCGAACCGGTCTGCTGTTCGAGGGTGAAGAACGCCTTGATCATGCCCAGCACGGTGCCCAGCAGGCCGAGCATCGGCGCGACGTTGGAGATGTCCGCCAGGTAGCTGATGCGGTTCCACATCACGTCGGCGCGGCGGCGTCCCTCGGCGTCGATCATGTCGATCACCACGCTGTGCTGCTTGGCGGGGTTCTCCACGCAGCGCTGCACGATCGACGCGACGAACACGCGTCGGTTGCGCCGGCAAAGGTCGGCGGCCTGCTCGTACTTGCGGGCGACGACCAGCTTGGTCAGCTCATCGACCAGGTCGGCGGGGACCATGGCCCGGCCGTTGATCATCAGCAGGAACGCCAGGAACATGAGCACGGCCAGCACCGAGAGCCCGGCGAGGATGCCGTTGATCGTCGGCGAGAACATGAACAGTTGCTGGAGGGTGGGCAGGGCGCCGGTGGTCGGGTCGATGGAGGGGGAAGGCGCGGGCGCGGGTGAGGCGTTGGTCTGGCCGTAGGCGACCACGGCTCCGGCGAGGCAGAGGGTGGAAGCCATGAGCCAAAGCCGCGCCTTGGGGCCGTTTCGCAGCGGGACACGATCTGTCATGTGGGGACCTCGGTCGGTCATCGGGGGGTGACTGATCAGATGTTAACATGGGCGGCCGTTGGAAGGTACCTAAGGGAAGCCACGTGATCGATACCGCGTTCTACCGTGCATTGACCGACACCGCCCTGGTGGACGCCGCGCCCAGCCAGGCCGACGCCCTGCGGCTATTGACCGACCCGGCGGTGCAGTTACTGCCGCTGCTCAATGCCGCGTTTGCCGTGCGCCACGCCCGGTTCGGCAACGCGGTGCAGGTGCATATCCTCAACAACGCCCAGAACGGCCGCTGCCCGGAGGATTGCTCCTACTGCACGCAGGCCAAGACCAGCACGGCCGACATCGCCGACTACCCGATCAAGAGCGAGGACGAGGTGCTGGCCGAGGCGAAGCGGGCCTACGAGGCCGGGGCGCACCGCTATTGCATGGTCTTCGCCGGCCGCGGCCCCAACGAGAAGCGCACCGAGGTGCTGGCCGACCTGGTGCGGAAGATCAAGCAGCAATACCCGCTGGAGGTCTGCGTCTCGGCCGGGCTGCTGGATGATGAGAAGGCGGCGGCGCTGGCCGCGGCCGGGCTCGACCGCTACAACCACAACCTCAACACCTCGCGGGCCAACTACCCCAAGATCTGCACGACCCACACCTACGACGACCGCGTCAACACGCTGCGCTCGGCCCGCAAGGCGGGGGTCTCGACCTGCTCGGGCCTGATCGCCGGCATGGGCGAGCCTCCGGAAGATTTAGTCGAGATTGCTTTTACCCTCAGAGAGCTGGGCAGCGAGTCGATCCCGGTGAACTTCCTGCTGCCGTTCGAGGGCAACGTGCTCGACACCCCCGGCCCGGAGCTGACGCCGGAGTATTGCCTGCGGGTGTTGTGCCTGTTTCGGCTGACCAACCCGCGGGCGGAGGTGCGCTGCGCCGCCGGGCGCGAGTTCCATTTGCGCTCGATGGAGGTGATGTGCCTGTACCCGGCCAACTCGCTGTTCCTCGACGGCTACCTCAACGGCCGAGGGGCCGAGCGGCGGCGGACGTACCAGATGATCCGCGACGCGGGCTTCGAGATTCAGTCGGATCACCCGCTCGATGAACTGCTCGGCGAGATCGGGGCGGACACGGACCCGGCCACGCGGGCGCAGGTGACGGTGGGCGGCGGGCGGCCGGCGATGAAGACGGTGGCGGAGCTGCGGCCGGCGCGGGGGTGAAGGGTGGAACCGGGAGTGGAACACCCCGCCGAAGCTTGGCCGCTGCCGCGTCCGGCGCATCGGCGGGCTTGGGGGGGAGTGGGTTGAGGAAACTTACTTGAGCCATGAAAAAACCCCGCGACGGTTGGTCGCGGGGTTTTGTTGTTGTGAGTTGAGGTTGATGTGGCTCAGGCCTGGCGACGCCGACGGGCGGCGAGGAGGCCCAGGAGGGTCAGGCCGGCAAAGCCCGCGGCGGGGGAGGGCACGGCGTGGGAGCGGCTGTCACCGTTCTCGCCGTTCTGCGTCCCCTCACCGGTGGGGCCGTCCTGGAGGATGGGCTCCAACTGGGAGCCGGCGATGCCGTAGGACACCGAGTCGAGGCCGACGCCGTCACCGGCTTGGAGGGCGATGGTCAGCGAGGTGAAGAGCGAATCGGCGAGGATGCCGATGTAGGCCTTGCTGGTTTTCTGCGTGATGCCGGTGTTGACCACTTCGCCGGTGTTGGTGGTCACCACGATTTCGGGGCCCGTGGCGGTCCAGAACAGGTCGGTGAGGTAGAAGCCGATGGCATCGATCGCGCTGTCGAAGGTCAGCGTGAGGTTCCCGCCGCCGCCGTGGTACAGGTACTTGCTGCCGTCGGTGGCGTGATGGGTCGCGGTGTTGGTGCCGGTGTTGATGCTCAGGCTCGTGTTGCTGACGACGAAGTCGCCCAGGTCAATCGAGGTGCCCGAACCGGACGCCGACTCGAAGCTCTCGAAGCTCAGCGGCCCGGTATCGCCGAGGAACGCGGCTTCGTTGTTGTAGAGCGACGCGGCATACGCCTGACCCGCGCCCAGCCCGGCCACAAGGCCGAACACCGCTAAAGATTTGCAACTTGTCTTGATCATGGGTCTCTTCCCCTTTCGTGATGGTCTGCATGCCCTGATTGATTACAGGTATGGGATGTATCATCTGAACGTCTCGCTACGCCGCGAAACTCATCAGACGCTAGAGCATGCCTCAGATTCGGCCGCTGTGAAGTCGGCCTGCAAATTTCTTGTTGATCTATCTAGGCTAACGCCCAGATAAACCGTTTATTACCCCCAGCTTACCCCAGGAAACGCGCCGGGCCAGTCCGAAAAGCAACGGAATCGGATTATCGGACGCGGCGACCTTGACGCCAAACACGCCATAAATTCATTTAGGAAATGACTTTATATCGCCAATCCGGCGGAATCGCTGTGTCAGATCCGGGAATTGCCCCGCCGCCGACGCCCCGCCTCAGCGAACCCTTTGCGATGATTTATGAGCCGTGTGATCGGTGGGCCGTCGGTAGAGGCTCAGGTCCAGCCCCCGGAAGTATTCGATCGTCTTGGCCAGCCCGTCCCGCAGGGGGACCTTCGGCTCCCAGCCCAGTTTCTGCCGGGCCAGCGTAATGTCCGGCTTACGCTGCAGCGGGTCGTCCGAGGGCAGGGGCAGTTGTACCAACTTGCTCCCGGAGCCGGTGAGTTCGATGATCTGCTCGGCCAACTGCTTGATGGTGAACTCGCCGGGGTTGCCCAGGTTGACCGGGCCGATGAAATCATCCGGGCCGTTCATATGCGCCAGGAACCCGTCGATCAGGTCATCGACGAAGCAGAAGCTTCGGGTCTGGCTGCCGTCGCCGTAGAGCGTGATGTCTTCGCCGGCGATCGCCTGGAGGATGAAGTTGGAGACGACGCGTCCGTCGTAGGGGTGCATGCGTGGGCCGTAGGTATTGAAGATGCGGACCACGCGGATGTTGACGCCGTTGGATCGGTGGTAGTCGAAGAACAGCGTCTCGGCCGCGCGCTTGCCCTCGTCGTAGCACGCGCGGATGCCGATGGGGTTGACGTTGCCGCGGTAGCTCTCGGTCTGCGGGTGGTGCTCGGGGGTCGGGTCGCCATAGACCTCGGAGGTCGAGGCGTGGAAGACCTTCGCCCGGCAGCGCTTGGCC
>CAZTLX010000143.1:11198-11416 GCA_964614575.1 uncultured Phycisphaeraceae bacterium | reverse complement strand
ATCGGCGACAACAAAGGCGCGCCGTACGCTTCCGACAACTTCTGGACCATGGGCGACACCGGCCCGTGCGGCCCGTGCACCGAGATTTTCTTCGACCACGGCGACCATATCTGGGGCGGCCCACCCGGTTCGCCAGAGGAAGATGGCGACCGCTATATCGAAATCTGGAACAACGTGTTTATGCAGTTCAACCGCACCGCAGACGGCGTATTGCATCC
>CAZTLX010000143.1:0-11188 GCA_964614575.1 uncultured Phycisphaeraceae bacterium | reverse complement strand
AAGCGTGGACACCGGCATGGGTCTGGAGCGCGTCAGCGCCGTGCTGCAACACGTCAACTCGAACTACGAGATCGACCTGTTCCAGAGCCTGCTCAATGCTGCGGCCAAGGCCATCGGCTGCGCCAACGAGGGCCAGGCTTCGCTGAAAGTGGTGGCTGACCATATTCGCTCGTGCGGCTTCCTGATCGCCGACGGCGTGACGCCGTCCAACGAAGGTCGCGGCTACGTGCTGCGCCGCATTATCCGTCGCGCCTGCCGTCACGGTAACAAGCTGGGCGCCAAGGGCAGCTTCTTCTACCAGATCGTTGCCGCGCTGGTGGCCGAGATGGGCGATGCCTTCCCTGAACTGAAACAACAGCAAGCGCATATCGAGCGCGTGCTGAAAACCGAAGAAGAGCAGTTCGCCAAGACCCTGGAGCAGGGCCTGAAGATTCTCGAACAGGATCTGGCTGAGCTGAAAGGCACGGTGATTCCGGGTGATGTGATCTTCAAGCTGTACGACACCTTCGGCTTCCCGATGGACCTCACTGGCGACATCGCCCTCCTTCAGGTCAACGCCGGCTTCGCCAGTCCCGTCCGACCGGGCCAGCAACTCACACTCGTCGCATTCAAGGCGGGCGTAAACGGCGACGAGGGGATGGCCATCGGCTCGATCGCCACCACCATCTCCAGGATTCCAGATCGCTACTGCGCGGACCAGAACAACGACGGCGTCGTGACCCCCGCTGATTTCAACGGATGGATCGCCAACTTCAACGCCAACAGTTTGCGCGCCGATACCAACGGCGACGGCGCCGTCACCGCGGCGGACTTCAACGCGTGGATCATTCAATACGACCTCGGGTCGAACGGCCAAAAGTGTCTCAACTGACGTGGGCCGTGGACGAACCACGGTGGATCCAACGCTTTCTTCGACACCCGTTGAAGGCGCGTGCGCTGCGAGGGGCTGGACGCCGATACACGAGGCGGGTCATATGCGCTGGGCGTCCGGTCAGTTCTTCAGACCTCGCATGCGTTCGCTGGCGGACTGGATAACGAAGTAGAGCATGGGAACCGTAATGACCGAGACGGCCGTGGCGACGACCATACCCCCGAAGACGGTGGTGCCGAGCACCTGACGGCTTGCCGATCCGGCGCCGCCGGCGATGAGCAGCGGGATCACGCCCAGGATGAAGCTGAAGGCGGTCATGAGCACGGCCCGGAAGCGGAGCCTGGTGGCCTGGATGGCCGCCTCGCGGACGGGCGCGCCGGCGTCGCGCTGCGCCTTGGCGAACTCGACGATGAGGATGGCGGTCTTGGCGGCGAGGCCGATGAGCAGCACGATGCCGATCTGGGTGTAGACGTTGAAGTCCATGCCGCGGAGCATGATGCCGGCCGTGGCGCCCAGCAGCGCGATGGGGATCGAGAAGATGACGCTCAGGGGCAGGGTCCAGCTTTCGTATTGGGCGGCGAGCACCAGGTACACGATGACCACGGAGAAGAGGAAGATGAAGGCGACGCCGGATTGGGATTGTTTTTCCTGATAGGAGACCTCGGTCCAGGCGTAGCCGAAGCCCGGCGGCAGGCCGACGCGGGCCATCTGCTCGATGGTGTCGAGCGCCTGGCCGGAGCTGGCCCCCGGCGCGGGTTGGCCGGTGACTTTCGCGGCGGGGTAGATGTTGAAGTGGCTGATGGTGGTCGGGCCGAACGATTGCTCGACGCTCAGGACCGAGCCGAGCGGGGTCATCTGCCCGTCGCCGCGGCGGATGCGCAGGGCGCGGATGTCCTCGGGCGTGGCGCGGAAGGCGGCGTCGCCCTGGACCTTCACCTGATAAACCCGTCCGCTGAGGGTGAAGTCGTTAACGTACACCGAGCCCATGTAGGCGGAGAGGGCGGTGAAGACGCGGTCGAGCGGGATGCCCATGTTTTTAAGCTGTTCGCGGTCAAGGTCGAGGAAGAGGCGCGGGGTGCTGCTGCGGAAGGTGGTGTTGGCGGCGGCGACGGCGGGCTGGCCGATCAGGTCGGCGGCGAACTGATTGGTCGCGTTCTGCAGCGCGTCGGCCCCGACGCCGCCCTGGTCGAGCACGTTGAACACGAACCCGCCGGAGTAGCCGAGCCCGGGCAGCGAGGGCGTGAGCATGGCGAAAGCGTTTGCCTCGTAAACCGTGGCCAGCTTCTGGTTGATCGCCCGCTGGATCGCGGCCTGCGAGACCTCGGGCGCGGTGCGTTCGTCCCAGTCGGTGAGCATGATGAAGGCCATGCCCTGGTTGGGCGCTGCCGCGCCGTCGAGGATGGAGTAGCCGGTGACGGTCACGATGTCGGCGACGCCCTCGACCGTGCGGGCGAGTTCATCGACGCGTTTCATCACGGCGGTGGTCCGTTCCAACGACGCGGCGTCGGGCAACTGGACGACGGCGATCATGTACTTCTCGTCCTCCTGCGGGACGAACCCCTTGGGCAGCCGGGCCATGCCGAGCAGCGCGATGAACACCATCCCGACAAAGAGCAGGGCCACGACGGGCGCGAGGCGGATGGTCCAGCGGGTCACCCCGCCGTAGGCTTTGGTGGTCGCGTCGAGCCCGGCGTTGAAGAAGCGGAACGGCAGCAGGGGCTTGTCGCGCGGCGGGCGCAGCAGGATGCCGCACAGCGCCGGGCTCATGGTCAGCGCGTTGAGGCTGGAGAACAGCGTCGCGACGGAGATGGTCACGGCGAACTGCGTGAACATCCGCCCGGTGATGCCGCCCATGAAGATGGTCGGCACGAAGACCGCCAGCAGCACCAGCGTCGTGGCGATCACCGGGCCCGCCACCTCCTGCATGCTCTTGATGGCCGCCTCCTTGCGTTTCATGCCCTCGGCGATGAGGCGGCTGGTGTTCTCGACGACGACGATCGCGTCGTCCACCACGATGCCGACCACCAGCACCAGGCCAAAGAGCGTGAGCAGGTTGAGCGTGTAGCCCATCAGGGCCATGACAAAGAGCGTGCCGATCAGCGACACGGGGATGGTGACGGCGGGCACCAGCGTCGCGCGCAGGTCCTGCAGGAAGACGTACACCACCAGGATGACGATGACGACGGTCATCGCCAGCGTGATTGCCAGCTCGCGCAGCGACGCGCGGATGGTGTCGGTGAAGTCGTAGGGGATGTCGTAGGTCATCCCGTCGGGGAATTCGGCGGCCAGCTCGGCCATCTTCGCGGCAACGCCGTCGGCGACCTGGATCGCGTTGGAGCCGGGGATCTGGTAGATCGACATGACCGCCGCCGGCCGGCCGTTGAAATCGGCGAACATCGAGTAGCTCTGCGCCCCCAGCTCGGCGCGACCGACATCGCGGAGCCGGATCACCCCGCCGTCGGCATTGGTCCGCAGCACGACCCCCTCGAACTCCTCGACCGTCTGCAGCCGCCCGCGCGTCGTGACGGTGTATTCAAATGCGGTGCCCGGCGGTGCCGGCGGCTGACCGACCTTGCCCGCGGCGACCTCGACGTTCTGCTCGCGGATAGCGGCGATTACGTCCTCGGCCGCGAGCCCCCGCACCTGCATGCGGGCCGGGTCGAGCCAGATGCGCATCGCGTATTCCGAGCCATAGACCTGCACCTCCGAGACGCCGGGCACGCGGGCCAGCTCATCGACGATGCGGAGGTTGACGAAGTTGGTGAGGAAGGCGCGGTCGTAGCGGTCATCCGGGGCGTAGAGGGCGACGAGGTTGAGGATGTCGGGCGATTTTTTCTTGACCGTCACGCCCAGTCGTCGCACCTGCTCGGGCAGCGACGACTCGACCGTCGCCACGCGGTTTTGGGTGAGGACGTTGGCGGTGTCCAGGTCGGTGCCGACCTCGAAGGTGACGGTCAGCGTCATCGAGCCGTCCGACGAGCTGGTGCTGGACATGTAAAGCATGCCCTCGACGCCGTTGACCGCCTGTTCGAGAGGGGTGGCAACGGTCTCGGCGACGGTCTGGGCATCGGCGCCGGGGTACAGCGCGGTTACGCTGATCGCCGGCGGGCTGATCTCGGGGTAGCGTGCGATCGGCAGCGACACCAGCGCGACCAGGCCCAGGATCACGATGACGATCGAGACCACGGACGCGAAGATCGGGTGCTCGATGAAAAACTTGCTGAACATACGCGTCCCCTTCAGGCGTCGGGCGCGGACGACGGCCCGGGCTCGGTGGGTGCGTCGGTGGTCGGCGGCGTCGGCGTCGGTGAGGCCTGCGGGTCCACCGGCAGCCCCGGCCGCGCCCGCTGGACGCCCACGGTGACGATGCGGTCTTCGGGGCCGATGCCCTCGGCCACGATCCGCCGCCCGTCCTGCAGCTCGCCGAGTTTCAGGTCACGCCGAACCACCGTGTTCTGTGCATCGATGGCCAGCAGGTACGGGCCGACCACGTCCCGCATCACCGCGGTCTCGGGCACAAGCACCGCCTCGCCCTCGAAGCTTGCGATCATGATCCGGGCAAACTGGCCGGGGAACAGGGCGTAATCGGGGTTGGGCACGCGGACCCGCACCAGCAGCGTGCCGGTCGCCGGGTCGATCGCCGGCGCGACGTAATCGATGTAACCGTCGTGCGGATAGATCGAATCGTCCGCGAGCCTCAGCTTGACCGCGATACGCTGCGCTTCGGGGATCTCCTGCCCGTCTTCGGCGAGGGGTAATTCACGGCCTTGCGCCTTGAAGGTCAACACCGCGCGTTCGCTGATCTGCGCATAAACGTGGATCGGATCGAGCGAGCGGACCTGCGTGAGCATCGTGCGGGCGTTGCCGTCCACATAATCGCCCAGGTCCACCGCCGCCTCGGCCACGCGGCCGGCGAACGGCGCAACCACCTGCGTGTAGCTCAGGTCCAGCGCGGCGCTGTCCCGCGCCGCTTCGGTGGACTTGACCTGGGCCGCGGCCTGATCACGCTCGGCCTCGGCGATCAGCACCTCGATCGGCGTCGCCGCGTCCTGCGCAGCGGCGCGACGCACCTTGTCCAGCCGCGTCTCCGCAAGCTTCAGCGCCGCCTCCGCCGAGGCGACCGCGGCCTCCGCCTGCTTCAAGGCCGATTCATACTGCTGCGGCTCGATCCGAAATAACACCTGCCCCGCCTCGACAAACTGACCGTCGGAAAACGTGATCTGCTCCACAAACCCACGCACCCGCGCCATCACCTCGACCGACTGCATCGCGTCGATCCGGCCGGGCGTCTCGCTGTACACCACCACCTGCTCCCGGACCGGGTGCTCCACCACGACCTTCGGCGGGGGCGGCGCGACAAACGCCGCGTCATCGCGACACCCCCCCAGCCCCGCGACAAGCACAGCGAGCAGCAACCTACCCCCCCAGCCGTACCAAGGCCCTGCACTATTCATCAGCACACTCCCGCATCGGCCGACAGGATCAGCCGTCGGACACTTCAGATATCATTGACTCATTTGAATTCGGCCTACATGCCCGATCACGATCATCCCATGCGGACCGGGCATACGGTGACGAAACCCCACTCATGCATCCCGAAAGCCTGATTGGAGCATAATAACCGGCAAGCGGCCCGGCAGCTACCGGGGCAGCGGCGCGGGGGGCTCGGTGCTCAGCGGGGGCTCGCCGCGCAGACGGCGGGCGATGTCGGCGACGATGCGCGGGTCGCGGTGGGCGTACATGTGGATGGCGGTGATCGGCGGCGGATCGACCCACCACGCCACGCGCCCCTCGGGGGCCGCGTTTTCCTGACCGACAATCCCATCGCCCAGCCGGACATACGGGATGATGGCATAACGCGAGTCGGGCAGGTGCGTGTCGAGCTGCGCGAGAAAATCCGACCCGGGCTTCATGTCGCGCACCACCGCGTCGTAGTGCGGGAACTCGGCCAGTTCCGCGCCGCGATGCGGGGTCGAGATCGTAAACAACCGCGCAATCTTCAGACGCCGCGCCGGCTCGCCCGCTTCCTCCTCCGCCGGCTCGCCGACCGGGGCCGCGGCGTAGCGGGCGATCAATCCGCCCATCGAGAAGCCGATCACGTCGACCTCCACGGTCCACTGCGGGTCGTCGGAGGGGAACGCTTCCTGGACCTTCTCCAGCACCTTCGCGCGGCAGCCGTCGTAGCTCAGCGCGAAGGGAAACGCGATACCGATGATCGGCGTCTGCTCGCCCAGCACCCGGCGCAACTGCCGATCGAGGTGAGCGCGGTTGTTGCCAAAGTCCGCGTAGCCGCTGAGGATCAGCACCGGCCGCGGCGCGGGCCTCGGCTGCGCTTCCATCTCATCGAGCAAGGCTTTGGCCTCCTCGATCGTCACCGGCAGCGACGGGTTGAGTCTGCTTGATGCACCGCAGCCGCCGACCGCGAGCAACAGCAGCAACAGCAGATAGATCGGGACTGGAGCAGCGAGGCGCGGCGACATCGGTCGCATGATGCCAGAGATGGCGGGGAAAGAAAAACGCCCGGCCGCGATAAATCGCGACCGAGCGCTTCCGGGGGCAAAGTTGTGATGCGTAAAGGATATCCCTTAGCCGATGGGTGTCAAGGCCTGTTGTTAAGAAAATTAACCGTTGACGAATGATTAGGGCAAAACGCTGATGAGCGGGTTCCCTCCGGATCAGGTGATGCACTGAAAGGCGGTCGAATCCGCGGCTGACTCATCCCTCACGGGGGCGGGGTTCGGCTCGGGTGGGACGAGGGACCATCGTGGACCGAGTCATCGCGGCCGCGTTCAAACGGCCGACGCCGCGGCGGGTCGTACGAATCGATGATCGCCTTGGCTTCCTGGGCCAAGGCTCGGTACTGCGCATTGGGCGAGCGGGCGTACTGGCGGTGGAAGTTTTCCAGCGCCCGCAACGCGGTGCGCATCTGCGCGTGGCTGCCGGAGTCTTCGGCCTTGCGGTACGCCTCGACCATCCGCTCGAAACGCGTCTGCGTGAAGCCATCAAAGCCCGGCGGCACGGGGGCGTCCGTCTCGGGATCGGGATCGGGTTCTGATTCGGGCGTTGCGTCGGGGGTATCCGCTTCAGTCGGGGCTGCCGCCGCGGTTTGTGGGGCGTCGGCTTCGGCTTCCGGGGTCGGGGCGGGCTCGGCCGATGAGGCCTGATCGCTCCCCTGCAGCCAGCCGAGCAGCGCGGCCCGCAACGCGGCGGCACTCGGGGCGTCTTCGCTTGGCACCTGATCCGCCGGCATCTCCTCTAAAGCCATTGCTTCCGGGGTCATGACTTCGAGGGTTGCTTCCGGAGTTGCTTCCGGAGTTGCTTCCGGGGTTGCTTCGGGGGTTGCTTCCGGGGACGGTGGTTTGGCGGATGTGGTGGGCGTCGGCAATTGCGCGTGCGCTTGCTCCGACGCGGGTGAAGATTCTTCGACCGTGGCCACCGTCTCTTCTACCGCGGGAGTGTCGATCACCGGCTGCGACGCGGTGTCGCTCGCCAAGGCCAGCGGCTCGGTTTGCTCCGGCGACCGCGTCAGCAGCATGGCTCCCCAACCGATCACCCCGATGACCACCGCCGCGGCCGCCACGCCGCCGACGATCAACGCACGCGACGCCCGGCGTCGCGCGGGCACGGCCGCCCGCGATACTCCCGCTTCTTTTCCGCCCGTCGCATCCCCCGCAGCGCTCCGCCCGGCAGACGCGGGGGATGGTGTCTCGGTGAGTGTGGCGTCGGCCGCGGCACGCGAAGACGCCGCCGAGTCGCCGAGCAACGCGCTAAGGTCCGCGAGCATCGCGTCGGCCGAGGCATAACGGTCGGCCGGGGCCTTGGCCATCGCGCGGTGGATGATCCGCGTACACGCTTCGGGCAGCGCGGCGTCCAACTCCCGGGGGTCGGGCACGGGCTGTGAACAATGGGCGAAGAGGATCTGCATCGTCGTGCCCTGCTCGAACGGCGCGCTGCCGGTGAGCAGGGCGTAGTACGTCGCGCCCAGCGCGTAGATGTCGGTGCGGGCATCGACCGGCTCGTTGTTGCACTGCTCGGGGCTCATGTACTTCGGCGTGCCGATGACCATGTCCTTCGCGGTCAGCGTCGCGTCGGAAGAGGTGTGCAGCTTCGCGAGGCCGAAGTCACCGATCTTGATCACGCCGTCGCGGTCGCGCAGGATGTTCGCGGGCTTGATGTCGCGGTGGATCAGCCCGGCCGCGTGGGCCGCGCTCAGCGCGCGGCAGGCATCGGCGACCAGCCGCGTCGCTTCCTCGACACCCAGCTTGCCGCGCTGCCGCAGCAGTTCATCGCAGCCCGTGCCGCGCACCAGTTCCATCGCGATATAGACGATCGCGCCCTTGCGGCCGACGTCATACACCGTCACCGCGTGGGGGTGGTTGAGCCGCGCGGCGAGCTGCGCCTCGCGAAGGAACCTTTTCAGCGCCTGCTCGTCTTCGGTCAGCTCGCGGGGCAGCACCTTGAGCGCTACCTCGCGCTGCAGCAGCGTGTCCATCGCCTGGTACACCGCGCCCATGCCCCCGCGGCCGATGAGCTTCTGGATGCGGTACTTGCCGACCTTCAGGCCCGCCGGCAACTCGTCGTCGCCGGTGAGTTTGTGGCCGGTGTCCGAGAGCGACATGCGCGTCTCGTCTTCGGGCAGCGGGTTGGGGGTTGGGTCGGCCATGCGGGTGTCGATCACACCAGTTTACCGGCAATGACCATGAAGCCGAACGCGGAACCGGCCGGCGAAGCGTCGGGTCTGATCCCGGCCACGGTATAGTGGCGGTGCATCGGCATCCCCCGAGCATCGCCATGCCCGAACCCACCGCCTGGCAGATCGAAGTACGCGACGAAACCGGCGCGACACGCCGCGTCCCGCTTGGGGCCTCGGCCATCACCCTCGGCCGCGCCGCCGAGGCCGATCTCCAACTCGACCGCCCCACCGTCTCGCGCAGACACGCCAGACTCACCCGCGACGACGACACCGAAGTAACGGCTTGGACGCTCGAAGACCTCGGCTCGCGCGGCGGCACGTTCATCAACGGCCAACGCATCGACCAGCCCACCACCCTGGCCCCCGACGACCTGATTACCGTCAGCCGCTTCACGCTCCGCCTGATCGCGCCCCCGGAAGTGGTCGCGGCGCGGCGGTCCGGCTCGGCGGCGCGACGCGGTTCAAGCGCTTCATCCAACGCCCCGCGCACCGAAGACGACGACCCACAGCTCAGCGTGCTCACGCACATCGCCCCGCCATCGCTCGACGCGTCGCACATCACGCAGTTGTACGAGTTCGGCCGAGAAATGATCGCGCTCGACGATGCCGAGGCACGGCTCACGCGGCTGTGTGAGGTGATGACCGGCCCGGTGATCCGCGGGCGCTGGGTGATGGCGCTGGCGATGGACGCGGACGACCCGTCGCACGCGCCCGACCGCCTGGCGGCATACCCGCCCGAAGCGTTTGAAGACCAAGAGGTCCACATCAGCCGCACCACGATCCGCGCGATGCAGCAGGCGAATGCGCCGGTGCTCGCAAGCAATTTCAAGGACAGCGGCGGCGGGGTGGTCGAGATGTCGATGGTCGCGCAGGCCCCGGCCACCGCGGTCGTCGCCTGCCCGCTAAGCGAAAACGATGGCGGGCGCACGCTGCTGTACGTGAACCTGCCGCCGATGTACGGCTCGACGCAGTGGCTGGCGCTGATCGCGCTGGCGGTGCGGCAGTACCAGCAGGCCGAGGCCGCCGCCGCCGCCCGGCAGGCCGTCCGCGCCGCCGCCGCCGTCGAGCGCGAGCTGGCCAACGCCCGCACCATCCAGACCTCGCTGCTGCCGGACCTCGACAAGCTGGATGTGATGGAGTCTCGCTTCTCGTTCCGGCCTTGCGATTCGGTCGGCGGCGACCTGGTCGATCTGCTGCCGCTGCCGGATGGGCGCACGCTCGCGGTCATCGCGGATGTCACGGGTCACGGCCTGCCCGCGGCGCTCACGACCCTGGCCGTGCATTCAATCATCCACACCACGCTGCGCAGCAAGGCTGATCTGCCCGCGATGATGGGCCTGCTCAACGACCACCTCTGCGACTACCTGCCCGACGGCCGCTTCGTCACCATGATCGCGCTGGCCATCGATCGACAGACCGGCGCGATCGAGATGCTTAACGCCGGGCACCCCGCGCCGATCGTCTTCGCGCCCGATGGCACCCCCACCGAACTACCCGCCGCGTTGGTCTTCCCGCTGGGCATCGACCGCGTCGCGTTCACCGCCCAGCACGCCACCCTCGCGCCCGGCCACACGCTGCTGCTGATGACCGACGGCCTGCCCGAGATGCACACCGACCCCGACGGCGCGATGCTGAACCCCGAAGGCGTCATTAAACTCATCCGGCCGCAGTTCGCCACCCCACACGCCCAACCGCTCGAGGCGTTGATCGATCAGACGCGTGCCGCGCTCGACCACGCCCGCGGCCGTCAACCCCAACTCGACGACGAGACCTTCCTGCTCATTCGTCGCTGACCGGGTTAAGATCATGCCATGAGCAAGCACAACCTCTCCCGCCACCAGCAGGGCATCGTCAAGCGCTACTACGAGCACCACGAGACGATCCAGAGCAACAAGCTCTCCGAGCTCGTCTCCGAGCTGTGGCTGGCCGAAGACAAAGCGCAGCAGGACAAGCTCTGGGGCAAGGCCCAGGTCGCGCTGATGCGCCTCAACATCGACGCCCGGAAAGTGGCGGACGTGGTGAATCGTCGCGACCTCAAGGCTCTGGCCGCGCTGGTCGGTCAGGCCGATGCCGGCAAAGCGCCGACCACACCACCCCCGTCATCATCCCCGGCGGCAAAGAGCAATTGGATCGGCAAGGATGCCGAGCCTCAGCACGCCGGGGCGGTGTCCGTCTCCGATGGTCGCACCATCGCCCAGGCCCGCGCGGAGAAGGCCGCGGCCAAGGGCTTCGACTCGCTCGAAGAAGAGAACCTCAAGCGCGCCCTGCGCAAGTTCCGCGACAAACTCAAGCACCTGCGCCGCGAGGACGAATCCAAGCTCGGCAGCCGCTATGTGACCTACGGCAAGAAGTCGGCCATCACCGCCATCACGCCGCCCCCCGAGTTCCCCGCGGCGGTGTGGGACAAACTCGTCGAACTCAAACGCCTCAACCGCGCCGGCCAGGGCCTGCTCGAACTGCCCGAAGACACGGCCAAGCGGCCGAAGCGGTGATTTATTCAACTATCTCGATGCTCACACCTAATCGCTTTCCATTTCTATAGATTTGCTTAACTCTATACTTCTTCGTTCTACACCATCAGCCACAGCTGACAAAGCAGTGGCCAGTTCGTCTCGGATCCCGAC
>CAZTLX010000142.1:0-11578 GCA_964614575.1 uncultured Phycisphaeraceae bacterium | reverse complement strand
TCGTCATTCTGATTTCGTCATTCGTCATTAACACCCTCCCCCATGACCGTCCTGATCTTCCAAATCGTCGTGTCGCTGGTGCTCTTCGCGGGCGTGTTCCTGCCGATTTATGCGCTGTTTCGTTACCCGGTCGCGGCCGAGCCGCCGATCCATCGCCGGATCGCCGCGGCGGTGGGGGCGAACCGGGACACGGTGTTCGAGAACCCGCTGGTCGCGCCGGTGATGAGCCTGGGGCTGAACCTGGCGCGGCGGTTGAACTGGCCGACGCTGCGGGCGAAGGTGCGTCAGGACCTGGCCGCGTCGGGCAACCCCTCGGGCTACAGCGTGGATGAGTACCTGGCGATCGCGATCACCTCGGCGATGGGGCTGGGGCTGGTGACGCTGGTGCTGGACCTGCTGCTGGGCAGCGGGCAGTCGCTGGTGCTCTTTGTGCCGGTGATGTCGGCGTTGGGGTTTTATGCGCCGCTGTGGTCGGTGTCTTCGTCGGCGAATCGGCGGGTGGCGCGGATCGGCAAGCAGGTGCCTTACACGCTGGACCTGATCTCGCTGGTGATGGCGGCGGGGTCGAGCTTCACCGAGGCGGTGGAGACGCTGATCCGCGACAACCCCGCCGACGACCTGAACCAGGAGCTGACGGTGGTGCTCTCGGAGATCGAGTTCGGCGCCACGCGCAAGACCGCGTTGCAGCATTTGGCCGAGCGCATCCCGCTCGAGAGCCTGCGCTCGGTGGTGGGCGCGATCAATCAGGCCGAGGTGCTGGGCACGCCGCTGTCGCAGATCCTCAAGCTGCAGTCGGACATGCTGCGGATGCACCGCGGGGTGCGGGCGGAGAAGCTGTCGGCCTCGGCGTCCCTGCGTATCCTGATCCCCTCGATGCTGATCCTGCTGGCGGTCGTGGTGATCGTCTTCGCCCCTATGCTGATCCAGGTGCTGCGTAACGGGAGCCTGTTTTGAATTCGGTGCAAGTCCGCATCCTCACCGGCCCCAACGCGGGGACCCGCCTGCGGGTGGATCAACCCGCCGTCACCTTCGGCCGCGCGCCCGAGTGCGACCTGACCATCGATCAGGCGTTTATCTCGCGGGAGCACGGCCGCATCCTCCTCACCGCCAAGGGCTGGGTGCTGGAAAACCAGTCGCCCAACGGCACGGTGGTCGGCGGCAAGCGCGTCACCAAAAAGCCGCGCCCCATCGCCTCGGGCCAGGTCGTCGCCATCGGCGAGCAGGACGTGTTCGAGATCGTCAGCCTCAGCGAGCTGACCGATCAGACGCCCGCCCCCCCGCCGGCGAAGGCCCCGGAGAAAAACAAGCCGTCGATCTCCGGGAAGATGCGGCTGTGGATCGGTATCGGCATCTTCTGGTGCGTCGTGCTCGTGCTGGGCATGCTGCTCAAGAGCACCAGCTCCGGCCCCCGCAACGACGACCTGATTACACGGCTTGTACCGCTGACGCAGGACCAGATCGAAGACCGCGTCGCCGAGCAACTGCGCCAGACCCTGCCCAAGCAGCCGCCCGACTCCCGCCTCGCCCGCGAGCACGCGACCAACGCCCTGCGTGCCTACAACCAGCGCAACACCGACCCCCAGGGCTGGATCAACGCCCTGCAGGAATACCGCAAGGCGTTGTCCTACACGCCCGGGACCCGGCTGGAGAACATCGAGGATGACCAACGCTTCCTCGAAGTGCAGAACCACCTGATCAACGACATCACCACACGCTACCACCGCGCTTATAACCTGCTCCGCAACCGCAGCTTCACCCGCGCCGACTCCGAATACCGCGAGCTGCTGCGCATCTACCACGCGCCCGGCACCCCGCTGTTCGAAGATATCCAGTCCCAGTGGAACATCGTCAAAGCACAGATGAGCCGGTGAACGTTCCCGCCGGAGTATCCCGATGAGCCAGAGCATCTTTGAGAAGATCGTCGCCGGCCAAATCCCCTCGCACAAGCTGTACGAGGACGAGCTGGTCTATGCCTTCCTCGACATCAACCCGCTGTCGCGCGGGCACTGCCTCGTGATCCCCAAGCGGTGTTACCGCACGCTCGATCAGGTCCCGGCCCAGACGTCCGCGGCGATCGGCCGCGTCCTGCCCGCGCTCGCCCGCGCGGTGATCAAGGCCACCGGAGCCGCCGCCTACAACGTCTTGCAGAACAACGGCAAGCTCGCCAACCAGGCGGTCGATCACGTCCACTTCCACATCATCCCCAGGTACGAGGATGGCAAGGGTCTGGGCATCGAATGGGAACCGCGCGAGCTCGAAGACGGCGAGGCGCTGTGCGCGGCGATCGTGGAGCAACTAGACGTGAATGACGAATGACGAATGACGAAACGCGATAACCTGCCCTGATACCCCGCCGAAGCTCCGCGGCGCTACGCATCGGCGGGCTTGGTTCGTCATGCGGCATTCCCTCAAAGGCTTCCTTTGGTGCTGGGCACCTCATCGCCCGTCACCGCGACCGCCTGCCGCAGCGCCCGGCCGAAGGCCTTGAAGATCGCCTCGGCGATGTGGTGGTTGTTGTGGCCCCAGGGCACCTCGATGTGCAGGTTCAGCTTCGCGTTGTTGACCACGGCGTGGAAGAACTCCTCGACCAGTTGCACGTCGAAGAGGCCCATCGTCTGGCCGACGATCGCCGGGGGCTCGATCCCGTGGCCGGTCCAGTTGACCTTGAAGACCAGCGCCGGTCGGCCGGAGAGGTCGAGCGCGACGCGGGCCAGGGCGTCTTCCATGGGGACATCGGCGCTGCCGTAGCGCTCGATGCCGCGCTTATCGCCCAGCGCCTGATCGATCGCCTGCCCGAGCACGATGCCGACATCCTCGACGGTGTGGTGGTCATCGACCTGCGTGTCGCCGTCGCAGGTGATGTGCAGGCCGAGTCGGCCGTGACGCGCGACGTGGTCGAGCATGTGGTCGAAGAACCCCACCCCCGTCCGGTTTTCGTACTGACCCGCCTTCGCGGGGTCGAGCGCGAGGCGCAGGCTGATCTTTGTTTCGTTGGTCTTGCGTTCGAGTTGGGCGGTGCGTTCGGGCATGGCGGTCCGATCAGGCGAGCAGTTCGGCCAGGGCGGCGAGCAGCGCGTCGTTCTGCTCGGGCGTCCCGACGGTGATGCGGAGTTTATCGTCCAGCCCCGGCTGACTGAAATAACGGATCAGGATGTTCCGCTCGGCCAGCCCGCGGTACAGCGCCTCGGCCGAGGCGCCCCACGCCGGATTCACCGCACACAGCAGGAAGTTGGAGTGGCTGGGCGTGACCGCGAACCCCAGCTCGCGCAGCGCCGCCTCGAGCCGGGCGCGCTGCGACTTGACCGCCTCCCACGTCTGGCGGGCGTAGACCTGATCGCGCACCGCCGCGGCCGCGGCCACCTGCGCGAGGATGTCGGTGTTGTACGAATCGCGGGCCTTGTTGAGCGTGCGGATCAGCTCCGCCGTGGCCATGCCGTAACCGAAGCGCAGGCCCGCGAGCGAGTAGCCCTTGCTCAGCGAACGCAGCAGCACGACGTTGGGCAGCGCCGCGTCGCCACGGACCAGCTCGATCATCGCGCCGGGTTCGGGCGCAAAATCGACATACGCCTCGTCGATCACCAGCACCCCCCGGAAGTTTGTGGCGATCGCGCGCATCGTCTCCACGTTTTCGTAACGCCCCGTCGGCGCGTGCGGGTTCACGATGAACGCCAGCGTCGCGCCGGCGCGGTTCCAGCGCTCGGCCAAGTCGCTCGGCAGCACGTAACCTTCGCCGCGATCGACCACGTGCAGCGGCGTGTCCTGGATCGCGGCCAGGACGTTGTAAAGCGTGTAGCTCGGGCGCGTCACGCCGATGCCGCCCCCCCCGCCCCCGGAAGTTACAGCCCCGGAAGTTACCACCCCGGAAGCTACTGCCCCGGAAGTTACATCCCCGGCAGTTGTATCTCTCGGGTTGCAGAACACGGTGACCAGCAGGCGCAGCAGCTCGTCGCCGCCGTTGGTCGCGATGATCTGATCGGCGTTGAGCTGGTGGACCTGGGCGGCGGCGGCGCGGAACCACTTGGCGTCGGGCGGCGGGTACAGCCGCAGGGCTTCGGGGGCCAGCGTGCGGATCGCCTCGATGACCTTGGGTGAGGGCGGGTAGGGGTTCTCGTTGGTGTTGAGCTTGATGACGCCGCCGGTCCCCGCCGTCTCGCGGAAGGTCGGCTGCTCGCCCGGCACGTAGGGCGCGAGGCGGCGGATGTTGTCGCGTTCGTACGGCATGGCGACATCATGGCGGCGCGGCCTCGGCCGGTCAATGCGGCCGCCGCACGCTCGCCCGCTCTCAACCCGTCGATGCCTTGCGGCTTCGATCAGCAGGACAGGCATTGCGGCCGGTCGATCGACCGCAGGCCGACGCCCGCATGGCTTGGCTCTGCGGCCCATAGACAGACAGAGATGTCTGTCCCACCAGGACTGCCGGGGCCTGCACGCTTGCCGGTTTCGGCGGACGTGTACACTATGGCGATGCACCGATCGAACAGGGCACGGAAGCTCGTGGTCTGGGCCGCGGCATGGCTGGCGGTGGCGCAGGCCTACGCGCCGCCCGCCCCCGCGCAGGCCGACGACCCCACCTACACCGCCGCGCTGCGGCTGCTCCAGGACTGCGTGACCGTGCGGCGCGACGGCCGACACAACGCCATGCTCCGCGCCCTGCGCCACCTGCGTGACCCGACCCTGCGCCCGCTTTTCCTTACCCTCGCCGACGCCGAGCACCCGGCGCTGAAGGTCCACGGCCTGCTGGGCTTGGCCGAGATCAGCGACGAACGCCGGCTGGACCTGGGCCGCGTCGCGGCGATCGAGGGCACGGCGGTGCAGGCCGAATTGCTCAGCGCCGCGCTCGACAGCGAGCTGATCCCCGACGCCGACGCCCGCACGCTGCTGGGCTGGGCCGACCTCGATGCCGGCATCAAGATGCTCATCGCCACCCGCATGGTCGAAGCCGGCACCTTGACCGACGATCAGGTGCCGGTGCTGCGCGAGGCGGCGGCGGCGGACAACCTCGCCCGCGCCTCGCTCGCGTCGCTGCTGCTGCTGGAGACCGGCGACGAATCGGCGCTGGCGGCGCTGCACGCGATCAATGACGCGTCAGAACCCAACGCCCCCCGCGTGAAGGTGATGCTGCTGGAGACGGCGCTGCGGCATCAGCTGCGCTCGATCACGCCCTGGGCCTACGCCGTCGCCACCGACCCCCACACTCAGCCCGCGGTCCGCATGCTCGCGATGCGTGTCGCGATGCGCTTCGGCGAGCGGCGGGCGGTGCAGATGTGGCAGCAACGCTTCGCGGAGGAAAAGGATCTGGCCGAGCAGACCCGCCTCGCGCTGATCGGCCTGCACCTCTCCCCGTGGCTGGATGCCGGCGTGTTTGAGCCGCTGATCGCAAGCCAGGACCCGTTCATCCGCCAGGCCGGGCTGACCGCCGCGGCCATCGCGCGCAACGATTCGAACCTTGAGACGCAGGTCATCGCGCTGCTGCAGGCTTACCACCCGCTGGGCTCGAAGTGGGCGCTGAGCTACGCGCGGGAGATCGCCACCGAAGAAGATGCGCAGCAGGTGTTGCTGGGGCTGATCCTGCTTTACGAGCGCGGCCCGGAGCGTGGGCGCGAGCAGCGCCTGGCCGACGCGGTGGACGCGACCCGCACGCTGCACGACCTGTCGCCCGAAGCGGCGCGGCAGTTTCTGCGGCCGGTGGTCACCAGCCCGCAGGCCGACCCGCGGCTGGTGCAGGGGATCCTGCTGGGGCTGATCCGGGCCGAGTCCGCCGAGGCCGGGCTCGTGCTCGAAGGCCACGGCGACTTCGCCGACTCAGCCACCAACCAACTCGCGCTGCTGCTGCGGCTGCGCAGCGGTCAACCCTTAACCCAGACCCAGCAGCGTGATCTGTCGGTGCTGGTGCGTGGCGGCGGGCAGGTGCAGGACCAACTGCGCGTGCAGGCCGGCTGGCAATCCCTGGTGCGCAGCGGCCGCGCCGAAGCGGCGCTGCGCGACCTGCGGTCAACGATCCCACAACCATGAGCGAAATCCCTCTTAGCCATCCCGACATCACCGACGCCGAGATCAACGCCGTCACCGAGGTGCTGCGCAGCGGTCGGCTGAGCATCGGCCCGCGGCAGGACCTGCTCGAACAGCTCATCGCCGACCGTTGCCAGCGTCGCCACGGCGTCGCCGTGTCCTCCGGCACCGCGGGCCTGCACCTGGCCCTGCTCGCGATGGGCGTCGGCCCCGGCGACGAGGTGATCACCACGCCGTTCAGCTTCATCGCCTCGGCCAACTGCATCCTCATGGTCGGCGCGACGCCGGTCTTCGTCGATATCTGCCCCAAGAGCATGAACCTCGACCCCAAGGCGCTGGAGGCGGCGATCACCGACAAGACCAAAGCCGTCATCGCCGTCGAAGTCTTCGGCAACCCGATGCACATGGACAGCATCGAAGCCCTCTGCCGCAAGCACGAGATCGCCCTGCTCGAAGATTCGTGCGAAGGGCTCGGCGGCAAGCTGCACGGCCGGCCGATCGGGTCGTTCGGCCGGGCGTCGGTCTTCGGCTTCTACCCCAACAAACAGATCACCACCGGCGAGGGCGGCGTGATCGTCACCGATGACGACACCATCGCCGCGCACTGCCGATCCATGCGCAACCAGGGCCGCGCCGCCACGCAGGTCCCCGACTCCGGCGCCGGCCGCTCGAACGCCGGGTCGTGGCTCGCCCACGAACGCATGGGCTACAACTACCGCCTCTCCGAGATCAACGCCGCGCTCGGTGTCGTGCAGATGGAACGGCTCGACGAGTTGCTCACCGCCCGACGCCGCATCGCCAGCGCCTACGTCCAGCACCTGCTCGATGTCGAAGACCTCACCCTCCCCACCGTCCCCGATGACAACGCCGGCCAGTATTCGTGGTTCGTCTTTGTCGTGCGGCTGGCCCACGGCTACGTCGCCGAGGACCGCGACGCGATCATCCAGGGCCTGCGCCGCCACGAAGTCGGCGCATCCAACTATTTCCCTTGCATCCACCTCCAGCCGTTCTACCGCGAGGCCTTCGGCTTCAACGAAGGCGACTTCCCCATCGCCGAATCGATCAGCCAGCGCACCATCGCCCTGCCGTTCTACACCCAGATGGACCCGCACCAGGTTGAGATCGCCGCCCGCACCCTCAAAGTCATGATCCAACGCCGCCAACTCCTCAAACGCGACTAATCCCATGTGACCTGAACCACCACCCCTCCCACCAAGCCCGCCGATGCGCCGCGCGGCGCAGCGGAGCTTCGGCGGGATACGCCCCACCATGCTTCACCTCCTCCCCCCCTTCTTCGCCTGGACCGCCCCGCAGTTCGACCCCACCTGGTGGGAGGCGATCCTCTCCCTCGCCCTCGCCGCGGTGGGCGGGATGATTGTCGGCTTGGAGCGCGAAAGCCGTCAAAAACCCGCGGGACTCAAGACCCACGCCCTGGTCGCGATCGGCTCGGCGTCACTCGCCCTGATGACCTTCGCCCTGCTGCCCGCCGCCGAACAGTTCAACCTCGGCGGCGCCGACCCCATCCGCCTGATCAGCGGCATCGCCGGCGGCGTCGGGTTCCTCGGGGCCGGGGCCATCATCCAGAGCCGCGGCTCGGTCAAAGGCCTCACCACCGCCGCCACCATCTGGGTCGCCGCCGCCATCGGCGTCGCCTGCGGTATCGGCTACTACCTCCTGGCCGTCACCACCATCGCCCTGGTCCTCCTCATCCTCACCGCCGTCCGCGCCCTTGAACATATCTACCTCCGGGAGGGGAACGACCAGGGCCGTTAACCCGGTATGAGCCTCGCGGTTGTGTTATGGTTTACCGAGCCGCTTCCTGCTGGGGTGTGTCATGTCCGAAGATTCCGCCACGATCGCCTGTGATGCCTGCGGCCGTCATTACCGCTGGAAGCCGCAGTTGGGCGGGCGCCGCGTGCGCTGCAAGTGCGGTGAGACGATTGCGGTCCCTGATCAACCGCCTCCCGCCGGAGCCTCACCCCTCGAAGGCGTCTTGACCGGGCTCACGGAGCCATCGGCCTCCCCCGCCGCCGCGCACGCCGCGACGGAGTCCAAGTGCCCGATCTGCAACAGCCGGGTCAAGCCCGGCGCGGTGATCTGCATCAACTGCGGCGCCGACATGCGCACCGGCCGTCGCCTCGAAACCAAACGCAGTGAGAGCTTCATCACCGGCGGCCGCGGCGGCTCGTCCGGCGCGCTCAAGCTCGTGCAGCTCGGCCTGCTCATGCAATTGGGCGCGATCGCCCTGACCATCTGCGCGCTCGCCCTGCCCATCGCCGCGATCTGGCTGGGGCCACGCATGATCGACTACGCGTTGTACGCAGGCTACACCATCGCCGCCCTGCAAACCCTCGGGGCCATCCTCTGCCTCGCCACCCCCCGCGAGAGCGGCGGCCGCGCCGTCCTCGCCGCGTCCATCGTCGCCGGCTTCGCCGCCGGCGTGTTCGACGCGCTGCTCGAGACCGGCACGATCAACCCCGGCTCCGACGACAGCTTCGCCATGCTCGCCGCCAACCTGCTCTCCAGCCTCCTGAGCATCGTCTCCACCATCTGCTTCCTCGCGTTCTTCATCAAGCTCGCGCAGTTCCTCGAGTTTGCCGAGGTCACCGAACGCGCCGAGAAAGTCATGCAGCTCTACATCGGTCTGCTGCTCGCCTCCTTCGCCGCCTTCATCCCCTTCATCGGTTGCTTCGTCGGCCTGCTGATCATCGGCCTGGCCATCTACGCCGGCATCCTCTACCTCCTGCTGATCATCGACCTCAACAAAGCCGTCGCCTACCGCATCGCCGAAGCCACATAACCATCCGGCATCCCGCGATGAGAAAAGCAATCCACCGCGGAAAGCCGGGAAAGTCAGTAACCACAGATTTCACAGATGACGCAGAATTAAGACAGGTTGGCTACAAGAAGGCGCAATAAGCACAAAAAGAACGACAATGCTGGTTTTTATTTTGTGCCTTCGGTGCCTTTTTGTGGCCACATTCTGAATCTGGGCCATCTGCGCAATCTGTGGTGAACGCCTTGCCGCCTTTCTCTTCGCACTTGGCGTCTTGGCGGTTCAACGATTGCGTTACACGTTGAACAGGAAGTGGCACACATCGCCGTCGCGCATGGTGTAGGCCTTGCCCTCGATGCGCAGCTTGCCCGCGTCGCGGATCGCTTTCTCGCTGCCCAGGGCCGTCAGGTCTTCGACGTTGTACACCTCCGCCCGGATGAAACCCTTCTCGAAGTCGGTGTGGATCACCCCCGCCGCCTGCGGCGCGGTCGCGCCGACCGGGATCGTCCAGGCCTTGATCTCCTTAGGCCCGGCGGTGAAATAGCTCTGCAATCCCAGCAATTCGTACGCCGCACGGGCCAGCTTGTGCAGCGCCGGCTCCTCCAGCCCCACACTCTCGAGCAACTCCGCGCGGTCCGCCTCGTCCAGCTCCGCCAGCTCCGCCTCCAGCTTCGCGCACACGCACACGATCGCCCCGCCCTCCTGCTCCGAACGTTGGCGCACGCGCTGCACCAGCTCGCCCTCGCCGTTCACATCGTTCTCGTCCACGTTCGCCACGTAGAGCACCGGCTTGGCGGTCAGGAAGCCAAACCCCCGCAGCAGCTTCTTCTGCTCCGCATCGAACCCGGCGAAGAGGCCACGCAGCGGGCGCTCGGCCGCGAGCTCCGCCTTGCACTGATCCAGCAGCGCCAGCCGGGCCTTGGATTCCTTGTCGCCGGTCCGCGCGTTGCGCGTCGCCTTGGCGTGGGCGCTGTCGACCGTCTCCATGTCGGCCAGCATCAGCTCGGTCTCGATCGTCTCGATTTCGCGGATCGGATCGACGCTGCCCTCCACGTGCGTCACGTCGTCATCGGCGAAGCAGCGGACCACGTGCAGGATCGCATCGACGTCGCGGATGTTGGAGAGGAACTTGTTGCCCAGCCCCTCGCCTTGGGAAGCGCCCTTGACCAGCCCGGCGATATCCACCAGCCGCAGGATCGCCGGCACGATTTTTTCGGTGGTGATCTTCGCGTTGATGGCGCTGAGCCGCGGGTCCGGCACGGGCACGATCCCGACGTTGGGCTCGATCGTGCAGAACGGATAATTCTCCGACGCGATGCCCGCGTTGGTCAGCGCGTTAAACAGCGTGGACTTGCCCACGTTCGGTAACCCGACAATGCCTGCTTCCATAGGGCGGGGATCATAGCGGGTTGCCCCGCACGCCGCATGAGCCGCCGTGGTGTTGGATGCCACCGCCGCCGTGAAGCGAGGTGTTGCTTTCTTTGCAAACAGGTGTTATTATGTATTCATACAGCAAGGGGCGCGATGCCGGGCTACGACTTCCTCTGGATCGATGAAAACACCGAGCACATCGCCGAGCACGATGTCACGACTGATGAAGCGGAACATGTCGTGGAACACGCGGTGGGCGAAGAGATCAACGACAAGGGCGAGCCGATCGCGTTCGGCTACACGCAGCGCGGCCGCCACCTTGCGGTGCCCTACCTGTTTCTGGATGAGCAAAAGACTTTGGTTTATGTGCAGACGGCATACGACACGCCGCCACGCGTCAGCCGTAACAGGAACTAAATCATGGCACGACAAATCCACCGACCCCTGACGCCCGCCGAGGCGGAAAAGGTTCGTAAGCACAAGGCTTGGGTAGATGCGAACGAGCAGGAGATCATCGAGCGCGGCCGCGATTTCTTCACCCGGCTCGAGGCGATCCATGACGCGGTGCGTGGCCTGCGCGCCGAGCGGGAGGCGCAGGGCCTGAGCCTCGCCGACATGGAGGCCCGGTGCGGTATCACCCGCGCCACCCTGTCCCGCCTGGAGAATGACCCACACCCGAACCCGACGCTGTCCACACTCGTCCGCATCGCCACCGCGCTGGGGGTGGAGCTGACGATCGCGTTTAGCAAACCAAAGCGTGCCGCGTAAAATCCATGCGGGCGAGCGCCCATATCCCCTCGGCCATTTTCAGACTCATGACCTGCGTATCATGGCCCGCCTCCGCTTCCTTTGCGCTCTTAGCGAGCTTGGCGCGCACCTTTCCTACTGTTGCGCGCCAAGACCGCAAAGGGCGCAAAGCGTAAGGCATCAGGCCCCGGACTCACCTCGCTTGCGCCTCGGCTTCCTCCGCGCTTTTGGCGTGCTTGGCGCGCACCTTTCCTAATGCCGCGTGCCGGGAGCGAAACGCGTGCAGAGGGCGGGGAAATTGCTTGTTTTTCAGGGGGTTGGGGCCGCTCCGCGGGTGCGCAAGGGGGCGACGCTTGGTGTATAATTGATGTTCTATACCGACCCCCCTTTCCCTGCGCGCAAAGACCCTATGAGCGATCAGAACCTACCGCCGATCAACCCCCAAGACGACCCCGGCGATGTCCCCGCCCCCGAGATCGGCCCCGGCACGCCGGGCAACGACAGGACGGTGGACCTGGCGATCGAGCAGGAGCTGCACGACAGCTATCTGACGTACGCGATGAGCACGATCGTCGATCGTGCGCTGCCGGACGTGCGCGACGGCTTGAAGCCGTCGCAGCGGCGGATCCTGGTGGCGATGAATGACCTGAACCTCTCCCCCGGCCGCAAGCACAG
>CAZTLX010000141.1:0-11684 GCA_964614575.1 uncultured Phycisphaeraceae bacterium | reverse complement strand
TCGGCAGCGCCGACTGGATGTACCGCAACCTCAACAACCGCGTCGAGTGCATCACCCCGATCTACGACCCGGCCCACCAGCAGCGCCTGCGCCACATCCTCGAGGTCTGCCTCGCCGACCACCGCCAGGCCTGGGACATGCAGGGCGACGGCAACTACATCCAGCGCACCGTCCCCGATGATGCCGACCCCATGAGCCCCGCCGCCCTCGGCACCCACCAGTCCCTCATGCACCTGGCCCGCCAACGCGCCGCCGCGGCCGAGTAAGCCCGTAAACTCACCTCACCCCAAGCCCGCTGATGCGCAGCGCAGCGAAGCTTCGGCGGGATAACGCCATGTAGGCATCGCCGTACCCATCGCCTACAATCGATCGTCCCCACCACGCAGGAGTTTGACGCGCGATGCATATGCGGACCGACAACAAGGTCATGGGCCCGAAGGTGGTGCCCGTCCGGTTCGAGCTCGAAGACCCCAGGTCGCTCACCGGCGACCCGGACAAGAAAACCGTCGAGCTCAAAGGCGCGGTCGGCGAGTCGATCCTCGAGCTGGCCATGGACAACGGCATCAGCATCGAGCATACCTGCGGCGGGGTGTGCGCCTGCTCCACCTGCCACGTCTATATCGAAGAGGGCGAGGAGCTGTTCAACGAACCCGAGGATGAGGAACTCGACCGCGTCGAGGAAGCCCCCGGCGTCCAGCTCAACAGCCGGCTCAGTTGCCAAGCCCGCATCCAGCAGACCGGCGACGTCACCGTCCGCGTCCCCGCCTGGAACCGCAACGCGGTCAAAGAAGTCCCGCACTAGCCCCCATCGCTTCGCCCTTTCCGTTTAGCGGGCGGCACGAAGTGCCCCTGTCTTGAAATCCGAAATCCGAATCTCGAAATCCGAAAGAAGTTCAGAATAAAAAACCCCCAAACGGTCACACGGCGATCCGCTTAAGGGTTCGGGGTTTACCATTGTTTCGGATTTGAAGTTTCGGATTTCGGGCTTCCCCGAACGGGGCTAAACGGGGGGGTGGATCAACGATCTCGGAACCGAAAATCACTTGACCGGGTTGTGGAACTTGTTGTCTTTGCGGGCGGCTTCGCGGTAGCGGCCGTGGATGCCCGCGGCGGAGTGGCGGATGTTTTCGACCAGGGCCTTGACCGCCCAGTTGTCGGGGTAGTCGCGTTCGAGGCCCGCGGCGGATTCGAGGATCGAGCCGTTGGTCGGCTCCTCGTCGTCGCCCCCGCCGTTGCGTCCGGGCTTGTTGCGGAACAGTCGGCGGTAGGCGTCCTTGATGGCGGCGATGGTGGTGGGCTCGAAGCCGTGGCGCACCAGCCCGACGTCGTTGTACATCCGCACGCGGGCGGGGTTGCCCTCGACCTTCATGAAGGGCGGGACGTCTTTGACCACGCGGGTCATCCCGCCGATGAAGCTGTACTGGCCGATGGTGGTGAAGTGGTGGATCGCGGTCGCGCCGCCGATGACGGCGTGGTCTTCGATGAGCACGTGCCCGGCGAACTGGATGGCGTTGGCGATGGTGAGGTGGTCGCCGAGGGTGCAGTCGTGCCCGACGTGGCTGTAGGCCATGAGCAGGTTGTGCGAGCCGACGGTGGTCAGGCCCTCGCCCTTGCGCGTGCCGCGGTGGATGGTGACGCACTCGCGGATGTCGTTGTAGTCGCCGATGACCACGCGGGTCGGTTCCCCGGCGTACTTGAGGTCCTGCGGCGCCCCGCCGAGCACCGCCCCGGGCCACACATCGTTGTGGCAGCCCAGCGTCGTGTGCCCGCAGACCACGACGTGCGAGCGCAGCGTCGTGCCCTCGCCGATCACGGCATGGGGCCCGATGTGACAGAACGGCCCGACGGTCACATCGTCCGCGAGGTCTGCGCCGTCTTCGATGATGGAGGTGGGGTGTACGGTCGGCATTGACTTATTTTCGATTTCGTGATTTTCGATTGGAGTCAATTCAATCAGAGATCCCGCCGAAGCTCCGCTGCGCTGCGCATCAGCGGGCCTGGCAATCGAAAATCGAAAATCACCAGATCGAAAATCCTTTCACTTCACTGTTGGTCATCATCCACAAGCATGAACTTGACTTCCGCTTCCGCGGCGATTTCCTCGGCGACGTAGGCGCGGCAGCGCATGTGCGCGATGCGGCTGCGGATGCGGACCGCCTCCGCTTCCATGATCAATTGATCGCCGGGGATCACCGGCTTGCGCAGCTTCACCCGGTCCAGGCTCAGCAGCACCGGCAGCTTGCCGACCTGTTCGAGCGATTGGCCGATCAGCACGCCCGAGAGCTGCGCCATCGCCTCGACCACCAGCACGCCGGGCATGATCGGGGTCGTGGGGTAGTGGCCCTGGAAGAACGGCTCGTTGATGGTCACGTTCTTCACGCCCACCGCCCGGCGGTCGCCGTCCAGCTCGATCACCCGATCGACCAGCAGCATCGGGTAGCGGTGGGGCATCATGCGGAACAGCCGGCGGATGTCCATGACGTTGCGGTGCAGCGCCAGGTCGGCCATGGAGTCGGAGCGCAGCTGGGCGGTGAGCTTGCGGACCAGCAGGTGGTTGAGCGCGTGGCCGGACTTGTAGGCGACGATGCGGCCCTGGATCGGCGCGCCCAGCAGGTAGAGGTCGCCGATGAGGTCGAGCAGCTTGTGACGGACCGGCTCGTCGTCGAAGCGGAAGGTGTTGCCGCCCAGCGGCCCGCCCTCGCCGATGACCAGCACCTCGTTCTCGGTCAGGTGCGCGCCCAGGCCCTCCTGCTGCAGCGCGCGGGCCTCGTCTTCGAGCACGAAGGTGCGCGACGGCGCGATGTCGTGGGCGTAGTCGCCGTTGGTGAAATCGAACACGCGCAGCTGCCGGCCGATCGGTTTGACCTTCGCGTAGTCCAGCTCATAAATCAGTTGCACCCCCGGCTCGTCGGAGGGGGTCGCGGCGACCACCGCGTCGCCCTGACGCACCACCACCGGCTCCTTGATCACGAGCTTGCGGCGGGGCGTCTCCTCTTCGTGCGTCCCGGCGCGGTCCAGCGCTTCGAAGAACGGCTTGGCGCTGCCGTCGAGCGCGGGCACCTCCGCCGCGGTCAGCTCCACGATCAGGTTGTCGATGCGGTGCCCGGCCACGGCCGAGAGCACGTGCTCGCAGGTCTCGACCGTCGCCTCGTCCTGCCGCAACGCCGTCCGCCGCGGACGCTTGACCACGTGGCTGACCAGCGCGGGGATGCGCGCCCCGCCCAGGTCGGCGCGGACGAACACGACCCCGTGGTTCGACGGCGCGGGCTTGAAGGTCAGCCTGGCGTGTTCGCCCAGGAACAGGCCGCGGCCTTCGAGGGACACCGGGTTGGCGATGGTGTGTTGGCGTTCCATGCGGCGAAGGGCGGCGAGAGGCGGATGACGGAGAACACGATTCTAACGTTGGGGGCGTGGGGGGAACAAATGGCGGATGGGGAAATCCGAAACCCGAATATTAAAATCCGAAAGAAATTTGAATGAAGAAATCTCAAGACCCGCCCCCGCAAGGCGCTGCGCATCAGCGGGCTTGGGTGGGATATGCCGAGGTCCCTCTTGAAAGTTCGATCTTCTTTCGGATTTTGGAGTTCGGATTTCGAATTTCAGGTTCACCCCTCCCGCTGCATCTTGCGGTATTGCTTGAGCAGGTCGGGCAGTTGGCGGAGGGCCAGTTCTTCGCGGATGGCGATCTTGATGGGCTTGGCCGGCTCGCCGCCCCAGGTCTCGCCGTCGGGGATGTCGTCCATGACGCTGGCGGCGCCGGCGAGCTGGACGCCCCGGCCGATGGTGGTGTGGTCCCGGACCCGCGCCCCGCCGCCGAGCACCGTGCCGTCGCCGATGCTCACCGACCCGGAGATGCCGCAGCACCCGGCGATGATGACGGCGTTGCCGATGTGGCAGTTGTGCCCGATCTGGACGAGGTTGTCGATCTTGGTGTGGTCGCCGATGGTGGTGTCGTCGAACTTGCCGCGGTCGATGCAGGTGGCGGCCCCGATCTCGACGTCGCTGCCGATGCGGACCGCCCCGAGGTGGGGGACTTTGACGATGGGGGCCTGACCCTTGGCGGGGTCGCCGGGGCGGTAGCCGAAGCCGTCGGTCCCGATGATGGCGTTGCCGTGGAGGGTGACGCGGTCGCCGAGGGTGCAGCGTGAGCCGACGATGCTGCCGGCGAACAGTTCGCAGCCCTCGCCGAGGGTGGCGTGGTGCATGACGGTGGCGCGGTGGTGGAGGACGCAGCGGTCGCCGACGGTGGCGTGGGGGCCGACGAAGGCGTGCGGTCCGATGCTGACGTGGTCACCGATCGTGGCGGTCGGGTCGATGACGGCGGCGGGGTGGATGCCGGGTTCGGGCCTTTCGGGCGGGGCGGCGAACTGTTCGAGGACCTTGGCCATGGCCAGGTCGGGGTTTTCGACGATGATCAGCGCCTTGCCTTGGATCGGCGCGGGGGCCAGGTCCTCGCGGACCAGGGCGGCGGTGGCGGGGGAGTCGGGCCAGGCCGCGGCGTAGGCTTTGGAGCCGATGAAGGTGAGGTCGCCGGGCTTGGCGCGGCCGACCTCGGCGAGGCCGATGATGGTCAGCTCGCCGGGGCCGCGCAGTTGGCCGGCGACCAGATCGGCGATGGATTGGGTGGTCAGTGCGGGCATGAACCACACAGATTAGAAAAAAAGCCGCGGAATGGCGATTCCGCGGCGTGATGATTCGTTCAGCGGCGGTGCCTGCACCGCGCTTTCCCTACCCACGGCCCCCCGGAGCGGTCCCCCGGAACGGTCCCCCGGAACGGTCCCCCCCGGAGCGGTCTCCCGGAGCGGTCCCCACCGGAGCGGGTGGGCGTTCTTGGGCGGGTGGGCGTTTGGGCGTGGTGTGATTAGCCGGCGTCGAACTCGTTGTTCATGCGGGTGGTCACGGCGTTGGTGATCTCGATGCTGTCTTTGGCCCAGAGCACCTTGCGCAGCGAGAGCTGAGCCATGATCTGTTGGAGGTTGTTGCCCTCGAACTGCGGCTTGGGTTCCTTGAAGACCACCAGGTCGTAGCCCTGCTCGGTCGCGATCTCGCCGATCGTTTTGATCGTCTTGTTGTAGAGGTTCTCGATCTGCAACGCCCGCTCGCGCTGCTGCTTCTGCTGCTGGTACTGGCCCCAGACCTGGAACTCGAGCACCGCCTTCTCCAACTCCTCCTGCTTCTGCGGGTAGCCCGGGCCGCCCGGCGCCAGCAGCTTCATCGATTCCTGCAGCTTGCCGATCTTCTCCTTCATGGCCCGTTCTTCGCTCTGGAGCGAATCGCCCTGCGAGCGCAGGTTCGCCTCGATCGCGTTCTTTTCCTTGAGCTGGTTGAACACCGCTTCGATGTCCACCACCGCCGTGGCCGTGGGCTTGGCCTGCAGCGCGCCGGCGGCAAAAGCGCCGGCCCACACCATCAACACCACCGCGGCCGCGGTCGTCACGATCAAACTCTTGCGTCGGGTCATCATCATTTGGCTCCATCAATCGATTAAAGGGCGGATCAGGGGCTGGGAAAGTCCCCATCTTACGTCAAAACCGGGGGGGTTGTTCGGGGGTTGGGTTTGATACCCCGCCACAACTCCGCTGCGCTGCGCCGTGGCGGGCTTGTAACGTAAAGGTGGGCGTTCGCGCGGTCAGCGCATGGGCAGGGACAGGTCGAAGCTGATGATCTGGTCGTCGTCGGTCGATTCCTTGATCAGCGGGATGGCCAGGTCGATGGCGAGGGGGGCGGCGCCGAAGATGGGCAGCTTGAGGCGGATGCCCGTGCCGATCGAGACGCGCCACTCGTCGAGGCCGACGTCTTCCTGCACGGTGCCCTGATCGGTGAAGATGACGCCGCGGATGTTGTCTTCGAGGATGGGGAACTCGTATTGGAGGCCCATCAGGGCCATGAAATCGCCGCCGACCGCGTCGTCGTCCACCAGCCCGGTGTCGGCACGGACGCCGCGGGGCCCGACACCGCGGAAGGCGAACCCGCGGAAGCTGCGGTGCCCGCCGGCGAAGTAGCGTTCGAAGATGGGCGCCCGGTCTTCCTGGGGGATGTAGGCGAGTTCGGCGCGGAAGCTGAAGATGGTTTTGCGGCCGAGGAAGTCCTGGTCGAGGGTATAGAACTTGTCGAAGCGGGCGCCGAGCTTGGTGAAGTCGTAGTCGCCGCCCAGCGCGCCGACTTGTTCGACGCTGAAGGTCAGTCGGCTGCCGCGGGAGGGGGAGATGCGGCTGTCGACGGTGGAGCGGGTGAGGCTAAAGCCCAGGCCGGTGAGGAGGCTGTCGCCCTCGACCTCGAAGACATCGACGGGGGCGTCGGGCTCGATCTGGGCGATATCGATCTGGTCGCCGCGGACGGCGATGGAGGCGGACCACACGTCGCCGAAGCGTTGGCCGATGTCGAAGAACGCGCCGACGCGTTCCTCGTCGTAGGTGCTGCGGTCGCGGGTGAAGTAGCGGAAGCTCGCGCCGGTGAAGTAGTCGGATTCAAGGAGGTAGGGCTCGCGCCAGCCGACGGAGTAGGTGCTGGTCTGGTTGCCGGGCTGGAGGGTGAGCTGGAAGGTCTGCCCGGCGCCGCGGAAGGCCTGGCCGGTGAACAGCTCGCCGAGGTTCTCGGGGGGGTCGGCGATGTCGAAGTTGCGTTGGAGGACGTCGATCGCGCCGATGACGCCGGAGTCGGAGCTGATGCCCGCGCCGAGGCTGATCGAGCCGGTGTTCTGTTCGAGGACCTCGATGAGCACATCGCGGGCCTCGTCGCCGGGCCGGCCGAGGATGGTGACGTTGGCCTCGCCGAAGAGCGGGCTGTTCTGGAGCCGGCGTTCGGTCTGGGTGACGCCGGTGCGGTCGAAGGGTCGGCCGGGGTCCATGCCGCGGACCTGACGGAGGATCACCTTGCCGCGGGTCACCTCGTTGCCGGTGACCGTCACCTTGCCGACCATCGAGGGCGTGCCCTCTTCGATGGTGACCGACAGATCGACCCGCGGCTCTTTGGGATCGAAGAGCCGGTCGATGGTGATGACCGCGTCGATGAAGCCCAGCTTGCCGTACATATCGCGGATCGCCTGCAGCGATTCGTCGAGCGCGACGCCGGAGTACACGTCGCCGGGGTTCAGCGGCATCACCGCCTTGATCTGCTCGGTGCTGAAGATCACGTTGCCGGTGACCCGGACATCGGCGACGGTGTAGAGCCGGCCCTCCTCGATGACGAAGATGACCACCGCGGACTGGCCGTCGGGCGAGACCTCGATGCGGCGGTCGGCCTGGGCGTCGAGGTAGCCGCGGTCCTGGTACCACAGGCGGATGCTCGCCGCGTCCTGATCCAGCAGCGTGCGGTCCAACGCGCCCTTCTGGAAGATCGGGAAGAACGTCTTGGAACGCACCCGGGTCTTGAGCACGCTGCTCTCGAACGTCTGATTGCCCTCGAATTCCACCGCCCGCACCTTCACCCGCGGGCCCTCGACGATCGTCACATCCAGCAACTGCTCGTCGCGAAGCTTGTCCTCATCCACCCTCACGTGCGCGGTGAAGTAGCCCTTGTCCTGATACTCGGCCACGATCTGCTTCTTGCCACGCTCCAGCAGGAACGGGTCCACCGGGTCGCCGGTCCGCAGCACCAGCAGATCGCGGACCTTGATCTCATCAACCGCCTTGGCCCCGGCGATCGTCACCCCCCGCAGCAGCGGGTGCTCGACCACCCGGTAGGTGAGGATGACCCCCGCCTGGTCCGCCGCCTCGGCGACCTCCGCGGTCACCCGCGAGAACCGCCCCAGGTACGTGATCCGCACGATGTCCTGCTCGACCGTCGCCGCGTCGTAAGGCTCGCCCGCCTTCTGCCGGAGCTGGTTGCGGACCAGTTGGGCGTTGACCCGGTTGAGCCCCTCCACGCGCACCTCGACCACGGGGCGGTCTTCGGGGTCGATCCCCTGCGCCCCGGCCGGGCAGGCGAGCAGGGCCAGCGCGAGCAGGCTCAGCAGCAGCAACGGGCAGCGGTAAAAGGGCGTTCTAAGCGGAACCATATTCAGGCCGGGAGTGTAGCCAAAACCACGCCGCGGCGTGGAACCCCCCCGATTAACGGCATCGCCTTGGCGCGCTGCGGCGTTTAGCGGCGGGGCCTGCCCCGCGCTCGGTCTTGCGGCAATGCGCTGGGATACGGCAGAAGCGGCGACGCGGGGCGATGCGTAGGAGCCCGCCCAGCGTGGGGAGCCCGCCAAGCGCGGGGCAGGCCCCGCCGCTAAACGCCGGGGGGCATCATCCGCGCGTAATACTTGCTGGCCCCCACCCGGCCCCCTAAACTAATGGGGCTGCTTGTTGCCGTCTGATGAGGGGCTGATGGGGGCTTGGCGCGGCCGCTGGCCGTCTTGCGTCCGGGCTGCCGGTCTTGATACCGACCCCGGCCCGCCTCTCCCGCCACCGACCGAAAGAACCGCCCATGACCACCGCCACGACCTCATCCCGGAAGGCCCAGGCCCAGACCGCCGGCGACGACCCCGAGGTTGCCACCGCCGCCAAGCCCTCCGCCTCCCTGAGCAACGACCGCCTGCTCAAGCTCCTCGGCGACATGATGCTCATCCGCCGCTTCGAGGAACGCACCATGCAGGCCTACCAGCAGGCCAAGATCGGCGGGTTCTGCCACATCTACATCGGGCAGGAGGCCTGCGCCGTCGGCTCCATCGCCGCCCTCCGGAAAGAAGACGCCGTCATCGGCGCTTACCGCGACCACGGCCTGGCGCTGGCCAAAGGCATGCACCCCAACTACGCCATGGCCGAGATGTTCGGCAAGGTCACCGGCTGCGCCAAGGGCAAGGGCGGGTCGATGCACTTCTTCGACCGTGACAACCACATGTACGGCGGCCACGCCATCGTCGGCGGCCAGTGCCCGCTCGGGCTGGGCATCGCCTGGGGGCAGCAGTACGAGGCCAAGGACACCGTCACCCTCTGCTACCTCGGCGACGGCGCGCTCAACCAGGGCGGGTTCCTCGAATCGATGAACCTCGCCGCGGTCTATAACCTGCCCATCATCTTCGTGCTCGAGAACAACGGCTACTCGATGGGCACGCACATCAACCGCGGCACGGCCATGGGCGACAACCTCCGCCACAAGGCCGAGGCCTTTGGCATGCGTTACGACGAGTGCGACGGGCTCGACGTCCTGGCCACCTACGACTGCTTCGCCGAGCAGGTCAAAAAGACCCGCAACGCCCGGCCGATCAACTACAACGAACAAACCGGCAAGCGCGAAGACCTGCCTAAATACTCGGCCGAGGGACGCACGCCCGGCCCGGCGTTCGTCAACGTCAAGACCTACCGCTACCAGGGACACTCGATGTCCGACCCGCAGAAGTACCGCACCAAGGACGAGGTCGGCCAGTTCCAGGAAGTCGATTGCATCAACCGCCTGGTCAACCAGCTCATCGAAGAAGGCAAAGCCACCCAGGAGCAGATCGACGAGCTGGACACCCGGGCCAAGGACACCGCCAAGGAAGCCGTGAAATTCGCCGAGAACTCGCCGGACCTGCCGCTGGACGAGATGTTCACCGACGTGTACGCCAACCCCTTCGGCCCGTACAAACTCGGCGACCTGCCCGCGATCATCACCAACGACAACAGCGGGGAATGACGCCCCCCCCCGTTTAGCGGGTGGCACGAAGTGCCCCGGCTTTGAATATCCGAATGACGAAACCCGAATGACGAATCAAGCATGGAACGGTATGTTCCAGTTTCGTCTTTCTGGTTTCGTCATTCATCATTCAAGAACCCATGGTCTCCCACGCCGAAACAACCCGAAAACTGGTGCCCGGCTCGTCGGGCTGGACGTGCGCGGACCTCGACCGCCCGCCGTTCGATCACGCGTGGGGCGGCGGACACTATGAACTCATTCACGGGGTGATCGCCCAAATGCCACCGATGCAATTCACGCACGGCCAGCCGCTCTCGGTGCTCGCACAGCTGCTGCGGAACTACTTCGACCAACGCGAGATCAAGGCCTCCGTCGGCATCGGTGAGATTGACCTGCAAGTCAGCTCCAACACCCGCTACCGTGTCGACGGCCTGGTCCTCATGCCCGACGACATGATCCGCCAGGAACGCGTGCAGGCCCAGCTCCGCCCGGGCGCGCACCCCTTCGGCGTCATCGTCGTCCCGCCCACCGTCGTCATCGAGTCCATCAGCCTCGGCCACGAGGCCAACGACGAGATCGAAAAATTCCGCGACTACGCCGCGTTCGGCGTCCCCCATTACTGGATCGTCAACGCCTACGACAAGACGTTCCGCGGCTGGCGCCTCATCGACGGCCGCTACGAGCCCGAGTTCCACGCCCAAGGCGACGACGCGACCGTCAACCCCGCCGTGTACCCCGGCCTGGAGATGCCCCTGAACAAGGTGTTCATGTGAACCCATGCCCGACCCCCGCCATGACCCGCCCGACCCGACCAACGAAAAAGACCGCGCCCCGCTGTGGGTCGTGTTCCTCGTCGTCTTCCTCCTCGCCGGCTGCGCCGGACCTTTGCTGTTTATCTTCCTGATGTTTGGGATGTGAGCTTGCCCCGCCTCTCGCGGCTTCGCGATTAATCAGACGAGCAATCCGATATGACCACCACCACCGACCGCAAGATCCAATACCGTGAAGCCCTCCGCGAAGCGATGCAGGAGGAGATGCGCAAGGACGATCGCATCTTCCTCATGGGCGAAGAAGTCGCCGAGTACAACGGCGCTTACAAAGTCTCGCAGGGCATGCTCGATGAGTTCGGCCCACGCCGCATCGTCGATTCGCCGATCAGCGAGACCGCCTTCGCCGGGCTGGGTATCGGCGCGGCGATGTACGGGCTGCGCCCCATCATCGAGTTCATGAGCTGGTCCTTCTGCCTCGTCGCCGCGGACCAGATCATCAATAACGCCCCCAAGATGCTCTACATGTCCGGCAGCCAGTTCGGCGTGCCCATCGTGTTCCGTGGCAACAACGGCGCGGGCGGGCAGCTCGGCTCAACCCATAGCTGGTGCGTCGAGTCGCTGTTCAGCCACGTGCCCGGCCTCAAGCTGGCCGTGCCCTCCACCCCGCGCGAGGCCAAAGGCCTGCTCAAGACCGCCATCCGCGAACAAGACCCCGTCTTCTTCCTCGAATCCGAACGCATGCTCGGCATGGGCAGCCGCGGCGAAAAAGACTTCTCCCGCTACCTCACCGACGCCTCAAAGCCCGAGAGCTACTGGGCCCCGCCGACCTTCGAAGAGGACGACGACTTTGCCATCCCCTTCGGCGTCGCCAACGTCGTGAAGCCCGGCAGCGACTGCACCGTCATCTCCGCCGGCCGGCCGGTCCACTTCGCGCTCGAAGCGGCCGAGGCCCTGGAAAAAGAAGGCATCGACCTCGAAGTCATCGACGTCCGCACCTACCGCCCGCTCGACATCGACACCATCGCCAACTCGGTCCGCAAGACCAACTACTGCGTCGTGGTCGATCAGAGCTGGCCCTTCGCCTCGGTCGCCTCGGAGGTCGCCTCGCAGGTGTACGAGCGGTGCTTCGACGACCTGGACAACCGCATCGCCCGCGTCAACAACGACGACGTCCCCGCCCCCTACAACCGCACCCTCGAGCAGGAAATGCTCCCCCACGCCCGCAAGATCGTCGAAGCGGTAAGGCAGACGACGTATAATGCATGGCAGATTCAATTCCGAAGCGCAACACCGGGTAAGCAAAAGTGAGGCATCACG
>CAZTLX010000140.1:0-11757 GCA_964614575.1 uncultured Phycisphaeraceae bacterium | reverse complement strand
GTTGCAAAGCGATTTCCGTAAACGGGGCTACGCTGACGATATCGTCGTCCTTGAACACGCCGAGTACAACCCAGCGGCCTTGTTCCAGGCCGTAGGCTTCGAGGGTGCGTTCGAGCGGATCGACGAGCCAGAGGTGGGCGATGCCGTGCCGTGCGTATAGCGGCATCTTGATGGCGCGGTCCTTGCGCGCGGTGCCGGGGGAGAGTATCTCGCAGACCCAATCGGGCATGATTTCGAAGCGATGATCGCGCGGCACGTGGGGCATGCGCGCGCGGCGCCAGCCGGCGATGGCGGTTACGGCGACTTCGGTGTCGCGGACGAAGTGGATCTCGGGCTCGTCGATGATCCACCATCCACCCGGCCCACCTCGGCCTTGCTGGTACGGCCCGAGAATCTCCGCGCCGAGGGAGGATCCGGCGATGGCGTGCGACCCGAGGGGCGCGGTTGCGTATGGAGCTGGCCGCCGAGGATTTCGCCCACGAGACGGTCGGGGAGCGCGAGGAGCTGTTCGTAGAGGTTGGTTTCGGATCTGGCCGCCAATGCCATTTCAGTTTACCGGGTTAGGTCGACACATAGACGCAGTATGGAACAGCTTGGGGCGGGGTTCGAGCGATCACGTATATCGCGGGTCAGCATTTGCGCAGGAGTATCGGTCGTGCCGGGCCGCCGGTCGAATTGCGGCGTCATCGCAGCGCCCGAGCCGGATTCTGGTGCGACTTGAACGCGTAGCCGATGCGCAGGTGTAGGTAGTCCTGTCCGGGGTTGGGGGTCTCGATGCCGGCGTTGGAGTAATGGGTGAAACGCAGGCCGGTGCTCCAGTGCGTGCCGGGAAAATGGTGCAGGATGCCCAGGGAGTTGCCGAACTGGAGTCCGGTGGAGATGTCCTTGTCGCCGAGCGTCGTGCCGGAAAAGACGTTGGCGCCGAATCCGTATTCGACGCGGGTGGCAGGCATCAGCGGGTAGCGGACCAGGGTGGTCATGCCGATGTGCCACAGGGCGTCGTGCGCGGCGCCGGACGGGGGCAAGGCGCGCCCTAGCGAGCCCTCTAGCGCGATCTCGACCGTGCGCTGGAACAACTGGGGATGCCAAAGAGCAGGGGACTCGAAGGACAGCATCGCATGGCGATAGCCCGTGCCGTTGCCCAGATGCAGCGCTATTTCGTCGGCGCGGACGGTACCGAAACAGCACAACCATGTGATGCCCAGCGACCGTAGCAGGGTGCGCAAAGACGGAAGTGGCAACATGGTCTTGTTGTGGTTCAGTGGATGAATTGCCCTTCGCCGTATGTCAGCAAATTTTCTCGCATTCGAGATTTGCGAAGCCGGTAAGCCTACAAGCCGCTCAGGCGACGGCCTCGGCTTCACCCGGCAACATGAAGTAATTCACGCCGCTGCGTCCGGCGGCCTTGTTTTCCATCAGCAGGTCCAGGGCGAGGCTGGCGAGGTCGTCGGCGAGGGGTTCGGCTTCGGGATCCTTTTCGAGGTTGATGACTTTCAGGTAGCTGTCGCAGGCGGGGCAATGTTCCGCGCGGACGGCGCCGTTATGGCCTTCGATCGAGTAGTACGCGAGGTCCCGGGCGTTGCCGCAATGGCTGCACTTGGCGCGGACTTCGTGCCATTCGCTGCCGCAGAGAGTGCAACTCAGATAGCGCAGGCCGTTTTCCTCGCCGCCGATGCGAATCACCGAGGCGACCGGGTGCGAGCCGCACACCGGGCAGAGTTTCGCGCCCTGGGTGTGTTCGAGTCGCGTGGGATCGAGGCGGCGGGCGAGGTCGGTCCACGCGACTTGAACGGCGGCGCCGATGAGCGGTGCCGCGGCGAGATCGAGCCGGGCGAATTCGCACGCCAACAGTCGATCGGCCTCGACGTCGAGCCAGGGGGTGTCGGCCGCGCGCAGGCGGGCGAATACGGTGCGCGTGACGACGGGGGCCTGGTCGTGCACGGCGTCGATCAAATTCGACAATACCTGCCGCCAGAGGTCATCGCGCTTGAATCCAATTGGACCGAGCGGGGGAAATCCGTGGGCGCGGCAATGCTCGAAATACGATTCGTCGGGTAACGCGGCTTCGGGAATCCGGCGCAGCTCAGCGTCCTGCGCCTCGGCGATCGCGGCGACGAAATCAAGGTAGTCCGCCAAGCTGTGTCCCCGGGCAAGCTGCCGCAGTCGTTTGGCGCGCCGCGCGAACAAATCGGCGGTCGGCAACCGCAATTCCGGGATCGCGCTGGCGGTGGCTTCAATCTCGCCGGGTTGCAGGAGTTTTTGCATCGCGATTTACCGTTGTTGATTATTAATACTTCTAGGTGAGCGGGGGTGGAAGGTCAACCCGTTAGGCAAACCGCGATTGATCGCGTTGGGTCGCGCTCAGCGAAACGGCCTTTGCGCGGTCGTGGTTTGGTCTCGGCACGGGCTCGTGTGCGGCGGCCCCATCCTGCCTGATGATCAGGGGCAGGTCTTGTTGAAATCAAACAAAATACCGGCGACGACCACCGTCGTTGCCGTCGCCGGTAACGCCGATGTCAACCGTTGGAACGGGTGACGTCCTTGAACCACGCGCGATGGTGCTGTTTAGCCCAGGCGCGGGTGACGGTGCCATACCACATCGCGCGGACCGTGCCTTTTACCCAGATCGCGGCATACACATGGACGAAAATCAGGCAGATCATGACCACTGCCGTCAGCGCGTGGAGCAGTGAGGCGAGGCGAATCGCGTCAACCGGGAAGCTGAAATAGCTGCGCCACATCACGAGCCCAGAGACCAGCAGTATCACCACGCACACCGCGAGCAACCAGAACATCAGCTTTTGCCCGCCGTTGTACTTGCCTTGCTCGGGCATCGTGTGGTCGCTGCCCGCGAACATCTCGCGCACGCGCCGCAGCCATTGCCAGTCCACCGCACGCATCGTGTTGAGGCGCGCGAAACGGAAAAACATCGCGATAAACGCCGCGGTGAGGACGATGCCGACGAACGGGTGCAGGATGCGGGTCCAGGTGCCGCCGCCGAACAGCATCGTCAGCGGCCAGAACGCAGGATGAAACAGCGCGAGGCCCGAAAGGCCAAGCAGAATGAAGCTGATGCCGACCACCCAATGGATTGCGCGCTCGCCCGCGGTGTAGCGAACCAAGTCTCTGGGATCGCGTCTCATGCGTCTTCCTCCTCTTTTTCGATCTCTTTCGAGACTTCATTCGGGCCTTTCATCACGTAGTGGAACAGGCTGGTCAATGCGACCAGCGCCATGCCGGCGGTGGCGAGCGGCTTGGCGATGCCTTTCCAGAACTCGACCAGTGGGCTCACCTCGGGATCCTTCGGCAGCTCGTACAACTCCGGCTGGTCGGCGTGTTGCAGCACGTACATCACGTGCGTGCCGCCGACGCCCGGTGGATCGTAGAGCGCCGCCTTCTGGAAGCCGCGTTCCTTGAGGTCGACCACGCGGTCCTCGGCGTAATGGATCATGTCGTCCTTGCTGCCGAAGGTGATCGCGCCGGTCGGGCAGGTTTTCACGCAGGCCGGTTCGAGGCCCACGGCCACGCGGTCGGAGCACAGCGTGCATTTGTAGGCCTTGTGGTCTTTTTGCGAGATGCGCGGAATGTCGAACGGGCAGCCGGTGATGCAGTAGCCGCAGCCGATGCAGTTTTCCTGGTGAAAATCGACGATGCCGTTGCTGTATTGCACGATCGCGCCGGGCGCCGGGCAGGCCCTGAGGCAGCCCGGATCCGCGCAGTGCATGCAGCCGTCCTTGCGGATCAGCCATTCGAGCCGGTTGGGTTCCGGTTCAACCTCGTAGAACCGCATCAAGGTCCACATCCGGTCGTCGAGATCCGAGGGATTCTCGTAGACGCCAACATTGCTACCGAGGTCGGGGCGCAGGTCGTTCCATTGCATGCAGGCGACCTGGCAGGCCTTGCAGCCGATGCACTTGGAGATGTCGATCAACTTCGCGACCGGCAGCGTTTGCCGCACCCCCGGCGGCGCCGTGGTGGTGGCGGAACGGGCTTTGATATCAAGTGATTGCAGTGCCATGTTCCACCTCCCTCACACCTTTATGAGATCGACCAGAAAGGCCTTGTACTCGGGCGTCTGCGAGTTGGCGTCGCCGACGAACGGCGTCAACCGATTCGCGAGGTAACCCTTGTTCGCGACCCCGACGAAACCCCAGTGAATGGGCACCCCGACCGTGTGCACGCGCTGGCCGTTGACGTCGAGCGCGCGCATGCGTTTGGTGACGACCGCCGTGGCCCACACCGCGCCGCGGTTGGAAACGACCTTGACCCGGTCGCCGTTCGCGATCCCCTTGGTCTTTGCCAGTTCCTCGTCGATCTCGACGAATTGCGAGGGTTGCATGATCGAGGTCGAGAGCACGTTCTTGGTCCAGAAGTGCTGGTGCTCGGTGAGCCGGTAGGTCGTCGCCGCGTAGGGGAACTTGTCCACCTTGCCGAGTTGTTCAAGGTCGGTCTTATAGATCCGCGCCGCCGGGTTGCTGGTCGCCCTGGGATTCTTCGGGTGCAGCGGATTGAGGCCGAGCGGGGTCTCGAACGGCTCGTAGTGCTCGGGGAACGGCCCTTCGGCCATGCCCTTCAGTGCGAACAGATGGCCCACGCCGTCGGGCAGCATGATGAACGGCCCAACATTCTGTTCCGGCGCGGCGTCGGGCCGCATGTCCGGAACGTCGTTGCCCGCCCACTTCGCGCCGTCCCAGGCGATGAGTTTGCGCTTGCCGTCCCAGGGCTTGCCGGCGGGGTCGCAACCGGCGCGGTTGTAGAGCACGCGCCGGTTGGCGGGCCACGAGTAACCCCAGTTCGGGTAGACCCCGAGGCCGGACGGGTCGCTCGTTTCGCGGCGCGCCATCAGGTTGCCGGCCTGCGACCACGAGCCGCAATAGAGCCAGTTGCCGGCCGCGGTGGAGCCGTCATCGCGCAATTGCCCGAATCCGGCGAGCTGCTCGCCCGCCTTGACCAGCACCTTGGTTGCGTCCTTCGGGTCGGTGAGGTCCGCGAGCGCCTTGCCGGAGAACTCGCGGGCGATGTCCTCGGGCGCTGGCGTGAGCGGGTTGCCGTAATTCCAGGTCAGGTTCAGCACCGGATCGGGGAAGGCGCCGCCGTCCTTCTGGTACATCGCGCGCAGCTTGTTGAAGAGGCCCGAGAGGATGTCGATGTCGGTCTTCGCCTCGCCGGGCGGTGGCGCGGCGGCCCAGTGCCATTGCAGCACGCGACCGGAATTGGTGTAGGAGCCGGTGTCCTCGGCGAAACAGGTCGCCGGTAACCGAAACACCTCGGTCTGAATGCTGGCCGGGTCGACGTCATTGTAGTCGCCGAAGTCGCGCCAGAATTCCGAGGTTTCGGTCACCAGCGGGTCGATCACCACGAGGTACTTCAGTTTCGACAGGCTTTCGCCGACCTTTTGCACGCAGGAGACCGCCGCCAGCGGGTTGAAGCCCTGGCAGATGAAGCCGTTCATCTTGCCCTTGTGCATCAGCTCGAACATCGCCAGCACGTCGTAGGCGGCGTCCTTTTTTGGCAGCCAGTCGTAGCTGAAGTCGTTCTCGGCGGTCGCCGCGTTGCCGTACCAGGCCTTCATCAAGCTCGTGTGCCATTTCGGGAAGTTCTGGGTGAACGCCATTTGCCCCGGGCGCAGCGGTTTGCCGGTGCGTTTGGTCAGGTACACCTCGCGGGTCGGGTCGGCGTCGGTGGGGGCGCCGACGTAGCCGGGCAGGTTGTCCGAGTACAGACACATGTCGGTGATGCCTTGCACGTTGGCGTGTCCGCGCAGCGCGTTGACGCCGCCACCGGCGCGGCCCATGTTGCCGAGCAGAAGTTGCACCATCGCCATCGCACGGATCGTCTGCGAGCCCGTGGTGTGCTGGGTCCAGCCGAGCGCGTAGAGGATCGTCATCACCTTGTCGGGACTTGACGTGTCACCGATCATCTCGGCGATCCGCAGGAACGCATCCTTCGGCGTGCCGCAGATTTGATTGACCACTTCCGGGGTGTAACGGCTGTAGTGCGCCTTCATCAACTGGTAGACGCAGCGTGGATCCTGCATCGACTCGTCAACCTTGACGAAGCCGTCGTCGCCGAGCTGGTAGTCCCAGCTGTCGCGGGCGTAACTCCGCTTCTCGTCGTTGTAGCCCGAGAAGATGCCGTCCGTGAACTCATAGTCATCGCGTACCAGGAAGGTCGCGTTGGTGTACTGGCGGACATAATCGTGGTGAAGCTTGTCGTTGGCGAGCAGATAGTTGATCAACCCGCCGAGGAACGCGAGGTCGGAGCCCACTCGCAACGGCGCGTAGACATCGGACACCGCGGCCGAACGGGTGAAACGCGGGTCGACCACGATCAGCCGCGCCTTGCGGTGCTGCTTGGCCTCGGTGACCCATTTGAATCCACACGGGTGTGCTTCGGCGGCGTTGCCGCCCATGATGAGCACGAGATCGGCATTCTTGATGTCGACCCAGTGATTGGTCATGGCGCCACGGCCGAACGTCGGGGCAAGACTTGCCACCGTCGGGGCGTGTCAGATCCTCGCTTGGGTGTCGATGCCCACCATGCCGAGACCCCGTCCCACCTTCACGGTGAGATAGCCGGCCTCGTTGCTCGCAGCACTGCTGGCCAGGATCCCTGTGGTGTTCCAGCGGTTGACCGTCACGCCGTTGGCGTTGGTGGTGATGAAGTTCGCATCGCGATCCGCCTTCATGTGTTTGGCGACGCGGGTGAAGGCTTCATCCCAGGAAATCCGCTGCCATTCCGTCGCGCCCGCCGCGCGGTACTCGGGGAACTTCAGCCGATTTTCGCTCTGCACGAAATCGAGCAGGCCGGCCCCTTTCGGACACAGCGTGCCGCGATTCACCGGATGGTCCGGATCGCCCTCGATATGGATGATCTCGGACTTGGCGTTCTTCGCCTTGCTACCGAGGCTATAAATGATCAAACCACAACTGACCGAGCAATACGGACAGGTGCTGCGGGTTTCGGTGGTGCGGGCGAGCTTGAAGGCTCTAACCTCGGCCAGCGCCGCGGTGGGCGAAAAGCCCATCAACGCCAGGCTGGACCCGCCCACACCGGCCGCGCAGATCTTGAAGAACTGGCGTCGGGTGATATCCATCGCTCCTCCGGTGGTGATTGCGTGAACTTCATCGATTAGCCTCTAGCAAACACCATGCCGGTTGGCAGGATTTAATCACTGCAAGTAGCTGATATGCCGAGCGTGGTACGGAGTGTTCGATTCGATGCCCGTCGCGCTGGCGGCGTGGAACAGAGTGTTTCATCGTCACACAAGCGCCGGTTAACTCAGTCCGGAGGGCACGTGAAACCGAGGTCGCGATCCATGCAAGCGAGAGGCTTTCTGTCCAACGCGAAGTGTCCCAATCGGGCACACGGGCGAGTGAACGTGGATTTTCCGGTCCGAATGATCGACTCCCTGGGCAAAGAAGCTCGTCGCATGGACGTCATCCGCGAGTCGATCGGAAAAGTATGGTCGGCGGAGAGGCTTGAAGTCGTCGCGGTGAAGACGTTGCTCGCGAAGGCGGATGGCTGAAGTCAGGGTGCCCTTATTTCCAACTTGGATCGGGTCTGAACGGGAGCAAGGATTCGACCGGAGGAATGAGTCCGACGCGCTGTTAGAGTAAGGGCGCCGCTCCCAGCGCGCTTCAATACTCCGGCTTCGGCAACCGCGCCGCCAGCGCATCCCAGGCGATGACGACACCCGGAAGTACGCCGATCGCGGTTTCGCCGGAGAGTTCCTGTACGTCGGGCTTGCCGTATTCCGCGCCGAGCAGGCGGTAAATGGTGACGACGCGGTCCATCGGATGCACCAGCCAGTATTCCATGGTCTGTGCCTCGTCGAGCACGAGCAGGTGATAACGTTGCCGCGTATGCTCGGCTTCGTCGCGCAACAGCAAGCCATAGCTGGTAATGACGAGATCGTGCCGCGCGATGCGGTCGAACGCGTCGCTCCGTTGGGGGCCGTGCAGGATCAGGGTTTTCAGATCCGGCGCGAAGCGTTTCGCCTCGCTGCGCCAATTGTATAGCAGGCTGGTGGGCGCAACGATCAGGCAGGGTGCGCTCGATCGGCCGCGCTCTTTTTCGAGCAGGATGTGGGCCAGGGTTTGCAAGGTTTTACCAAGGCCCATGTCGTCGGCGAGAATGCCGGCGAAACCGAATTCGCTCAGGAATTGCAGCCAGTCGAGACCGTGCTGCTGATAGCGCCGCAGCGTCGCGTTCAGGCCTTGCGGTGGATCGACGGCGGGAATGGCGTCGATGCGGCGCAATCGGTCCGCCAGTTCGCGCCAATGTTCGTCGCCGTCCCAGCGCCATCCGGCCGCGTCATCGTCGGCTTCCAGCTCGGCCAGACTGGCGGCTTGCCAGCGGTTCATGACCATTCGGCCCGATTTATTCAGTGCGTCGGGCTCGACGAGTTCGACCAGTGTTTCCAGCACGCGGCGCAGCTTTTTCACCGGCAGTGGAATCAGCCGGCCATCCGCGAGCGGTGCGTGAAGCCGCGTTTCGCCATCCAGCGCCGCGAGTCCCTGCCGCGAGAGCAACTCGGGCATGGCTTCGATCAGCGTCACCAGCGCCGGCAGCAGCGGAATTCGTTTGCCATCGATACTGATGCCGAGGTCCAGCTCGAACCCATCCTGCGACTGCCCGGGCTTCAGTTCGCCGTACCAGCCGTCGGCTTCGGCGAGGCGGATGCCGAGCTCTGTCGCGGTTTCGACGTTCCAGCCTTCGCTCAACAGGCGCGGCAGCTCCAGCAGCAGAAACCGCTGTTCGTGCGCCGGCCCGACCGAGGTGGCAAAGGTCCATCGGGGGTCTGTGATCTCGGGGGATAACCCCGCCTGTGCGAGCCGCGCGCGGCAGTGTTCTTCCCAACCGGCATTGCGTTTGACATCGAACACACGGTTGCCGCGCCGGATTCTCGTGCGGCTATCGCGCGTGAGGGTGATCCCGGCGTAGTCGAAACTGAGATCGCCGTGCAATGGGGCCGCCGTATCGGGTCGGTAAAGCCGCAGACGCGGGACGGGTTGATCGGGGTCAACCGACTCGATCGTCAGTTCGGCCAGCTCCGGCAGCGGCAGACCGGGAAACTGGAGCGCGAGGTGCGCCCGTGTCTGAGCCACGGCTTCCGGGGCGACGGGCGGCTGGTCGGCGAGCATCGACAACACTGAATCGGGCAGCGCTGTTTTCAATCGTCCAACGGTATCGCTGGCCTGGTCGAGATAACACGGCGCGGGGCGCAGGAACAGCGTCGTGGCGGGCGAATCGCAACGCAGCGTGAACGATTGGTTGCCCGGTTCATCCAGGGTCCAGTCCGCGGTGGCTTGACGGGTCTCGCCCAACGCTAACGGCGTGGCGGAGGGCGCCTGATGGAAGCAACGACCGCTGGCGAGCACGTGTTCGAGAATCGCGAGGCCGCGGGCCGAAGCGGGCAGGGGGGCGGTGGTGCCGTCGCCGTCGCGCGGCAGCAGGTTCAGGATTTTCCGGTCGTTCGCGTCGATGAATCCCGGCGGTTGACGCAGCACGGCTTCGCTCACGCGAAACGCGGCGGTTCGGCCGAAACCGCCGGCGGCCAGCCTGCGCGCGGTATACAGGCTGACTTTCAGCGCCCCCGCCCACCCGAGCGAATCCGCTTGGTCGAGAATATAGATCAGCTGCGGGCCGGGAACCGGATGGCTGCCCGAGGTCGACGCGGCGTGGCCGGTGACGGCGGTTGTACCCGCGCTGGTTTCTGCCGCCAGCGCAGCCAGCAGCACCAATAATACGTGGCTGCAATTGCGCCCGGTGTGGCAGCTGCATTCACCGTGGAATTCGACCCCACCCCGAGGGGTGCTCAGCACGCGGATATACACCCGGAACGGCTTCGCCGGAGCGGCCTGCGTGCGCACCAGCGACGATATTACTTCGCCCTCGCGTTGAACGTTTGGCGTCGATGCTTGATCGACGTAGCTCTTGGCGGCCGCGATCGCGTCGGCCGAAAAGATCTCCAGCAAATCTTCCTCGGAGAAAATCATGGGATGCGTCGGTTATTTGGGTTTTCGCCGGGCTATCGACCGCTGGCACGCGCGGGGACGAAACTCGGTGGCGACGGATAGTCGCATGCTGTTGTACGGAGCAAAAGCGGGGGACGTTTTGAACGAACGGAGATGCGCTGCGGCCCCTCGACATCCAGATCCGCGAACAGCCCGACAGCGGCAAACCCACCGTGTTCGCCATGCCGGACACCCGCGTCCCTTCGTCGCGCTTCGCACCGGTTTTCTTCGCTACAAACAACCAACCAACCTTGGAATGACGTTGGCGAGGATTTCTCCGCTTTTCGCGTTCATTGCGCCTCCACGGTGAATCATTCGGGCTAAAATCTGCCGAAAGCGGAGGTGCTCGAATATGCAGGCGAAAAATCTCGACCCGAAACAGCGCTACACCTACAAGGACTACGCCCAGTGGCCCGAGGAGGAGCGCTACGAACTGCTCGAAGGTGAAGCGATCGCCATGGTCGCGCCGACGACCCAGCATCAGCGGATCGTCGGCGAGCTGTTCGCGCAGATTCATACCCACTTGCGTGACAAACCTTGCGAGGCTTTCGTCGCCCCGTTCGATATCCGTCTCCCGAAGCCGGGCGTCGCAGACGATGACATCGCCACGGTATTGCAGCCTGATATCAGCGTGATTTGCGACCCCGGCAAGATCGACGCCAAGGGCTGTCGCGGCGCGCCCGATTGGGTGATCGAGGTGCTGTCGCCGTCCACCGCCTCGAAGGATCTCATCCGCAAACTGCGCCTGTACGCCGCGTTCGGGGTGCGCGAATACTGGGCCGTGCATCCCGCCGATCGCCTCGTGTACGTCTGGGAACTTAAGCCGGATCAGCATTTGTACGAGCACTATCGCGTCGTCGAAACGGTGGGGGAGCTCCCCTCCGTCACGTTGCCGGAGTTGGCGATCTGCTGGGAACCGCTATTTCCGCCGTTGGAGGTCAAGGAAGGGCCTGCGATTTACACGCGGCTGTGAGCGTGAAGGTATAAGCGCGGAATCTTACGGGTGGCTGAGTATCGGTTTGGCGCGTGGGGCAATGGCGGCTTCACCGGTGAGTCACACTACGCCAGTGCCGATTTACCCGCCGCGCCTGATGCGCAGTGAATAGTGCGGCAATGGCAGTTGGCAAGGATTATGGCTGCCCAACAACCTACCTTGTTAGTGCTGGACGAGATACAAGAAATCCCACGCTCGTCAGAGGTCGTCAAAATGCTCTGGGATGAGGACACTGCCAACCAAACCAACCTGCATGTGGTGCTATTGGGGTCAGCCTAATTCCTGATGCAGCAGGGTTTGGGTGAAGGTTTGACCGGGCGGTTTGAACTCATCCGCGTTCTGCACTGGTCGTTTAGCGAAATTCACGGCAACGGACGTTGCGGGCGTTTCTCGATGAATGCCACGATGGCAGCCGACGACCATCCGCGGACGGTCGTTCCAATAGAATTGCGCGACGAATACATAGATGCGTTGGAGGAAGCCAGTGTCGGGCAAAACATTCTGCCGCTTACCGGACGCTTTCTCAAACGGATGTTGTGATGGCGAAGTTCTGTTACATCAAGCAACCGTCACCTTCTCCGACAAATACACATCCTGAATCGCATTCAGCAATTCGATGCCTTCAACCATCGGTTTCTGGAATGACTTACGCCCGGAAATCAACCCCATTCCGCCTGCCCGCTTATTGATGACAGCGGTGCGCACGGCTTGATGCAGGTCATCGGTTCCTGAAGGGCCGCCGGA
>CAZTLX010000139.1:0-11863 GCA_964614575.1 uncultured Phycisphaeraceae bacterium | reverse complement strand
CACGGCCCGGCCAGCTCTCGGCCCCCGCCACCGCCCCCGCCAGATGCACCCGGTGCGGCGCGGGTGGCGGCAGGCGCGGCAGATGATCGAGCCTGAGCGTCAACAACGCCTCCCATGCCAAGAGGTTTGCACCCACACGCAGGCCCGCTTCCTCGAACGCCAGCTCGCCGCCCCGCCGATCCTGCCGCGTCTGTGCCGTGCCCCGCACCACCGGCGCATCGGCCATCGCAGGGCCCGTCAACAACACCGCCAGCGCCAGCGTCATGGCCGCACGCAGGGGGCGGTTCGGGTCGTTACGCATCAAGCTTCGCGGGGTACACATCGCGCTCACCTTCCCTCCGCACGCCCGACCAGGTAGCCGGCCAGCAGCGCGTCGATCGGCCGGGACGTGTCGGCCAACACATAATCCACCTTCGCCTTCTCGCACGTGAGCCGCACACGGTCCAGGAAGGCATCAAGCTCCTTGAGGTACGCGGCGCGGATGCGGCGCGGGTCGGCCTTGAGCTGCTCGTCGCCCTCCAGGTCGCGGAACCGCGTGTTGCCGCTGAACGGGAAGCTCAGCTCGTGCCCGTCCATCACGTGGAAGACGATCACGTTCTGCCCGCGGTGGCGCAGGTGCTCCAGACCCTTGGCCAGCGTGGCCTCCTGCCCGAGCAGGTCGGAGAAGAGGATGACGATGCCGCGACGCTTGAGCCGCCGGGCAAACGCGTGCAGGATGCTCGACACATCCGTCCCGGGCACGGGCTTGACGTCTTCAAGCAGCCCGGCGAGGTTCCGCACCGCCGCCTCGCTGGAGCTGGGCGGCAGGTAATGGCGCAGCTCGCTGTCGAACACGCCCAGGCCCACCGCGTCACGCTGATCGACCACCAGGTACGCCAGCGCCGCGGCCAGATACTTCGCATACTCAAGCTTGCTCAGGCCCTCGATCCCGCCGCCGGCAAAGTGCATCGAACGGCTCGCATCCAGCAACAGCATCGACTCGAAGTTCGTCTCCGCCTCGTAGAGCTTGATGTAGTAACGCCCGCTGCGGCCGTACACCCGCCAGTCGATGTGCTTGAGCGTGTCGCCGGGGACGTACGGCCGGTGCTGCGCAAACTCCGTGGAAAAACCCTTGAGCGGGCTCTTGTGCGCCCCCACCCGCAAGCCCTCCACCAACTCACGCGCGACCAGATCCAACGGCTTAAGCCGCTGGAGCGTGCCCGGCCGCAGGTAACGGCCGGCGGTCGGGTTGTCGGTCATACGCTTGGCCATGCCTGTTCCAGGGGAGTGGATGACGCGGTGGCAAGGCGAAGCGGTGACAAGGTGAACCACACCCAATCACCGTGTCACCCTGTCACCCCATCACCTTGTCATGCCTTGTCGTAGAGCCGATCGTCGGCCGGGATCGCTTCCATCAGCCGCTGGATGATCGCGTCGGCATCGAGCCCTTCGCTCTGCGCCGCGAAGCTGGGGACGATGCGGTGACGCAGCACCGGCAGCGCGACCACCTGGATGTCTTCGATGCTCACATGGAAACGGCCCCGCAACGCCGCACGCGACTTGCCCGCCAGGATCAGGTTCAGGCTCGCCCGCGGCCCGGCGCCGTACGCCAGCCAGTCCGCCGCAAAGTCCGGCGCTTCCTCCGTGCCCTTGCGCGTCGCCCGCACCAGCGACAACGCGTACTGATACACATGGTCCGGCACCGGCACGCGACGCACCAGCGCCTGCAGGTCCAGGATCGCCTGACGCTCCAGCACCGGCTCCAGGTCCACCGGGTCCGTGCCGGTCACCCGCCGCATGATCTCCAGCTCATCATCACGCTGCGGGTAATCCACCTTGATGTTGAACATGAAACGGTCGAGCTGCGCCTCGGGCAGCGGGTACGTCCCCTCCTGCTCGATCGGGTTCTGCGTCGCCAGCACGAAGAACGGCGCATCGAGCACGAAGTCTTCTCCACCGGCCGAGATCGTCTTCTCCTGCATCGCCTCCAGCAACGCCGCCTGCGTCTTGGGCGGCGTGCGGTTGATCTCGTCGGCCAGCACCAGGTGCGAGAAGATCGGACCCTTGAGGAACATGAACCGCCGCTGACCCGTCTGCGGGTCGTCCTGCAGGATCTCCGTGCCCGTGATATCCGAAGGCATCAGGTCCGGCGTGAACTGGATCCGCTTGAAACTCAGCGACAGCGTCTTGGCCAGCGACGAAACCAGCAAAGTCTTGGCCAGACCCGGCACGCCCACCAGCAACGCGTGGCCCTTGGCGAAGATCGCCACCATCAACTCCTCCACCACCTCCTCCTGACCCACAATCACCCGACCCAACTGGTCGGTTACGCTGCGGTACGCCGCGCTAAGCCGCTCAATCCCCGCAACGTCGTCGGACGCGGGAGATTGCTGATCGGGGGTGACCGTTTGCGTTGTTTGATTCATCGCGGCTTGGCCTTGCAAGAGTGATGGCATCTTCAGGTTGCGAGAGGTGCCTGACAGGCTGCCGGGACGGTCGCGCGAACCATCCCGCCTGGATTGACGCCCCGCCACCGGAAGGTACTTCGCGGGACGGGTTGGCGTGTGAAACGACCCATCGCCACGAAACTATCGCATGATGCGCCGTGTGTCAACCATATTTTTACATGGTAGGTAGATATTTCGTCGTCACGCACGGGGCACCAAACCATGGCCGAGCCCCACCGCGTCGATGGGCGGGTGGGCGGCTTTGCGATGGGTCACCCGATCTCTGAATCCCGCCAGATACCCCACCGAAGCTCCTCGCTTCGGCGGGCTTGAGCAGGTTAATCCGCAGGAAAACGCTGATGAAGCGGGCGGGTCCGGACCCGCAACGATGTGGGGGGCAGCGCGTCAAAAACGGCGTCGATCTGCGCCGGGTTGGGCTGGCCATTCGCGCGGATCGCGAACCCGACAATGCCACCGCGGACCTGCCTGGTCGGCGGGCCGGCGAGCGAGGCGCCGCCGCCGACGCGCAGGCTCATTGGCCCGAAGGCGTGGTAGCAGCGATGGCCCGCGGCATCGGTGACGCGGGCAGTGATAAACGACACGTCCTGCGCACCAGCATTCAACTCCTCCGGCTCAGCTTGCAAGACCACCTGCCTCGGCGGGCCTTCGGTCACACGCTGATCGGTCACCTGCATGCCATCGCGTCGACCTATCGCCTTGAGCGTGCCCGGCTCCCACGGCACGGACCAGATTACCGGCGGGCGGGGCAGGTGCGGGTACTCATCCGCGACACGCTTGCCGGGGCCCAGCTCGCGCCCGTTGAGCAGCACCGCCACCTCCGGGCAGTTGGAGAACACCACGACTTGCCGCGCCGAATCATCCCCATCCATCGACGACCAGTGGCCGCACAGATGCACCATGGGTTCATCGGACCACTGGCTCTGAAAAAAACGGTAGCTCTCGTAAGGGATGCGGGCGTCGTCGACGCAGCCGCGGGTGCGGTAGGTGCCCTTCGCGGAGTAGTCGGCGAAGACCCACATCGCCCCGCCGCAGAACCACGGCCTCTGATAGATCCGCTCCCAGTGCCGGGCGCAGGTCCGCCAGAAGTCCATCTCCCCGGGCCAGTCGGCGCGTTGCGGCGCATTGTCGTTGAGCACGCCTTCGCTCATCAACGCGATCCATCGCGGGTGTTCGCGGCGGAGCTTGTCGATGACCAATTCGCCGGCATCCTCGCTGTGCATCGTCCCGCCGTTGTAGGCGACCAGATCGGTCAGATCGGGGAACCCGGCCTCGACGTTGAGCCGCCACCACCCGCCGATGACCATGCACGTCGGCCGGGTGGGGTCTGCCTCGCGCAGCGCGGTCGCCATCGCCTCGATGCCGCGGCGGGCGAAGGGCCACTCGTGACGGGGCAACTCGTGGAACCGCTTGCGTTGCGTGGGGTCGGGGTGCGCTTCGTCGTCGCGGAGCACGAGCATGACTTCGTTGACGGTGTTCCACGCGATGATGGACGGGTGGTTGCCGTGCTGGGCGACCATCTGTTGCATGGAGCGGATGCCGTGTTCGATCAACCCCTCGCCCCCGGCGGTGCGCAACGAGCCGTGCCAGAACGGCTGTTCTTCCATGACCATGACACCCAGCTCGTCGCAGGCGTCGAGCTGGCGTTGATCGCGCGGGTAATGCGAGCCGCGCAGGAAATTCATCCCCGCCGCCTTGATCAACTCGATGTCGCGGCGATGGAAGCGTTCCGGGCAGGCGATGCCGAGGCCGGGATAGTCCTGATGCACATTAACCCCGCGAAGCTTGGTGGGCTCGCCGTTGACATGCAGGCCCGTGTCGGCGTCGAATTCGATCCAGCGGAAGCCCAGCGGGTGGCGTTCGTGGTCGAGCGTGTCGGGGCCATCCATCAGCGATGAGCGGACGCGGTAGAGGTGCGGGGTGTCGGGCGACCAGAGCCGGGGCGCTTCGATTTGTGTTTCAACCGCGCAGGGGTTGCCCGCGCCGATGCGGGTACGGATCGTGTCGGTGAGGGTGACGACGGTGCGACCATCGGGATCGAGCACCTCGTGCCGGATCGTCAGCGGCGTGGCCCGGCGGATCGTCTCGTGAATGCGACACTCGATCTGAAGTGTGGCACGGTCGTGATCGACGCGGGGGGTGGTGATGCGGATCGAGGCGAACGCGAAGCAGGCGGTCCCGCGTTGCAAAAGATGTACGGGGCGATAGATCCCGCCGTAGCGCTCCCAGTCGATCGGCGTGGGCGGCGCGCGGTCGGGGAACGGCTCGTTGCTGACACGCACAGCGAGGGTGTGCTCATCGCGCCCATCGAGCGCTTCGGTGATGTCCAGCCGGGTGGCGAGGAAGCCCTGATCGCTGCCGCCGAGGAACGCGCCGTTGACCCAGACGCGGCTCTCATTGGCGACGCCGTCGAACTGAAGCAGCACGCGAGGGGCGGCGGGGTCGGGCTCGACGCGAAAACGCCGCCGGTACCACGCCGGGCCGATGTAGGCCTCGGCCGCGGGCCAGCCGGGGTACATGTCGTCGGCATTCCAGGTGTGGGGCAGGACGATCGGCGACCAATCCGCATCGGGATGTTCGGGGCTATGCGCATCGCGCTCGTCGGCAGCTAAGAAGCGCCAATCGTCGTGCAGCGGGAGGTCACGGATCATGCGGGCGGGTCCTGGGCAAGCGGAACGCGGCTGGGAAGTTTGTGCTTCGCGCGGGTCAGGCGGGCATCGTGCTCGGGTCGGGAAGCTCGACCGGTCCGAGCCGCAGCGGATCATCGGTGTCATGCATCCACTGTTCGAGCTGCGCAGACAGCGGGCCGAGCGTCGGGTGGTCGGTCGGCGCTTCGTGGATGAGGTTGCGTTGCTCGTGCGGGTCGCAGGCCAGGTCGTAGGCCTCCCAGCGCGGGGGCATATGATCGAAGTGTCTCCTGATCACCTCGGCGGCGACGCAGCAGTGATAAAAGTCCTTGGGCAGCAGGTTGGCCGGGACATCGTGGAACCGGCGGATGAGCTTGAAGCGGTGGGTGCGGATCGCGCGCAGCGGGCAGTACGCATCATGCCACGTCTGCTCGGCGAAGATCGCTTGGCGCGGCGGGTAGTGCCCGCCCCGCAGCAGCGGCGCGAAGCTGTGGCCGTCGATATCCCGTGGTATCTCGACGCCGGCAAGATCGAGCAGCGTCGGCATCAAGTCCACCCCGCTCAGCAGTTCGCTGCACTCGCGGTTCGCGGCCAATGCCTCGGGCCATCGCATCAGCAGCGCCGCTTCGAGGCCCGGGTCGTAGAGCGTACACTTGGCGCGGGGCAGGGGCAGGCCGTGATCAGTGGTGAAGATGACGAGCGTGTCGTCGGCCAGGGCCGCGGCGTCGAGCGTGTCGAGGATGCGGCCGACCGCGCGATCGACACGATGCACCGACGCGGCCAACTCGCACATGTCCTGCCGCAATTGCGGCCCGTCGGGCAGGTACGCCGGCACCTCCGCCACCGATGACCCATTCGGCCGATGCTCCTGCTTGGGCCAGGGCAGGTGAGGCTCGTAGAGTCCGACGGATGCGAACCACGGCCCCTGCGGCCGGCCGGCCAGCCAGTCGCACAGCCGCGGCGTCACATGCCCCGCGAGGATCTTGGGCACCTGCCCGCGTTGATAACCGATCGGGTCGTGCTGGTAGCCCAACCTCGCCGGGTCTTCGTGCTCGTGCTGGAAGCCCCAGAGCCAGGTGCCGTATCCCGCGGCGGCAAGCGACTTGGCCAGGGTCGGGCAATCGTCGGCCAGCCGCCACCCGCCGTGGTTCACCAGACCCATCACTCCCGTGCGGTGCGGGTAACGCCCGCTGATCAGCGACGCACGGCTCGGCGAGCATTGCGGCGCGCTGACAAAGTACTGGTCAAACCGCACGCCCTCACGCGCGAGGCGATCGATCTCTGGCGTCTGGATCGGGCGGCCATACGTCCCCAGGTGACGCCCCATGTCGTGGCAGATGATCTGCAGGATGTTCGGCCGACGGCTCGGAGAGTTTGCGGTCATGCGGAACTCACGGGGGCTTGACTGGCGTGCGTCATCGAATCGCCGTGGCGATGCCGTTCGATCAGATAGACCCGGCCGGGCTCCGCATGCAGTGTCGCGGTCCTGAGCGGTGTGTCGGCCAGCACATCGAGCACCGCCGCGGCTTCGCCCAGCGCGATCGGTACCGCGTCGAACGCCCAGAGGACATCCGCATCCGGCCCGTGATACATCACCGCGGACTCGTCCGGCAGCACGGTACGCTGCTGCATCTGCGCCTCGACCCGGTTGTAGGCGCGCAGCAGGCTCAGGTGATGCTCGGCGGGGCTGTCCGCGCTGCTGCGCCAACCGCTCTGACGGAAGCTGAGCCGATCGCGTTTGGGGTCCCAGCAGATCATCCACATCAGACGATATGCCAGACCCTTGAAGAAGACGGCGTCGGGGTCATGGCCTGACTCTGCGATAGCCTCGGGATCGAATTGGGCGATCGCGTCGGGCCAGATGAACAGGTGATCGAGTCGTGCGGTCACGCCCGGGCCGCACCGGCTGACCCCGAACACGCCGCAGTCCTCCGCGCTGTAGCGGTAGCCCAGCGCCTGCATCTTCCGGACCAGTTCGAGATGGGCCAGGTACTGAGATTCGATGGCCGCGGCCGATCCGCCCGGCGGGCGCGGGTGGCCGAACACACCGGCCTGATCGATCGTCGCCGCGGCCCGCGGGCTCGGTTCAGGGTTGGCCCGCCAGTGGAACTTGTCGGAGGAGAGGTTGAAACTCGAATCCAGGAAGATGCCACGCAGCCCGATGCGGTCGTAGGCCTCGGCCCAGCGCTGCAGCCACCAGCGGCGGACGGCGGGATCGCGGAGGTTTAGCACGAGGAACGACGGGGCGTAATGATCCGCATCGATCGCGCCCTGCGGGCCACGCACGAACGGGTCCTTGGCGTGCTTGAGCTGGCGGTAAGCACCGCTGACTTCGTCGCCTTCATCCGCCGACGCCCCGTTGCGATCCAAAAGCATCGCCAGCGACGACAGCGCGGTGTTGCCCCACATCTCCACGCCGATGCCCGACGCCTCCGCCTTTGCGCAGAACGCCCGGAGCCGGTCCTCGCCGACACTGTTGGCCACCTTCAGATCGAGCGTGCAGCACATGTTGCCCACGCCCAGCACGTTCATGTTGTTGCGGAAGTGGTTCGCCAGGCCGACGGTCTGGACCCCCGCGTCGATCAGTTTCGGCAGGCCTTGACGGGTGTAGTGGTCCAGGTCGGCGCGGTCCCATTGCTCGATGAAGCCGAAGCTCGTCACGCGTTCCCTGCGCAGGCCCACCTGCTCGTGCAGCGTGTGGCTGATGTGTTCGCGCGTCGCCTCGTAGAGGTTGATGCACGCGACACGATCGAGCGGGCCCGGCACAAAGAGCACCTGCATCGGGGCGGTTTCAAAATCGTGCGCCAGGTCGCCGCAGTGCTCGTGCCAGTGCTCGATCTCGTTGACGCCCGCGGGTTTCTGCAGCAGCGTGCGCACATGGGCCGGGCGCGTGGCCCAGGTGATGAGCACTCCGGCATCGGTCACGGTGAAGGTGAAACCCTGCAGGTGCGTCTGCAGCGGGAAGAACTGGTAGATGTCGGGGTTCCCGGCCGAGGGCAGGTACCACTCGGTGCTGTACGCCTGCTCGATGCTTTGGATCTGCGCAAGGGCGGGGACCATCGCCCGCATCCAGACCTCGGCCCCGACGGCGACACCGCCCGGCTCCCACGTCGCCCGGTCCAGCAGCTTGTAGATCGCGTGGGATGCGCTTTGCCAGCGGTACTGGTATTCGAGCCCCAAGGCGGCCCAATCACCCAGCCGGGCCGCGGCCGGGCGCAGGCTCAGGGTCAGGCGGGTCGCGGGATCGGCGGCCGCGGGGGCGGGGGCGGCCCAGTCGCTGGTCGCCACGCGCGGCCGAGTCTCGTGGAGCATCCAATCCATCGGCAGGCCGGCGTCGCGGCTCAGAAAAGGTTTGAGGATCAGGCTGACCCCGTCGCCCTCGGCCCGCTTATGGAGTAGCCGAGCGTGGGTCATCCGCACGCCGCCGGGCGTACGGGCCTCGACGAAAGCCGGTCGCCGGTCGGCACGCAGCGGGATGCCGCCCAGTTCGATGCCCGCAAGCCCTGCGAACCGGTCGCCATCGGTCCAGAGGCCCACGCGCGCGTGCCCGACCGTAAGCAGATTGGCCGATTTGTCCGCAGACGGCGTGACCTCAACCGGCTTAAGCCGGGGCAGTCGCCGAGTTCGCTTGTTGGTCAGCATGGCGTGGTCTATATGGGCAGGCTGCGGCAAAGTCCGCGGACATTAGTACGGCCATAATACCACCATAAGAAGATTTATCCAACATTATCCGGATTTTTGGTTTTATTGTTGCATTACGGGGGTCATGACGTTATTTTGGTGGTATGACGGCGGCGATGACCTCAGGACGACGTGTGCTCAGCGTGTTGCAGGACCGCATCGCGGGCGGTGTCTATTCAGATGGGCAACCGCTCCCCTCGGGTCGGCAACTGGCCGAGGAGCTTCAGGTCGATCGCGGCACGGTCATGCGGGTAATGGAATCGCTGCGCCGCGAAGGCCGCATCCGCCAGGTCAGCCCACGCATCCACGTCGCCACCCCCTCCGCCGCCGGCAACTCCAGCCTGAGCCTCGTCGGCCAGTCCGTCGCGCTTGTCTCCCTCGGCACCCGCTACCACCCCGGCCACCGCCAGCCGGGCTGGGTCGAGTTCATCAGCCTCGGTGCCCTGCCCGCCATCGAAGACGCCGGGATGCACGCCCTGTCCTTCCACCCCGCACGCCTCCGCGAGCAAGGTGTCGAGCAGCTCATCGACGCCAAGCCCTACGGCGTCATCTTCACCGACCTGCTCACCGAAACCGGCGAGGACGAAATGCTCCGCCAGCTCCACGACGCCGGCGTGCCCTTCGTCGTGTACGGCGATGGCGAAACACTGGCCGATTACGACCGCGTAAGCTCCGACCACGAACGCGGCGGCTACGAACTGACCCGCTGGCTCATCGGCCGCGGCCGTAAGCACATCCTCTGCTTCTGGCAGGAGCCGACCGATACCCCCTGGCTGGCGGATCGATACCGCGGCTACGAGCGAGCGATGAAAGAAGCGGGGTTGGCGCCCATGCCCATCGCGACCCACCCGGGGATCGAAGCCCCGCGCGACCGCGCCGCATTCGACCGAGCCATCCGCCTGACCACCGGCTACTTGGCCGAGCACCTGGTCGGCCCCGAGCCGATCGACGCGCTGATGCTCACCAGCGACGGCGAGACCCCCTACGCCGCCGCCGCCTGTCGGCTGCTGCAACGCGAACCCAACCGCGACGTGGAGCTGGTCGGCTACGACCACTACTGGGCCGACGCCCCCGAACGCAAATACGAAGACACCCCGCCCCTGGCCACCATCGACAAACGCAACATGGTCATGGGGCAAACACTGGTAGAGCTATTGAGCGACCGCGTCGCCGGCAATCTCCCCGCCCAACCGCAGCGGCGGGTGGTCAAGCCGGTCTTAATCGAATCATCGAATCCCGAATCCGCGTTGGATTCCAGTTTGTAGTTCTGTTCATTTTTCTTTTGTTCACTCATCACGGAGGTCTTCTCATGACACGCAACACCAGCCTACTCAGCACCGTCGGGTTGTTCGCCACTATGGCAATCGCCATGCCCACTCCTGCCGCCATTCTGCCGGCATCGTATGACTTTGGCAGCGACACAGGTAAAGATAATCTTGCTGATTTCACCACCAATGCTGCAGGAAGCAGCTCATGGTCTTTGCAGGCCAATAGCGCTCGCTTTACCGGCCAATCCAGCGGCGGACGATCGGGAGCGGCGACCACAACTTTCACGAATCTCGCGAGTGGGCCAGGATTCGAGATCGAAGTTGATGCCACCGCTAGTTATCAGTTCTGGGATACGCTAGAGATCTTGGCACTGGGCAGCAGCAGTGCGACGGGAACTTCCGGCAGTGATATTAACTTTGCCAATGGCGTGGCCGTTCGATTCAGCAACAACAATGGCAGTCGGTTATTCCAATTGTTCGATAAAACTGACAATTCATCCTTTGTCAGCGAATCGTGGACGTTGGGTACCGGTGCAATCAATTTCGTTTTCACCGGTGTTTTCGATGGCGACGACTTGGTGATGTCCGTCACCGCCACCAAAGGTGAATCAACCCAAACCCTCGACCACACCTTGGAAGATTACGCGTTGACGCACAGTTTCGGTAACTACGCCGGCGTCGGGGCGTACATCGCAGGAGGTACACGCTCTGTTGATATCGATACTTTTTCAATCAGTGCTATCCCCGAACCCGCGTCCCTCGCGTTGATGGGGCTTGGGGGTCTGCTGATGCTCGGCCGCGGCCGCAAGGACCGGGCCTGAATCGTTTGCTCCTCCTCGTGGGGCGGGGTCTGGAATCGGCCCCGCCCCGCGTTCGATGTTTTCGCTTACCCGATCACGGATCAGGCCATGCGGCGCAGCGCGTTTACCCTCATCGAGCTCTTAGTAGCCATCAGCATCATCGCCGTGCTGATCACCCTGCTGTTGCCGGCGCTGGCCAACGCCCGACACGCGGCGCGGACCGCCACGTGCCTCAGCCAGCACCGACAACTCGCGCTGGGCATGGTCACCTACAGCATCGATCACATGGGCCACTACCCGATGAGCTGGCGGGCGGTGACCAGCACCAAGATCAAGAACGGGCTGCTCGAGAAGAAGTATTCACCCACGGCCGACGAAGGCCACATGTGGTGGAGTTATGTGATCAAGTTCACCGGCGTACCCAACAGCAAGGTGATCTATTGCCCGGAGAAGGCCGCCAGCGACAGCACCTACTCCGGCAACCCGAGGACAAAGAACGCCAGCGAGCCGCGCACCTCGACCGCCGACGACATCTGGCCCAACGGGGCCTACCACGGCGGGGTGCATAAGGGCTCGATCGGCATGCGGCACTCCTTCGGCCAGGGGCTCACCGGCTTCTACGCCGACCCGTCCAAGAAGCACGGCCCGTTCCCGGATCGCCCCTATCAGAAATACGACAACCTCAGCGACACCTGGATGCTCATGGACTCGGTCCGACGCCAGGGCGCAGGGATCAACTGGAAGTGGGCCAACTACATCATCGACCTGCAGAGCGATCCTTACAGCGATGGGGGCGCTTTCAATAAAGCCGGGCAAAGCTCGGTGGTCGAAGGCGACCCCGCGGTCACCACGGCCATCCGCCACGGCTACCGCACGAATGTCAGCTTCTTCGACGGCCACGCCAAAACCGTTTCCGCCGAGGAAGCATGGAAGATGGTGAAGAACTGATGAATCCACGCATCACCGCCACCACCACCGCCGCGGGCCGCCGCCGTGCTTTGCATGGGTTTACGCTCATCGAGCTGCTGGTGGTCATCAGCATC
>CAZTLX010000138.1:0-11900 GCA_964614575.1 uncultured Phycisphaeraceae bacterium | reverse complement strand
AGGGCGTGGCGCTGACCGGGGTGATGGAGCACATCCGCCTGGCGTGGGGCCACGAGATTCACACCGGCTTTGCCAAGGGCGCGGCCGGCACGGTGAAGGGGCTGCTCGAAGCGGGGGTTGACCCGGCGTATGGCGAGGTCGCGGGGATGGTCCTGGCCGACGGCGTGCTGCTGGTTTCGTGGAGCCAGCCGAGCGGCGAGACAATCGCCGAGCCCGCCTCGATCACCGACCGCTACTTCCGCAACGATGCCGAGGACCCGGCGATGCGGGCCAGCTATTTCCGCATCGACGCCGACTGGCACACGCTCGCCCTCGACGCCCGCACCGGCCGCGAACTATGGCGACGCGTCGAGCCGTCCGCCTCGCTCAACTTCCTCTCGAGCAAGCGCGGGCACAACGGCATCACCGGGGCCGCGGGCGACGGGGTGTATGTCACCATCACCATCCTCGGCCGCGTCTTCGCCTACGACCTGAAGACCGGCGAGACCCGCTGGACCACCACGCTCGACGGCTGGCACGCCAAGGCCCAGGCCGTCAAAGACCAACTGCTCGCCGAGCGACGCATCGCCTCGGTCGGCACCAAGCCCTTCGGCTACAAGCGTGCCGGGGCGTACATCACCGACGGCCTCGCCATCCTCCCCGACCTGCAACGCGGGCTGATCGGTGTGCGGCTTAGCGACGGCGAAAAGGTCTGGCACACGCCCAATGTGTTGCACGATCAGGCCAGCCCCCGGCCGTGGCGCCACGACGGCAAGACCTGGCTGCTGGCCCACAACGCCCCGGCTGGCGGGAAGGTCCACCTGCTCGACCCGGCCACCGGCGAGGTCCGCTGGAGCCACGAGACCGGGGCCAACCCCGGCCAACTGCTGATGGGCGACGGCTACCTCGTCCTCAACCCCAGCCCCGACCGCAAGGCCGACGCCCTGTGGGTCGGCTACTCCATCGGACTTGAAGGTCTGGAGAAGCGTTGGGCCTTGGAAGATGCCGAGCGCTTTGCCGTGCCCATCAAGCCCGACGCCGGGGCACGCCGCAAGGGCGTGATCCGCGACGGCGTGCTCTACGCGGCGGTCGCCCAGAGCAGTAAAGACAAGGGCCGGCTGGTGTCGATCGACCTGGCGAGCGGGCGCGAGCTGCATGCCGAGGCCCAGCCGGCGCTGAGCAACAACCATTGCCATCCGTTCATCGCCGAGGACAAGCTCTATTTTCAGACCGACGTGGCGCACTCGGGCAAGGGCGCGGGACTGGAGGTCTATCAGCTCGGCGAAGGCGGGCGGCTGTCACACCTGGGCAAGGTGATGTACAGCGGGCTGGGCATCAAGCAGATGACCGGCTACGAGTACCCGATGGAGACGCCTTACGCCGGGGGCCTGTTGTATGTGCGGGGTCATCGGCAGATCGCGGCGATCGACCTTACCGAGGTGGCCGAGCCGAAGGCGGAGGTCGAACTGCAAGGCGCTTGGGCCGGGTTCGCTCGGCCGGTGCGGGCGTTGATGTTTGCCGATGGGGAGGGCACGATCCTGGGCGCGCGACTTGAGGCCCCGCCGCGGGCGGAGCTGGGGATCATCGGCACGACCGCGCACCGGGCCGATAGCTGGACGCCCTTGCGTCTGCCCGATGGGCTGCCGCTGGGCCAGGCGTTTGAGGCCGAGGCAGAGCTGGCCTTCGTGCAGTTCGCGTGGACCGGTCGGATCGCCATGCAGTCGGCCGAGGGCGAGCGGTGGGTGGGGCAGTGGTCGCGTGAGCTGCCCGGCTGGGACAAGCCTGTCGGTTATCAGGGGAAGCTGCACGAGAGCAGCCGGGGCGGCTTCACCCGCCGCGCCTGGCCCACCGGCTGGCTCAAAGATCAGCCGGTGACGTACTTCGGCGACCTGCCGCAAGGCCAGCGCCGCCTGTTCGTACAGTTGCACGAGGCCCTGCCGCCCAAGCCCGGCGAAGACCGCCGCCACAACATCACCCTCGCCCTCGACCACGACGGCCAGCGCGTCGTCGCCGGCGTCGGCGGGGCGTTCGGCTACAACCAGTCTTATCACGAGATTGATACATCCGAATTATCGGTCAGCGCCGACGGCCTCAAGGGCGAGGCCTGGGTCATCCTCAACGCCGACCCCTGGGTCAATCCCGATCACCAGAATGGCGCCGCGCTCGCCGGCCGGCTCACGCTCGACCTGTCCTTCGGCCCGGCGGACGATCAGGGCCTGCACCCCATCACCGGCGAATGGTCGGCGCAGTGGGCGCTGCCCCTGAAGCGCCGCGGCCCGATCGAGGCGACGCTCGCAAATCGACCGTGACACGGAAAAATCGCCGCCCGCGGCTTCGCGATCCCACCACGCTCCCCTGACGCCGGCGGTGTTCTTCCTCACGCCGTATTCCTTGTCGCGCAGGCCCGCAGCACAGCAAAAAGCCGAGGAACTGATTCCTCGGCTTGGTGGGGTCGGTCGTTCTTCGCCCGCTCAGGCGGCGACGTTTTCGGCGACGTGGGCGGGCATCGCGGCCTTGGCCTTTTCGACGACGGCGTCGAAGCCGGCCTCGTCGTGGATCGCCATCTCGCTGAGCATCTTGCGGTTGAGCACGATGTTCGCGGCCTTGAGGCCGGCGATGAACTGGCTGTAACGCAGGCCCCGCTGCCGACAGGCGGCGTTGATGCGGGTGACCCAAAGCTGGCGGTAGTCGCGCTTGACCAGCCGGCGGTGCTCGTACTGATAAACACCGGCGCGGACGACGGCTTCCTTGACCTTACGCCACTGCGTACGGCGGGCGCCACGGTTGCCCTTGGCTTTCTTGAACCAACGAACTTTCGCTTGACGCCGGGCGGCGCCTTTGACTGCACGCGTCATGGCGTGTCTCCTTATTCGCGGTGGCGGGGTCGAGCGTGGTCGCTCGATCTTGGGTCCCGACCCGCAGGGTTATTCACTTATGGCGAATCTGATAGCTGACTGGCGGGGTTAGCGCTCGGGGAGATTCGCTCCCGCGGAGATTTATTTCCGGGGAGATTAGCTCCCGGGGGTGAGGCGTCGATGGAGCATCTGCTGGAGGCGTGGGATGTCCGGGGCCTTGGCGATGCCGGTGCCTCCGAGGGAGCGCAGCTTGTCGCCGGTCATGTGGCTGTTGAGGTGTCCCTTGCCACATTTGTGGAACTTGACCTTGCCGTTAGCGGTGATGGTGACGCGCTTGAGCAGGCCTTTATGCGGTTTGAGCTTGGTCTTGGACATGGCGGGGGCCTTGCGGGTGTCCGCAGCCGATCGGTACAACCCGAGGCCGCGGGCGGGGTTTGGTTTCGGTCGAGCCGAGTATTGTAGCGAGGGGCGATCGGGCTGCAAGGCGGGGCGCGGGTTGGTTGACGCCGTGAGGGTAAGCGCGGAATAGGGCTGGTAAACCAGCCAGGGTCCGCTGCGCATGGGCGGGCCTGGCGTGCGGGGGAGGGTCAGCGGGGAGTTTGGGCGAGGTCGCCGAGGGCATCGGCATCGGGGTCGGGCCGGCCGAGCGGGTGGGTGTCGTGGGCGTGGACGATGGCATGGCGGTGTTTGCGGTGCAGGGCGCGGCGTTTGGCGGCGGCGTAGAACTGACCGAAGATGACCGCCACCAACGCGAGCAGGACGACCACGAGGCCAAAGATCAGCAGGATCACACGATTGCGGGTGTAGAGCTGCTCGTGGACCGGCGTTGCGTCCGGGGGCGTTGCGTTCACGTTCGGTGGTGCGACGCGGTGTTCGACCGGAGCGGTCTCCACCGCGGCGGCTTCGACGGGGGCGGAGTCGGCGGGCATCGCTTCGGGAGATACCGACTCGCTCGCGTCGAGCACGGGTTCGGCCGGGGACGCCGGTTCGGTCGTGTCGGGGATGGCGGCGGGGGCGCTCTGCTCGTCGCCATCGTCGCCGAGTTGGGCCTCGATCTGGGCGGTGAGCGGTGGGCGGTTGATCAGCGCGGTGTCATCCTCATCCGCGGCCGGGGCGTGTGATGGCGCAAGCGTCGCGGCCGCGAACATCATCACGAACTTGAGACCTTGTTTGCCGGGCATCATCAGATTTCCCCGCGAGCAAGCACGCGACGACGAAACGGACACCGAAAGATTCGATCACGCACGAAGGAGAATCATCTAGTGGGGATTATAACAAACAAGGCGCTTTGCAAAAAACCGGAAGGCAACCGCGGTCGCGTTTTTAGCCAAGGGTGATCGCGGCCAGGGGCAGGACGCGGTCGCAGAGCTGGTCGAGGCTGTAGCGACGCGTGAGGTCGATCGGCAGGGCGACGCCGTGGTCGGTGTCGGAATTGACCAGCAGGATGCGCGACCCGACGGTGTCGTAGCCCATATCGACCGGCTGATGCCCGAGCACGAACAGGTCAACGCCCCAGGCCTCGGCGAGTTGGTCGGCCAACGCGTCGGTATGGCGTCGGCCCCAGACCATCAGATGCACCGACCCGCCGTCGGCCAGGTCTTCGTCGGTCGGGGCGCGCTCCAGCAGCTTCGGGTCAAACTTCTCCACCTTCCGGGGCGAGGGCAGCGAGTGCGCGATGAACAGGCCGTTGTCACAACGCACGCCGACCAGCAGCGCGCGGATGTAATCAAACACCGCGTCCATCACATCATCGGCCCGCTGGTGATACAGGAACCCGACGCCCTCGTTGAACTGCTGCACGACGCTGTGGCCGTCCTTGAGGATGCCTTCGTTGTTGAGCTGGGCCAGCTCGTGATTGGATTGCAGCAGCAGCACCTGCTCGGGCCGCGCCACTTTGAGCGCCGCGACGCGGGCGAGCATCCGGATGGACAGGTCGTAGCCGTTGACCAGGTTCGGGCCGTGGATCAGCTCGTGAAGGATGAGGTAGTGGTCGTCGGCGGCGGCGAGGTCGGCGAACTTGAGGGCGCGCTGGAAGTTGAGCGTGTGGTCGTGCAGGTCGCCGGTGATGACCAGTCGGCCTTGGGAAGGCAGTTGCGCGATGCCGCCGTTGCGGTGTTTCGCTTCGCGTGAGGCTTGGGCCGCGCTGCGCAGCGCGTCGATCACGGCATCCGCATCGCGCAGGTCCAGCTCGATCTCGGGCGGCGTCACGGCAGACATGCCCAGAGTATCGCGGGTTTACCGCCAAAATGCGAGTGTGCGTTGTTGACCACCGATCGCACGGATACGCAATTGAACCGCCAGGACGCGGAGAGCGCCGGAAAAGACATGAAATCAGTAACCACAGATTTCACAGATGACGCAGATTCTGATCGGCCACAAGAAGGCACAGAAGGCACAAAATAGAGTTGGGAAAACTTCTTCTTTTGTGCCTTCTTTGCCTTCTTGTGGCTAACTTGTCTTCATATCTGCGTCATCTGTGAAATCTGTGGTTAACTTGACTTGTTCTCCGCGTCCTTGGTGGTTCATCCCGTCGGTTCGACGAACGCGGTGATTTCTAGGCCGAAGCCGGAGAGGGCGGTGGGGGTCATGGGGTGGGCGGTGATGAGGCGCATCTTGCGGACGCCCAGGTCGCGGAGGATCTGCGAGCCGATGCCGTAGTCCATCTTGTTGGACGACGGCGCGGTGCCGGGGGTTTCGTGATCGCCGCCGATGCGGACGCGTTCATCGTCCTTGGCCGCGCCCTCGGTGGGCGTCGGCGTCTGCAGTTGTTTGAGCAGGCCCTTGCCCATGCCCTCGTGGCGGAGGTAAACCACCGCACCGCTGCCGTGGGCTTCGATCATGCGCATCGCCTGCCGCAGCGTGTGGCCGGAGGGCTGGGTGGTGTCGCCGAACACATCGCCTAGCAGGTTCTGGCTGTGCATGCGGACCAGGACCGGTTCGTCGTGGTCGATGGGGGCACCCGCGCCGTCGAGCTGGCCGACGTTGCCCTTGACCAGTGCGACGTGGGGGAACGGATCGACTTTGCTGCGGTAGGCGATCAGGCGGAACGAGCCGAGCTCGTTGGTGAACGGGTGCTCGGCGATGCGTTCGACCAGTTGCTCGCGTTCGAGGCGGTAGTGGATGACATCGGCGACGCTGCACATCTTCAGGCCGTGCTTGATGCAAAGCGCTTCGAGCTGCGGTCGTCGGGCCATGGTGCCGTCGTCGTTCATGACCTCGATGATGGCGGCGGCGGGGGGGAGGCCGGCGAGGCGGCACAGGTCCACGCTGCCCTCGGTCTGCCCGGCGCGGACGAGCGTGCCGCCCTCGCGGGCGCGGAGGGGTTGGACGTGGCCGGGGCGGGCGAAGTCGGCGGGGGTGGAGCGTGCGTCGGCGAGCAGTTGGATGGTGCGTGAGCGGTCGGCGGCGCTGACGCCGGTGGTGATGCCGAAGCGGGCGTCGGCATCAACGGTGACGGTGTAGGCGGTGCTGCGCTGCGAGGTGTTGACCGCCGCGAGCGGGCACAGTTCGAGTTGGTCACAGATGACTGCGCCCAGCGCGACACACAACATGCCCCGGCCTTCGCGCAGCATGAAGTTGATCGCCTCGGGCGTCGCGGCCGAAGCGGCGCAGACCAGGTCGCCCTCGTTCTCGCGCGACTCATCATCGACGAGCACGACCATTTTGCCCTGCCGCAGGTCGTCGAGGATGTCGTGGATGGGGTGCATTTGAAACATTCTAATCGCGGAGTCCGCGATCTCCGCGCCTCCGCGACCTCCGCGATCAATCACGCTTCTCCCGGTCCCAGGCGCAGGAGGGTGCGGGGGGTGAAGGGGTAATGATTGAGCAGGGACGCCACGTCTTGGGTGGTCACGGCCATGAGGTGGGCCAGCTCTTCTTCCAGCGGCAGGTAGCGGCCGAGATAGCTCCATCCGGTGCCCAGCGCGTGCATGCGGCCGAGCGGGCGCTCGCCCTGCAGCGTGGCGTGGGTCGCCAGCTTGTTCTTGGCCCGCATCACCTCGTCGTCGGTGATGTCTTTGTTCGTGGCAAAGGCGTCGATCGTGGCCAATAATTTCTGCTCGACCTGAGCCGCACGCTTCGGCTCACAGGTCGCGTAGGCCATGAACGCTCCGGCGTGGTCCTGCGGATGGAAGGCGAAGTCGGCGTCTTCGGCGAGGCCCGGGTCGATCAGCTCCCAGTACAGCCGCGAGCCGTCCGCCTCACCGAGTACATCGGAAAGCACCTTCGCGGCGTAACGGGCCTCGTCCTGCGCGCTGGGGCCGGGGCAGAGCATGCCCAGGTAATGCCGGGCGAGCTTCGCGTCTTCGATGCTCAGCGTGCGCTGCTCGGTTTGCGGGGCGGTGACATCACGCTGCGCACCGCTGGGCTGCCATGCGCCGCAGAGTTTGTCGAGGTCGGCGACCAGGGCATCGAAGTCGATGCGTCCGGCGGCGGCGACGACGATGTTGTCCGCCGCATAACGCTGGCCAAAGTAATCACGCATCTGATCGACGGTGAGCCGGGTGACGGTACCGTCGTCCCCGCCGGTGCCCAGCACGCGGAAGCCCAGGCCGTGCCCGCGGAAATAAGCTTCCAGGAGTCCGTCCTGCAGCCGCCACTCGGGGCGGTCGTCGTACATGCCGATCTCTTCGAGGATGACGTTCTTCTCCATGTCAAAGTCTTCGGCGCGCAGGGCGGGGCGGAGCATGTCGCCGAGCAGATCGACCGCCCGCGGGAGGAACTCGGGCAGCACCTGCGCGTAATACACCGTCTGTTCGTGGCTGGTAAATGCGTTGTAGTTGGCCCCCAGCTCGTCGAACTCGCGGTTGACATCGTCGGCGGTGCGGCGGTCGGTGCCCTTGAACATCATGTGCTCAAGAAAGTGCGAGACGCCCATGACGCCGGGCACCTCGTCGCGGGCGCCGGTCTTGACGAAGAAGCCGACGGCGGCGGTGTGGGCCGCGTCGTTGGCTTCGGCGAGGATAGTCAGGCCGTTGGGCAGCGTGTGTTGTTGGAATTGCAGTGGCATGGGCGAGGGGGGTTGAGGGTTTGCGCATCACAACGCCCGTCCCTGAGCGAAGCGAAGGGCGGGATCAAAGCAACAGGCTTTGGTGATCCCGCCCTTCGCTTCGCTCAGGAGCGGGCGTTGGGGGAGGTGGTGGACAAGAGGGATTACTTGGCCGCGTCGTCGAGGGCCTTGGCGAATTCCTGCTTGGGCGTGACGCCGACGAACTTCTGCACGACCTCGCCGCCCTTGAAGAGCAGGATGGTGGGGATGGCGTTGATGCCGAACTTCACCGAGACATCGCGGTTGGCGTCGGTATCAACCTTGCCGACCTTCACCTTGCCCTGATACTCACCGGCCAGCTCTTCGATGGTCGGGGCGATCATCCGGCAGGGCATGCACCACTCGGCCCAGAAATCGACCAGCACGGGCTGATCCGAGTTAAGCACCTCGGTCTCGAAGTTGTCGTCGGTCAGTTCAAGCACGGCGTCGGAAGCCATCGCGTTGTCTCCAAAAGGGGCCGGGGGGTCGAATGTTCGCGGGAGTTCCGCGGTCAGGCTTGATTGTAGGGGTGAGCCGAAGGCCCGGCAAACGTCCGAGCGTTGGGCATGCGGAGCGGTCTGCGTGGGGAGTCGGCACCGGAAAACCCCGATCACGTGGGTGTGAGGCCGGTTTTTCTCCTAGGGTGAAGCCGTGAAAGCGTCCGTGACCTTTGCCGACCCGAGCGTAACGACCTATCATCTCATTAGATTCACGGGGAATTCATATAACGATCAGGACCGCGATGGCCAAGAAAAAACGTAAGACCACCTGGGACAGCCTGTCCACGATCGCCACGGTCGGCAACTACCTGCCGCGTCGCTGCGGGATCGCCACCTTCACCGCCGACCTCACCGAAGCGATCGCCACCACCGCGCCCGACCTCAACGTCTGGTCCGTCGCGATGAACGATCGGCCCGAGGGCTACCGCTACCCCGCCCGCGTCTGGTTCGAGATCAACGACAACCGCCTCGACGAATATCGCCTCGCCGCCGACTTCCTCAATATGTCCGGCGTCGATATCTGCTGCCTTCAGCACGAGTACGGCATCTTCGGCGGGGAGTGCGGCGAGCACATCCTCGACTTCATCCGCCGCGTCCGCATGCCGGTGGTCACCACCTGCCACACCGTCCTCAAAGACCCCTCGCCCAAGCAACTCGAAGTGATGCGCCGCCTCGGCGAATCGTCCGACCGGCTGGTCGTCATGGCCCAACGCGCCTTCGACTTCCTCCACGATATCTACGGCGTGCCCAAGCACAAGATCGCGATGATCGGACACGGCATCCCCGATGTGCCCTTCGTCGACCCGCATTACTACAAAGATCAGTTCGGCGTCGAGGGACGCAAAGTCATCCTCACCTTCGGCCTGCTCTCGCCCAACAAAGGGCTGGAGTACATGGTCGAGGCCCTGCCCGCCATCGTCGAGAAGCATCCGGACGTCACCTACATCGTCCTGGGCGCGACGCACCCCGGCGTCGTCGCGCACGCGGGCGAGGAGTACCGCGTCGGCCTCAAACGCCGCGCCAAGGAACTGGGCGTCGCCGAGCATATCCAATGGGTGAACAAGTTCGTCGAGCTCGACGAGTTGGTCGAGTACCTGGGCGCGGCCGATGTGTACGTCACGCCTTACCTCAACGAAGCGCAGATCACCTCCGGCACGCTGGCCTACGCGCTGGGCGCGGGCAAGGCCACGGTCTCGACACCGTACTGGCACGCGCAGGAGCTGCTGGGCGAAGACCGCGGCAAGCTCGTGCCGTTCAAGGATGCCGCGGCACTCGCGTCGGCCATCAATGAGCTGTTCGACAACGAGACCCAGCGCCACGCGATGCGCAAGCGGGCGTATCAGTACACCCGTCAGTTCGCCTGGCCGGACGCGGCGGGCCAATACCTCGACCTCTTCGAGAAGGTCCGCGCCGAGCGCGCGTCCGACCCCAAGCCGGTCAAGGGGCTGCGGAAGCACGGCTCCAAGCGCGAAGAACTCACCGAGATCAAGCTCGATCACCTGCGGATGCTCACCGACGACACCGGCGTCTTCCGCTACGCCAAGACCACCGTGCCCGACCGCTCCCACGGCTACGCGACCGACGATAACGCCCGCGCCCTGATCGTTTTGCTGATCGCCCAGGCCCACACGCCGCACCGTCGGCAATACGCGCCGGGGGCGCACACCCACGAGATGATCGGGCGCTACCTCTCCTTCCTCGAACACGCGTTCGACGCCCAGACCGGCCGCTTCCGCAACCAGCTCTCGTTTTGTCGGCGTTGGGTGAAGGAGACGCCCTCCGAAGATGCGCACGGCCGGGCGCTGTGGGCCCTGGGCGAGACGGTCGCCCGCGCCGACGAGCGCGGCCCGATGACCGTGGCGGCCAACCTCTTCCAGCGTGCCTTGCCCACATGCGAGAAGCTCGAAACGCTGCACGGCATCAGCTATTCGCTGGTCGGCATCCACGCGTACCTGCGGCGGTTCTCCGGCGACTCGCACGCCCGCCGCGTCCGCGAAAATCTCGCCCGCACCCTCTTCGAACGCTTCCGCGATCAGGCCCACGACGACTGGCCCTGGCCCACCGACGAGCTGACCTACGCCTCGGCCCGCCTGCCGCACGCGCTGCTGCTCTCCGGCCGCTGGATGTTCTCCGATGAGATGATCCAGATGGCGCTGCGCAGCCTAGAATGGCTCCACGCCGTGCAAACCAACGAACGCGGCCAATTCGCGCCGATCGGTTCGGATCATCCATTTAAGCGTGGCGAAGACAAGCCGCGGTTCTTCCAGCGCCCCATCGAGGCGTGCGCGTCGATCGACGCGTTTCTCGAAGCGTATCGCGTCACCGCCGACCCCAAGTGGGTCGAGTATGCCGAGACCGCCCTCGACTGGTTCCTCGGCGACAACGACCTGCACACCCCGGTATACGATCCGACCACCGGCGGCTGCGCCGACGGTCTGATGCCCCAGGGCGTCAACCAGAACCAAGGCGCCGAGGCCACCGTCTCCTGGCTCCTGTCGCTGCTGGCGCTCTACGAACACACGCTCGAATCCGAGACCGGCACCACCAGCCGCAACGAACCGACCCCCGACCCCACCCCGGCCCCAACGCCCGCCTCACCCCCAGCCCGAACCCCACCCCGCACCCCCGCGGGGGCGCAGGCGTAACCTGCCTATTTAGCCTCCGGCCCACGGCCGGGGCCGCAATACACGCGGACTCATCAATCGACGCAAGGCATTTACGCGTAGCTGAGCCGACCTTTGGGTTCGGGGATTGCGCGGCCCAATTCCTTAGCGGTCTCGATCCATTGCCGGGCCACCCGCTCCGCCGCCGCCAGCGCTTCGGCCTGGGTGCTGCCGTCTGCCATGCAGCCGGGGAGTTCCGGCACCTCCGCGATAAACGCGTCGTCGTCCTTGCTCCAGTAGATGATGACTTCGTATTTCATGACTCGTCCAATCCTAGCTTATATGCCGTAATGATAGCCCGCGCCTGCTTGACTTGGTAGGGCTTGGCCTTGCCGTCGCGGCGGGGCTGGAGGTTGATGATCTCTGCGATGTCATCGCGGGTGTAGATGTGGTGGTCACCGCGGATGCGTTCATCAAATCCCAGTGCGAGGACCAGCTTGCATAGGTCGGTAAAGCGGACGTTCTGGTCCTGCCGCCCGGAGAGTACGGCCTGAAGAATCTTGCTCAGTTTGGCCATGTTTCAATCGTAATAGAAAAGGCCCCGCGACGGATCGCGGGGCCTCTTGGGTAACGGCTGATTGCTGAAAGGCGAGGGCCGATCAGTAATCCATGTCATCCATATCCGGGGCCGCGGCACCCTTCTTCTTGTCCTTGACCTCGGTGATCACCGCGTCGGTGGTCAGGAGGAGGCCGGCGATGGAGGCGGCGTTCTGGAGGGCGATGCGTTCGACCTTGGTGGGGACGATGACGCCGTCCTTGAGCATGTCGCCGTACTTGCCGGTCAGGGCGTTGAAGCCGAAGGACGCTTCGTCCTTGTCCTCGACGGTCTTGGCGACGACGCTGCCGTCGTGCCCGGCGTTGTCGGCGATGTACCAGA
>CAZTLX010000137.1:11587-11949 GCA_964614575.1 uncultured Phycisphaeraceae bacterium | reverse complement strand
CCGCTCGATGCTCGCCAACACGCTGCAGGCGGTGATCTCCCAGACGCTGTTCAAGCGGATCGACAAGAAGGGCATGGTGCCCGCGGTCGAGGTGATGCTCTGCACCCCCGCCGTGCGCAACCTCATCCGCGAGAACCGCGCGTTCGAGATCCCCAACGTCATCGAGACCAACCGCCAGCTCGGCATGAACAGCCTCGACAACGCCATCGCCGAGCTCTACTTCAACGGCATGATCAGCAAGGAAAACGCGATCGCTCAGGCGGCGTACCCCGAGAAGCTCGAGCGCGCCCTGGCGGCGTGAAGGAGCCTTGAGCCTTGAGTAATGAGCTATGAGCTCAAGGCAAAGGAGGCAAGCGGAACCC
>CAZTLX010000137.1:11026-11577 GCA_964614575.1 uncultured Phycisphaeraceae bacterium | reverse complement strand
CGGCGGAATGTCGAATGACGAAATCCGAATGACGAATGAATGATAAAGCCACCGATGACGAGTCGAAACCGATTTTCTCTTCGTCATTCTGGTTTCGTCATTCGTCATTAATCCGAACGCAGTGAGGCGATAAATGCCCAACTACCGATACCAGATCAAGACCACCGGCGGCGAGCTGTCCGTGGGCTTTGTCGCGGCGGAGAACGCGCTGCTCGCGGCCCAGCAGCTGCGCCAGCAGGGCGCGCAGGTGCTCCAGCTCACCCCGATGTCCGGCGCCGCCAACGCCCGGTCCATCGCGGAGAAGTTCAAGGGCCTCAACTACTCCTCCGGCCCGTCGCAGAAGGACGTGCTCAACTTCACCACGCAATTGGCGGTGATGATCCGCGCCGGCATCAGCATCCGCGCCGCGCTCGAGGGCATCGCCGAGCAGACCGAAAACCCCAAGTTCCAGAAGGTCCTCCTGCAGATCAAGCAGGATGTCGAATCGGGCAAGCAGTTCTCCGAGGCCCTGGCCCGGCACCCCAAGCTCTTCGGCCCGCTGTACGTCAACA
>CAZTLX010000137.1:0-11007 GCA_964614575.1 uncultured Phycisphaeraceae bacterium | reverse complement strand
CGCGATGGTCATCGGCGCGATGATCTACCCGTCGGTCATCGCGACCCTCGCGATCGGCACGACCATCTTCCTGTTGACCTTCGTGCTGCCGCGCTTCGCCGCGGTCTTCGAGGGCAAGGAAGCGGCGATGCCCGCCCCGACGGTGTTCCTCATGGCGCTCTCGGCGTTCATGGTCGAGTGGTGGTGGGCGGTCGTGGCGTTCCTGGTGATGGCGGTGGTCGGGCTGTTTTTCTTCACCAAGACCGAGATGGGCGGCTGGTGGTGGGACACGCTCAAGCTCCGCGTGCCGATCTTCAAACGCATGTTCCGCGCCCTCTATATCAGCCGCAGCCTCCACACGATGGGCGAGCTGATCAACGCCGGCGTCCCGATGCTCGACACGCTGGCGATCACCGGCGAGATCTCCGGCAACCGGCTGTACAAGAAGCTGTGGCGCGGGGTCTACGGCTCGGTCAAGCAGGGCAAGAAGATCATCCACCCGCTGACCAAGACCTCCCTCCTGCCCAAGGCGGTGGTGCAGATGATCGGCGCGGGCGAGGAGTCGGGCAAGCTCGGCGAGGTGCTCGATCACGTCTCCACCTACTACGCCAAGCAGCTGCGCGACGCGATCCGGACCGTCACCAGCATGATCGAGCCGGTCATGATCATCGTCATGGGTTCGGTCGTCGGCTTCATCGCGATGGCGATCATCCTGCCGATCTTCAAGCTCAGCACGCTGGTGAAGTGAGGGGGTAGGTCGTAGGGCGTCGGGCGTAGGGCGTCGGATGGATGTGCGGGTGGTAGCGATGGGGCAAGCGTGTGCGACGGACTCGCGCGGCGGTGGGCTGGCCTGGGGTTGGCGGCTGGCCGATGAATCGTACGGTTATCGGGTGAACATCAATGTCTGACCTACGCCCTACGACCCACGCCCTACGACCTGCGCGGCGTCCCCGCCGCGGCGGGTTTACGCTGATCGAGGCGGCGCTGACCACCGTCATCGTCGGCACGGGGGTGCTGGCGATTGTCGCGGCGCAGCAGGCGTACCACCAGAAGAACGGCTGGGCGCAGCGTTCGGGCACCGGGATGCTCCTGGCCAACGAGCTGCGGGAGCTGACCATGCCCCTGCCGCTGCACGACCCGATCACCAAGGACCAGAACCTGGGACCGGAACCCAACGAGCCGACGCTGGCGGACTACGACGATGTGGATGATTTCGCCGGGACGATCGATGCCGCGGGTTTCGGTTCGGGCATGGTCTTCAGCCCGCCGATTAACGCGCTGCGACAGCCGATCCCCGACATGGAGCGCTGGTCGCAGGAGATCAAGGTCGAGAACGTGTTGCCGGACTTCATCAACGCGACCTTCGCCCAGCCGCTGGGCACGACCGACACGGTGCGGGTGACGGTCACGGTGCGTTACCAAGGCCCGGCCGACCCGCAGCCACAGACCGTTACCACGCTGACGTGGCTGTTGACGAAATGAGATGTGCGATGGGCGATCTGCGATGGGCGATGTTGTTCAGCAACCGGCGAGGCGCGGGAGCGATGCGCATGCGCATTGACACGAAACGTCGAACCCTAGGCCTCGCACCGCGCACCGCAACGCGGCCACGCGGCGCCGCCGCGGTGCTGGCGATGATGTTCCTGGTGATCTTCGGGTCGCTGGCGGCGGCGATGGCGATCGTGTCACAGGGCAACCTCCACGCCGCCGACTCGCAGCTCAAGGTCAACCGCTCGCTCGCCGCGGCGGAAACCGGCATCAACCTCATCGCCTACCGCCTCGGAAAAGCGGCGCTGCAGGTCCGCACCGCCGACGGCATCATCGTCGGCGGCAGCGGCGGCAACGCGCAGGCGCTGTGGAACCAGACCGCGACGCTTGTCCGCGACGAGTTCGCCGGCGAGTTCCACAACCTCTCCGAGCCTTACATCGATCCGGCGACCGCGAGCCTGCACCTGGGCCCGATCGCGCTGGGCAGCGGCGAGCCGACCTTCGAGGCGGTGCTCACCCCCCACCCCCTCGCCGACGAAGACTACACCAGCCCCCGCTACGACACCGGCGCATATGAGACCCTCCTGCGCACGCACGCCGAGTCGTTCCACGACAAGGCGTATCACCTGCTGACCGCGGCGGAGATCGCCCAGGCCCGCGCGGCGTGGGAGCCGGACGAGTCGCTCGTGCGGTGCCGCGTCATCGCCGGCGATGGCCCGACGGGTAACCGCATCTACCGCGCGATCGAGATGGACTTCAAAATCGATAAAAAAATCCGTTTTGCGATCCTCTCCGGCAGCCGCGTCATGATCGGCCGCAACGTCATCATCGAGGGCGACATCGGCTCACGCTTCCTCGAAACCCACCTGCCCAACGGCCACCCCGTGCAGATGGAGTCCGATTTCTACGGCCTGGACCCCGAGTCCGGCCCCGAGGGCCTCGACGCCCAGCTCGAAGCGCTCATCGGCACCCTCATCACCAACGACACCGACGGCGACAACCGATTGGCGCTGGAGAACAGCATCGAGATCGATGGGCTCGACGACCCCGAAGCCCTCGATGTGAACGGCGACGGCTACATCGACGATTGGGACTTCTTCCTCGACCGCTTCAGCAGCTCCGCCAATCCCGACGGCACGCTGCGCGTGACGCAACTGGACATGGAGAACCGCGGCGTCCCGACCACCTTGGCCGCGCAACTGGTCGAGCTGATCGATACCTTCGGCGACCCGATGCGGCCGGGCTTCAACGACGGCGTCCTCGACGACCGCGATCGTTACGCCAAGATCCGCGGCGAGGTCTACATCAAGGCCGACCTCTCCGGCTGGCTCAACGGCGCGGCCGACCCGGGCGGCAGCGGCAACGGCGCCTACCAGGACTTCTTCCAAGGCCCGATCGTCCCTGACTTCGGCGACGACCCGCTGAGCTTCCAGACCGACGCGACCGACGCCTTCGTCGTCACCCCCGCCGACTTCGACGTCACCAGCTTCCGCAATATGGCGACCGGCGACTTCGAGAACCAGTCCGATCCGACCACCGCCACCCCCGCCGATCCGGTGGAACCCACCCGGTACAACGCGCCGGGGGCCGCGACACGCGAGGGCGTGCCCTACGGCTCGCCCTACCCCTACGACTTCTACGAGCGCCCGGTGTACGAGAACATGGTCTTCACCGATGTCCGCATCCCCAAGGGCACCAACGCGCTGTTCCGCAACTGCCGGTTCATCGGCGTCACCTTCATCGAGACCGAAACCAACAACACCGACCCCGAGTACCTCTACTCGGGCATGCAGGAATCCGACGGCTCGCTCCGCTTCCCCGACGCCGCCGCCACCGTCGGTGCCGACGAGGTGGGCAACACCAAAACGATCTCCAACAACCTGCGCTTCGACAACTGCGTCTTCGAGGGCGCGATCGTCTCCGACGCCCCGCAGCAGTTCACCCACACCCGCAATAAGCTCGCGTTCACCGGCCGCACCACCTTCCTGGACATGCGCGACCCCGTCGCCACGCCGAACCTCTCCCACCAGGAGCGGCAACTGTTCATGCGCTCGACCATCCTCGCGCCGCACTACTCGATCGAGCTGGGCACGTTCGTCAACCCCACCGACACCAACGAACAGGTCAACCTCTCGGGCACGATCGTCGGGGGCATCATCGATATGCGCGGCCGCGTGGAGGTCAACGGCACGATCCTCACGACCTTCGAGCCCCGCAGCGGCGAGGCGCCCGTGGTCGGCAACACCAGCCCGCAGTTCAACACGACGCTGGGCTACTTCTCCAGCGAGGCCGGCGACCTGGAAGCCGAGCTGCCGCCCGACGGCCTGGGCGTCATCCAGGTCCGCTACGACCCGACCCTCCCGCTGCCCGACGGGCTCGACGGCCCCATCGAGGTCCGCGCTATCCGTGCGTCGTACCTGGAAACCGGCGTGGAATGATTTTCGATTTCGTGATTTTCGATTTTCGATTGCGAAGACCAGAAACACCAAAGCCGATACGCAGACTACTGCCATGAAGAATCGAAAATCGAAAATCGAAAATCGAAATTCACGCCGCTGCCGCGGCCTGAGCCTCATCGAGCTGCTCATCTCGCTGATGATCACCGCGATGCTGCTGACCGCGACGATGGTGGCGATCGATGCGTCGTTCCAGGCGTACGCGGCCGCCGCGGAATCAGCCTCGACCCAAACCACCACCCGGCTGGTCACCCACCGCCTGCTGTCGATGATCCGCACCTCCACCGCGCACGGCCCGCTGGTCGAAGAGCCGGCCTACGAAGAAGGCGGCATCAACTACCCCGCGGTCACCCTCAACGACCAAACCATCACCAGCCATTACCTCGAGCTGATCGACAGCCGGGGCGATCTGATCCGTATCGAATACCGCGAACCGCTCCAGCAGTTGTGGGTGACCCGCACGCCCTTCGGCGGCGCCACTCAGGCCGCGCAGCCGCTGCTCGGCGGCGTGAGCTCGGCCACCTTCTACGCCAAGCGACGCGTCGATATCGACGGCGTGCTCGTCCTCGAGCGCGCCAGCATCGATATGGCCATCGTCGCCGATGACGACAACTCGCTTGAACTGGAAGCGAATTCGCAAAGCGACATCCGGGTCGTCGCCTCGACCATGCCGCGGCGGTTGGACTAACCCCCCCTCCATTGAATCGATCCTGTTCAGCGGGTGGCACGAAGTGCCCCGTTCGTGGTTGCGTCGTTTCGGAGGGGCGCTTCGTGCCGCCCGCTAAACCATGGCGATTATGACGGTCCGGCAAAGCGCGGATCACCCGGCAATCCGCGAAGTGTTTGCTTTATGGGCAAATGAATCGGTTGCTTGGGTTGATCGCATACCGTCCGGATAAGGCGGTGTCGATCCGACGCGGAGGCTACCCCGTCGGCGGCGTACGCCGAACGGCAAACGCGTTGCGACATGGTGATTCAGGGCATGAGGCAAGCGAGGATTTCGCTCATGCGCTGGCAAATGATTCCCCAAACCGCGGCCGCCGCGTCCCTCCTGATCGCCGGTGCCGCCTCCGCCGAACCAGACCTCTCCGGGCTGGTGATGTACGGCATCAACCGGGACAACGCCAACCTCTCCCGCTACGAGTTCGGCCAGAGCCGATACCAGAATGTCGGGACCATCTCGGTGGGCTCGACCACCGCGACCGGCATCGACGGCGCGGCGTACATCCCCGGGTTCCAGAACATCTTCGCGTTCTGGCTCAACCCCGACGATCAGATGACCCACCTGCTCTACGTCGATTCCGAGACCGCCAAGGGCTCGGTCGTCGGCACGAACCTGGGGCCGGGCAAGGTCGTCGGCGCCACCGCCGCGCTGATCAGCGGCAGCCCGCAGTGGCTCAGCCCCACCTCCAACTCCCTGCCCCTGGCCGGGACGGTCAACATCAACCCCAACAACAGCCCCGACAACGAGTTCGTCCTGGTCACCGACGCAGGCGTCACCCTCACCCGCGATGACCTGCACAAGAACTCGCCGGTCGGCGCCGACGGCACGTTCTACATCGGCGGCGCGACCAACATCCGCATCCGCCCCAAGGGCGCCGGCACCCAGGACGCCATGACCCTCGGCGGCCAGCCCTACCCGATGCACAACAACACCACCTACCTGTTCACCGGCGACTTCAACGTCAAGGTGTTCAACGATCACGTCCATCACAACGGCAAGGCGATGGGCAAGTGGTACCTGCAGGTGATCGACGGCGAGGCCGCCATCCAGGACGGCAGCCAGGAAGAAGACCAGGCCGGCGGCGAGCAGTGGCTGGTCTTCGCGCTGCAGAACCTCAAGCAGGAAGAGGACGAGAAGATCGACTTCGAGATCGATGGCGACAAGGTCACCCCCTCCGAAGCCTTCGCGGTCAAGATCAGCGTGCTGGGCGCGGCGATCAGCATGTCCGGTCAGTACGACATCCCCGTTTCCGTACGCACCCGCGTCGGCGGCACGTCCCACGACCTGTGGGGCAATTTCAACACCGCGCTGGCCGGCAACGTCAACGACGGCAACAACCCCCGCAACCACATCTTCCCCCAGACCTACCCCGCCGGCACCACGGTCTCCATCCTCGGCCGCTCGTGGATCAAGAAAAACCACAACAGCAAGGGGAACAAGGAAAACCACTGGAAGACCTACATGACGGTGGACGGCTCGGCGTCCGACTCGCAGCAGCTCATCGTCCTCCGCGACGGCGACAACGCCCCGCATATCCAGGGCTTCATGGATCAGGGCAACGTGGTGGACTTCATCCGCGACTATATCGACCCGGACACCAACAAGGTCGTCCTTGACGAGAACCAGGCGATCTTCCTCTACGAGCTGGGCACGACGAACATGAACAGCGACGCCGCCGACTTCCAGGACCTGGTCGTCCTGGTGACCTTCGCCAAAACCGCCTCGGCGCTGGAAGAGGATGACGACGACGACAGCGACGAGAACACCCCCAGCCGGCTGATCAAAGTCAACCACAAGACCGGCGGCTACGAGCAGATCATGACGCTCAACCGCATCTACGACAGCCTCGCCTGGAAGTCGGGGCACAACTTCTACGCGATGGCCGGCAACGAGCTGTGGCGGCTGGACCCCGAGGCCCAGACCGAAACCCTGATCGACCCGGTCACCCGTGACGCGTACTTCGGCCTCGAGTTCGCCGGGCAATGGCTGATGGGCTTCGATAACGACAGCGACACCCTCGCCCACATCGACGAGCAGATCGGCGCCGACGACGACCAGAACCTCATGTCGCTGAACATGCAGAACCTCGGCTCGATCGTCTTCATGCCGCTCGACTCGGACCCCGCCCTGCAGCCCGACGCGTTCGACTAAAAACGCAAGACCCTCACCCCCCTCCCCGGGCTCGGCATGAGCAAGACTCAGGCCGGGCCCGGTTTTTTATGCGCGGACAAAACACGGCACCATCGAATCCCGACGCAGCGCACTCTGATGACGCGTCCGCGGCTGCCGCGGGCTAACCGTGCGCCGCGCACTTCGCGAACAGGTCCGCGAACAGCGGGTCGCGCTGGATGTGTTGCGCGACCCGGATCGGATGCCGACGATCGTCGCGGCTCCAGGTCAGATCGCCGGTGAGGATCGGGCTCGGGGCCAGCGCGGCCGTGACCCAGCGCGCATCGATGAGCCAGGCGATCGCCGCCAGGTCCCAGATTTCCTTGGAGCGCCCGGGGCTGGTCATCGACGGGCCGTGCTCGTAGGCCCGGAAGGTGTCGGCCAGATACCGCCCCACCGCGGAGCGCCCGGCCAGGTGAGCGTCGAGCTCCGCCGCCGTGGTCTTGACCAGCTCCGCGACGCCGCGGCAGGGCATCAGCATCAACGGCACGCCCGAATCAAACATCACGCGCGAGGCGTGCGGGTCCTGCTTCAGATTAAATTCATGCGCGCTGGGCCAATACAACGGATGCCCGGCCAGCCAGACGACGACGACCTTCTCGCGGATATCCGGTGCCGCCAGGATCGCCGACGCGACGTTGGTGATCGCGCCGATCGCGGCCACGTAGAGAGGCCGATCATCGGGCTGCGCGCGGGCACGCTCGATCAGGTCGTCGCGCGCGGCAGACGCCACCGGCGTCGTCGCATCGGCAAGCCACGCCGTCGAGCCGCGGAACACGCGGCCGTCGCTCGGGCGGCCGAGGATGTCCAGCACACGGATGATCTCGTCATAGCTCTTGGCCATGCCGTCGCCCGGCCCGTCGGAGCGGCCGTTATGAAACGGGGCCGCGTGGATCGCGTGCAGCGTCAACCGCTCGGGCGAAAGCTCGGCATACGCCAGCGCGAACTGGTCATCGATCTCGTTGTAGGTGTCGGTGTCCAGCACCAAGTCCAGCGGGCCCGACTCAAGCGAAGGCGGGACAAGGCGGGTGTACAGCAGCGCGGGGTCGAGCGGTTTCATAGCCGGAGGATAACCGCGGTACCCCCGCGTCGGCCATCTCAGCCTTCATCCAGCGCCAGCCACGCGTCGCGCTGGAGGTTGTTGTAGGTGCCGGCGAAATCGCTGTCGTAAGGGATCAGAGAGATGAAAGGCTCGATCACGGACCGCTGCCGCCAGCGGGTTGAGCCGTCGGGCCGGGCGGTGTTGATGCCGTCCATATGACGGCGGTCGAGGGTCTGCGGCTGGGCGAAGGAATCGGTGTGCATCGTGAGGGTGTTTCCCAACTCGTCAAGGCGGGGCAGCGGGTCGGGCCATTGGTCGTTGCCGCCCCAGTTCCAGTTGCGCTGGATGCCGTTGACGATCATGAACGGCCGGGCGCCGTATGCGGTCCGGGTGGATTGCGAGGTGTCCTCGCCCGGCGGCCAGGGGTTGATGGCGCTGCGGGGGACGAAGTTTTCCATCTGGTTGGACGGGCAGCTTACGCCTTCGGGCGACGGGATGAGGCCGTGCTGATAGAGCGGGCCGTAGATCTCGAAGTCCTGGTGGTTATTGGTGAAGATGGGGTAGTTCCACTGGAAGACCCCGCCGTAGCCGAGCGTGAGTTGGCCGCGGTGGTCGCCGGCGTAGAGGTGCTGGGCGATGAGCAGTTGGTGGAGGTTGGAGGCGCAGGCGACCCGGCGGGCGGTTTCGCGTGCGCCCTGGAGCGTGGGCAGCAGCAGCGCGATCAAAAGAGCGATGATGCTGATGACGACCAGGAGTTCGATGAGCGTAAAACCATGATGTCGGCGGTGGTGGTTCATGGGGTCACGCGGGAATCATCGGCGGGGGCGGGGAAGACCCCCCCGCCCCCGCCGAAGGAGGATCGCGGGTTCTCGCGGTGGCCGAACTCAGGCGGTGCGCCGCCGGCCGCCGAGCATCATCAGTCCCCCGAGTCCCATGAGCGCGAGGGAAGCGGGTTCGGGGATGGCGATGGTCTGGAGCTTGACGTTGTCCACGAGGAAGTGGCTGTCCACGTTGCCTTGGCCGAAGTAGATCTTGTCGAAGGTGGTGGTCAGGGGCGTGTTATCGATAGCGCTGGCGACAAGGTCGCCGTCGAAGTACAGAGCGAGGCTGATGCCGGTGGAGGTGCGTTCGAGATCGAATTGGATCGAATGCTTGAGCAGGTCGTTGAGGCCGACCGCCGTGGTCGAGCCACCGGTCGTGATCTCGGTGGTGCCGTCCACGTTGGCATCACCTCCGACGGGATTGTTGCCGGCCGGCTCACGCATCAGGTCGGGCGCATCGGTGGTCTGGACGGCCAGGCGGACGTAATAGCCGAAGTCATCGTTTTCCTGCGTGGGCTGGTTGTTGCCGTTCGGCGAGTCCGAGGTGATGTTGGTGTCGTTCGAGTTGTACAGGCCGAAGCGATAGCCCGCGACGTTTGTGTCCTCCTCGAAGCTGCTGATGCGGGTATCGAAGGTCAGGACGATGCGGTCGCCGACGTTCGCGCCGAGGGTGGTGCTGGTAAAGCTTGCCCCGAAGCGGCGGAAGGGATCGGTGTCTGAAAACGACAGCGCCCGCAGGCTCCCGCCCCCGGCAAAACTATCGTCCACCACCGCGAGCGCGGAGGGATTGAGGGATCGGTACCAGTTGAGTTCCCCGGCCTCGATGCCGTCCACCAGCTTGGTGGAGGTGACGGTATCGCTGCTCTCGAACGTGTCGTGAAAGATGGTCACCGGTGCGGCGTGCGCAGTCAGGGCCATCGTGCCGCTCAGGGCAATGCTCAGCGAGGTCAACAGGCAGATGCGATGGGTCATGGTCAGGTCCTCCAGCGGGGTGAAAGGAAGTCTCGGGAAACGGCAAGTCCTGAATGAAGCGGGCCAAACAGCCCGGCTCAATCACTGCCCTGATTATGCCCCCGATTCCCGCCCCAGCAAGACGATGTTGCGTTATAATTTGTCGCCTTTGCGTCCTGCCTGAAGGAACGCCTCTGGGAGCCGATTTTCTTGGCCCGTCACCTTGTGCAGCGAACCGTCGGGGTCATCCTCAACGCCTCGGAAGGGGCGGCGAGGGCGGCGTTGCGCGGCATCACCCGCTACGCCCGCAACGAGGGGCCTTGGAAACTGCTCGCCAGCATCCACGGCAGCCCCTGGCAGGAGACGTGGAACCACCTGCATATGGACGGGATCATCGGCCTGCTCTCGTCACCCGAATACGATGGCCCGATCCAACGCCGGGGCCTGCCCGCGGTCAACATCAGCTCCACCCGCGCCCAACAACCCTTCCCACACCTGCACGCCGACAACGCCGCGATCGGTCGCGTCGCGGCCGACGACTTTCTCCAACGTGGGTTTCGACGCTTCGCCTACTTCGCCGACCCCCGACCCGCCTGGGCTCACCCGCGCGGCCAAGGCTTCGCCCAACGCCTCGCCCAGGCCGGCTTCGAGTGCAACGTCTTTACCCCCCACGCCGACGCCTCCCCCGACAACGCCGTCTTAGGCGTCCACGAATGGATCGACCGCTTCGTCACGCCACTGGCCGTGTTCTGCGGCAACGAAGCCCTCGCCTGGACGCTCGTCGGCACCGCGCAGGACCGCGGGTTCGATGTCCCCGAACAGGTCGCCGTCATCGCCGGAGGCAGCGACCCGCTCATCTGCGAAGCCGCCGACGTCCCCCTCTCCGGCGTGGACATCGGCGGCGAACGCGTCGGCTACGAGGCCGCCGCACTCCTCGACCGCATCATGCAAGGCCAGCCCCCCCCACCACCCCACCAACCCATCCTCATCCCCCCAGGCCCCGTCATCACCCGACGAAGCTCCGACATCCTCGCCATCGAAGACCCCGACCTCGCCGCCGCCGTCCGACTCATCAACGAACACGCCTGCGACCCCCTCTCCGTCCCCGACATCCTCAACGAAGTCCCCGTCGGCCGACGCGCCCTCGAACGACGCTTCAAGAAAATCCTCGGCCGAACCATCCAATCCGAAATCATGCGCGTCCGACTCGCCCGCGCCCAGCAACTGCTCATCGAATCCGACCTCAACCACGACCAGATCGCCACCCGCTGCGGCTTCCCACACGCCCCACACTTCGGGGCCGTCTTCCGCAAACACCTGCACATCACCCCCGCACAATTCCGCAAACGCATGCGCCTCGCCTAACCCCCCCGGAAG
>CAZTLX010000136.1:0-12046 GCA_964614575.1 uncultured Phycisphaeraceae bacterium | reverse complement strand
AGGCATTTAACGCCTCATAACCCGGAGGGCAGTGGTTCGAATCCACTCCCCGCTACCCCTACAGGCTCAGACGCCCCATTCACTGCGTGCCACCGCCATGGGCTTGACTTTGTCAGGCTCGCTGAACCAGGCGTAGTGCGACCGCGGGTTGTCACCGATCCATCGCTCGTCCACCGGGTCGGCGGCGGGCTGGAAGCGGATGTCGCATGACAGCCGCCAGCGGTCGGTCACATTGGTCGTCGAGGCGTGCATCGTGTACATGCCGAACGTCAAAATATCGCCGGCACGAAATTCGGTGGTACACCATCGGCCGCCGAACTTCTCTGCGATCTCCATCGGATCGCGTGAGAACCAGCCATCGACGCGATCACGATCGACATCCATGCGGCCATACGTACGGCGGAGCTTTTCGAATCCCGGGGAGTTGTGCGAGCCCACGCAGATCGCCAGCACGCCCTGCTCCAGTTTGATGTCACCCAACGGCAGCCAGCAGGTTGTCAGCCGGTCACTGCCTCGGCCCATGTACACCACGTCGTAGTGGGCGCCGGTGAATTCCTCGTGGCCAACCGCGCGCAACCACTTGTAGTCGAACGTCAGGGCCGGCTCGTCGAACAGTGCGCGGTAGAAATCGAAGAGCTCGGGGCTCTCGAGCACCGCCCGCACATCCGGTTGGTGTGTGATCGCCTTGCGGCCCATCAGCCCGACCGACTTGCCGTATTGCCCCATCACGCCGTCGAGCGGGCGCGAGCCGGGCTCCAATCCTTCGTGTTCGGACATGTGATACAGGATCGCCGTGCGTGCGGCGGCGACTTTTGCCGGTTTGATAAGTCCGCGCATCAGCAGGTAGCCGTCTTCCGCCAGAAGGCTGCGCAGCGCGACCGGATCATCCCGAAGCGCTTGCGAGTCGCGCAACTCGCCGAGTTGGGCCGAGGGAAATTCAAACATTCGTGGGCCGAAGTGGACGAGCATAGCGGTCTTTCTTGTGTATAACGGCGTATCAGTTCAACGATTATCGCGATAAAACGACAGAAAACCATGCGCCCGTTGATCAATTTCTTGTACAATTTGATCATGGCTCTGACCCCACCGCTGCTGTCGAGGGCCGCGGCCCGCTCCGAAGGGCCGCTCGGCTCGATTCTGATGGGGGGGGCACTCGACAAAGCCGGGTCCCAGAGCACGCCGGCGGGGATGCGATGGTTGCAGCGGTACGCGCTGGTTTTTCTTTTCGAGGGCAGCGGATTCTATGAAGATCAACGCGGCCGCAAGACACAGGTCGAGCCCGGCGATCTGTTGGTGCTGTTCCCGCAGCTCGGCCACCGCTACGGACCGCACGCAGGCGGTTGGTGGCGCGAGGTCTACCTGGTTTTCGATGGCCCGGTCTTCACGCTGTGGGAGCATGCCGGGCTGCTGCCGCAAGACCAACCCGTGCGATCGCTTGGTGAGGTCGAGCGGTGGCTCATGCGATTTGGCACGATTCTCGACCCGCGCGATGACGCTGACGCCGCGACGCGCGAAGTCTGCCGTTTGCAACTGATGCTGGCCGACATGATTTCGCCATCGTCAAGCCTGTCGGCAACCGATGCGCGTTGGTTCGAGCAGGCTCGCGTGCTGCTTGAGCAGACTGGCGGCGACGTCGCACGAGTCGCGCGGCGGCTGAGCATGTCGGCACCGACTTTTCGCCGGAAATTCAAAGCGGTGGCCGGGCAACCCCCCGCGCAGTGGCGGGCACGCCTGCTGATCGACCGGGCGTGCGAGTTGATGCAGCCCGGCGGCATAAACGACAAGCAGATCGCCACAACGCTGGGCTTCTGCGATGAATTTCATTTCTCGCGACGGTTCAAGCAGATCACCGGCCTCTCACCAAGACAGTATCGCAGAAGCCGACCGTAGCCGACCGCCGACAGGCCAACGGCATCAAGCCTCCTGTGTCAGACACGCGGGCTTTAGTAGAGGGTGTTCTCTTGACCCGGAGGATGACGCCTGCACGACACCGCTGTGTCAAGCTAACGGCGGACAAGGCATAGGCAGTGTCGTCCCGCACCGATCAACGCCGCGGTAGACAACTGAGATTCAGCAAAACCCGCCGCGTAGCCGCACCTGCATCGACCAGTTGCTCGGCCAAACACGCCCGGCACACCCGGTCGGTGAAGACGTCCAAGATCGCCCAGAAAGAACTCGATGATTTACTTGCGTCCCGCGTTGATGCGCTGCGAGATCGGGGTCAGCAGGTCCGGCACCAGCCGATCGGTGGCCAATTGCTCGGCCGTCTTGGTCAGGCTGTCGAACTCGCTCTGCAGTTGCTTGACATCGTCGATCGGCCCGTATTTCCGCAGTGTCAGGAACAGGCTGATCGGCTCGTGGCGATAACCCCGCGACGAGCCGCGGCGGCTCTTGGGCCGGGTCTTGACCTCGAAGTACGCCTGCAGGTCGCCTTCTTCGGTCAGCGCCTGGCCGAACACCGGCTGGACATCGAGGATCTTGCCGTGCTTGTCCCCCTCGGCCAACAGATCGGCCATGGGCGTGCGCTCGTAGAGCGCTTCGTAAATGATGCGGTCGTGGTTTTCCTTGCACTCCAGGTCGAAGCCGAACATCAGCTCCAGATAATCCACATCCAGCGGGCTGATGGTCAGGTGATAGGGGCTGACTTCCAGCAGCAGGCGCTGGAAGCGGTAGGCGTCTTCCATGGTCTGGGGGTTGACGTGGCCGGAGCGGATGGAGGTGCGGCGAAGGGCCATCCACTTGTACTCGGTGTCCCGCCGGGAAGATTCGAGCGCGAGCTCGCCCTCGTACCGCCGGAAACGGTTCATCGAAGGCAGGGCCTTGCGGATGCGGTCGAAGAAGTGCAGGATCGTCTCCCGCTCGGCCGGCATGTCCATCTTCAGCGCAAGCTTCTGATTGATGTAAAAGTCGGTGCAAAGGGCACCCAAGCTGGTCGCCATGAAGGGGGTCTCCGATACCCGACGGACGCCGGGGGTGAAGTTCTCAATTATAACACACCAAACCCCGGGGGGCCTGCGAATGATGACACGCATGCCCCGCCAACCCCCGCCGGAGACGATTCATGAGATTAGGTGGCCGGATATTCGGGAAATTCGACGACCCGCAGGAGTGGGTCCGCCGACACCGGGAAGCCGGGTACCGGGCCGCCTACTGCCCGCTGGACGCCCAGGCGACCGACCGCCAGATCGCCGCGTACCGTGCCGCCGCTGCGGAGCACGACCTGGTCATCGCCGAAACGGGGGCCTGGTCCAACCCCATCAGCCCGGACCCCGATCAACGCGCCGCCGCGCTCGACCACTGCATCGCCATGCTCCGCCTCGCCGACCGCATCGGTGCCCGCTGCTGTGTCAACATCGCCGGGTCGATGAACGCCGAGGATTGGCACGGCCCCCACGCCGACAACTACACCCCCGCCGCCTTCGACCGCATCGTCCAGTCCGTCCAGCACATCATCGACCAGGCGCGCCCCCGGCAGGCGTATTACACGCTGGAGATGATGAGCTGGTGCCCGCCGGACTCGGCGGAGAACTATCTCGACCTGATCAAGGCGATCGACCGCGAACGCTTCGCCGTGCATTTCGATCCGGTGAACCTGATCAACTCCCCGCGCCGTTACTACACCCATGCCGAACTCATCGGCGACACCGTGAACATCCTCGGGCCTTGGATCAAAAGCGTACATGTCAAAGATGTCGCTTTGGCGTCCCGGCAGCTCGTGCATCTCGACGAGTGCCGGCCGGGCGCGGGGGGCCTGGATTACGCCGCCTTGTTCACCGCGCTCGATCGGTTGGCCCCAGACCTGCCGCTGATGCTCGAACACCTGCCTGACGCCGAGCAGTATGCTTTGGCCGCCGAGCACCTGCGCGGGGTGGCCCGGGCGGGGGGGTGGTCGCTGTGAGGCCCGCGGTTTTTCGCCATCGCAAGCGAGCCGCGTCAATCCGAACGCAAGCCGATTGAGCCGAGCGTCCCCACCCCGTACAATGCCGCGACCTCCCGGAGAGGTGGCCGAGTGGCTGAAGGCAACGGTTTGCTAAATCGTCGTACTGGTTTTACCGGTACCGCGGGTTCGAATCCCGCCCTCTCCGCTTTGACATATTCGCAAATACCTACACGCCCTACGGCCAACGCCAGGCGTTCACCGACGCCGGCTCACTTCCGGGGGCGACCCCTTACTGCATGGTGCCGATACTGATGGGCCATCGGCACTGGACCACCACCGAGCAGCCCTACGCCCGCAACCCCTTCGGCCACCAGGGGCTGTACCACGACGAGGAAGCCGACCTCATCTACAACCGCGCCCGCATGCTCCACCCCCGCCTCGCCCGCTTCACCCAACGCGACCCGCTGGGGTATGTCGATGGGATGAGTGCGTATGCGTACTATGCGGGGATGCGCGCCGGGGTGGACCCATACGGTCTCTTCTGGGGTGACACTTGGGTTGGAACATTTATCAGCGAAATAATTGATCCATCAATCGGTGCGGGCGATGATCCAGATAATCTAGACAATGTCGTAGACGCGTTTATTGTTTCATTTGATCATTGGTCCTGCGAGTGCCTCGCGGAGGCGAGGGATGCTTCCTCGTCGATCGGCACGGGAATCCCGTCGGGATGCCGCAGGCTCACCCGCTGATCGTTCGCTCCGCTCCTTGACCCCGCCGTTAAGGTAAGCGTCATGCGCCGCCGCGTCGGTCGGCTGGTGCCGGCAGCGGCTTTGGCCCTGGTCACCGACGGGCCGCTTCGCTTGAGCAAAAACCGGTCATCTCACTGGAGCGACCACAAACCCCCACCCACCCTTTGCCGCGGCTGGCGACCTCGGGTAAACTGCGTGGCTCAATCGGCGGGGCGTAGCGCAGCTTGGTAGCGCGCTTGACTGGGGGTCAAGAGGTCGCAGGTTCAAATCCTGTCGCCCCGATTTCTGTAAGGTTCGCCGAAACCCCCACTTGGGGTTACCCGCCAACGCGGCGGTGCGGCCGTAACGTCCGCCGGAAGCGTATCACCTGATACGCTCCGGCCACGGAGCGACGCACCATGGCCGCCAAAACGTCCCGCCCCGCACCCCCGTACCGTCGTCAAAAAGCTGCGCCCCACGACCGCGCCTACGTCGTCCTCAACGGCCATCGCATCTACCTCGGCCGCCACGGCGATCCCGAAAGCCTTAGCCGCTACGACCGGGTAATCGCGGAGTGGCTGGCCGGCGGCCGACGTCTGCCCGTCCCCCCCGACCAGCTCACCGTCGTCGAACTGTGCGCCGCCTTTTGGATCCACGCCAAGAGCTACTACCGCAAGCCTGACGGCAGCGCGACCAGTTCGCTGGCCAGCTACAGAAACCTGCTCACCCGAATCAAGCGGCTTTATGGCCTCATGCCCGTCGTGAACTTCGGGCCCGGGGCACTGCGAGCTTTGCGGCAGACGCTGATCGACGAAGACTGGAGCCGCGGATCCATCAACCAAGCCATGCGCATGATCCGCCATATTTTCCGCTGGGGCGTGTCCGAAGAACTCGTCCCGGTCGCCGTGCACACGGCGCTGGCGTGCCTTACCCCGCTTCGCAAGGGACGTGGCGAGGCGCGCGAGACGGCCAAGGTTCGTCCGGTGCCCGACGCCATGATGGACGCCATCCGGCCGCACCTCAACCGCCAGCTTGCCGCGATGGTCGACCTTCAGGTGCTGTGCGGCGCTCGACCTGACGAGATCACGCGGCTGCGTCCGATCGACATTGACGTGTCGGGCGACGTCTGGATCGCGAGGTACGACGAGCACAAGACCGACTATCTGGACCTGGACAAGAGCATCCTCTTCGGGCCCCGTGCCAAGGCGCTGCTGCAGCCGTTCATGACCGACCGCCGTCTGGACGCATACCTCTTCAGCCCCACGGAAGCCGAGGCCGATCGTCGCAACCAGCTGCACGTGCAGCGCCGTACGCCACCGGGCTACGGCAACTCCCCGGGCACCAACCGCAAAGACTCACCGCACCGTGCCGCCGGCGATCGCTATACGACCAACACTTATCACCAGGCACTGGCTCGTGCCTGTGATAAGGTCTTCCCCCCGCCGGCCGCACTGGCGCGTCGGCGCTTGGCGGGCCTCAAAGGTGAGCGGTGGGAAACGCAAGCAGAACACCGCGCCCGGCTCGGCGAGGAGGGGTGGCGGCAGCTGCTCCAGTGGCGGCGTAAGCACCGGCTGTGCCCGAACCGGCTGCGGCACAACGCGGCTACCCGCCTGCGCCACCTGTTCGGCATCGACGTGGCCCAGTCGGTTGTCGGGCACGCGATGGGTAGCGAGATCACCGCCGCCGTCTACGCGGAGGCGTCGTTGGAAAAGGCCAAGGCCGCGATGCGCCAAGTCGGATGAGACCGAAGACGCCGCGGCCGCAGCCACCGGTGTACGAGTGTCGCCGGATGTCGAGCGATGGGACGGGCAGCTATGCTAGATATGGCCGGTGATGGATGCCGACTCGGCCGGCAAATGAAGGAAGAGCGATGAGCGAACAGGATGCTGAAGTCAAAGATGCGATCTCGTCAACTCAAGTCAAGAGTATGTTCGACTTGGCCTCCAAGAGTCTGCCCAGGGCGATTGACGCATGGATCAACACCTTCGGGCCCCAACGACTTACTCTTCGACACACCAGACCCGGCGAGGGCCCGTATCTCGCGCGCGATTGGCGACAGGAACTCCAGCCGCTCCATGAGGATTGGCAGCGACACCGCACTGTGCTCTGCTGGATGCGGCGCTCCAGCAACGAGCCAGCCACAATCAAAATCCCTAAATGGAAGTGGCTACAGCCGCGAATGCCTCGAATCGCGCATGGCACAACTTACCTGCTGGTGCATCGCTTCTGCCGCATTGTCGATCGGTTGTCACCCACCGCAGATCCCGGGCCCGAGGCTCTTTGGTGGGTTTGGGCTGAGCGACTCGGCGTGGACGAGAAACTGGATCTTCGCGCGGAAGTGGATTGGAAACGTGCTCTTGTGGACGAGCGCAATGCGGCTCTAGCCATGCTCGCCCCTAGGCAGCGCGATGGTCTCGAGGGCACACGCCTTCGTTGGCAAGGCAAGGAAGTCGACCTCACACGTCTCGAGGCCAAAATCTGGAGAGTGATGCAATACCGCACGCAGTTGCCACTCGACGTGGCCGTGAGGCGCTCGCCCGAAGCAATTTGGAACGAACCGCTGCGCCCGGTTACAGACCCCACCAGGCACCGCAGGCAGCTCCACAAGATAGACGACGCCATGTCCGGCCTCAGCAACAAGCTGCTGAACGCGCGAATCCCATTTCGATTCGCCCAGGGGAGTGGCATCATCCGCAAGACCGAGCTGGAATCATCACTGTAAAGTCACTGCCCGAGTGACGATTCGCACTGTCCAATCAGCACACCGCTGAAAGGACACGCGATGTTTGCTACAGAACAGAAGATCACACTCGCCGAAGCCGCACAATTTTACCCGATCCGAATTCACATGTCCGGGGTCTGGCGCCACGCCCGCCGCGGCATCCGCGCCCGTAACGGGCAGATCATTCGCCTGGAACATGCCCGGGCCGGCAGTCGCCTCATCACATCACGTGAAGCGATCGAGCGATTCTTCGCCGCGGTCGCTGCAGGTGATGCGGAGCATTTCGCGCCGGCCAATATCAAGACAGCGTCATCGCCCGCCGCCGCCGCACGCAGCAAGGCGATCGCCCAAGCTCATGCCGTGCTCGACGAGGCGGGGCTTTGAGGACGCCGATGTCGGCCCACCTGCCACCCGCACCCATCGCATTCTGGCTGAAGGATACACATATGACTGACGTGAACGAAAGAATGAACGCGTTCTTCCAGCGGCTCTGCAACACCAGCGATGTCTCGCGGGATGATGCGGGAAGAGACCTCGACATCGACACCGAAGCTGCCGGCGAATTGCTTGATCGGCTGGTGAGCGTTGGTCTACTTCGCCGCTCTCGCTGCGGGAACTACTCCGTACTTAGCGATAACGCCAGCAACATTCGGCGGATGCTCGTCGAGGCGGGCGTGATGCTCACGGAGCAGGTCGCTTCTATTCCCGAACCGCCAGTGGAGGCGTCCGCCGGGGCACACCGCAAGGGCGAGACGAACGCAGCGGCGAACCCGTCCCCATCGACGTCACCGAAATACCAGCGATCACCCAAGGCCGGAGGCTCGAATGCGGGCGGTGCGAGTCTGTCCCGTGTGCGGAGATCGGCCAAGTGCAAGGCGGGTGAGGCAGAGGGAGCGGACGTCAGCGCCGCGATTGAACAGGAGGCCTACAAGGTTCGAGAGCTACACGATCGCCAGTTGAAGCACGATTTAACGCTGCAATGGCAGGTCGGAGAGATTGTGCAACGCGTCGAAAGCGATCGAGATCGATACGGGGCGCGTGGTGTGAAGCGCTTGGCCAAGGCGATATCCCAGAGCACAAGCACACTGTACGCGGCGGCGGCCGTCTGTCGCGCATGGCCGACGAAGCAAGCGTTTGCAGCCGTGGCGACGATGAAAAGTTCGGCTGGTGCCCGATTGTGCTGGACGCACCTCACCGTCGTGGCCGCACTCGGTGATCCAACCCAGCGCCAAGAGGCGCTTGCGCAGTGGAGTACACACTCGTGGAGCGTCAGCAAACTGAAGCGGTTTGTCAGGAACTGCGCGGATGGTGAGCACCAGCGGAGACCGGTGCCGGATGCGTTTGCGGGTCTCATCCCAGTGCTGAAGCGATTTGCGCGGTCGCTAGAACGCAGCCTCGAACAGGTCCAGGCTTCCTCTGGGGCGCAGGGTGACCGCGAGACTTCTCTGTCGGATCGGCTCAGTGAGGTCAGCACACTCGTCGAACAGTTGCGGGCCATGTTGGACAAAGTTGCCCACTTGCGCATTGCTCCAACATTTTCCAAGCGATTGGAAAGTTCACCTTTGTCCAAACTCTCGCCACAGGTCCCTCCTCAGGTGCATTCCATGCACGCTGAGGCGATCCCGTGAAGCTGCGTCCATGGCCTGAGGTAACAGCTCATTCTCCTATCTCATCCCTGTAACACGCCCAATAGACAAGTAACTAACCACGCCAACAGACCTGCCATGCCCGACACCACACCATTAAGCAACTACGTTGGTCCCGCCCCGGCCCCGGCACCGGTTAGTGGCGGTGAGGATTGGCTTGAGGTCCACTGCCGGACCGAGCGTCACCGCACGCAATCAAGCGGATTCCTGACCGCGCTGTCAGCGGCCCGGGCGGCTGCCCGTGGCGATCTGCCCGACGCTCCCACGGTCGTCTACCTGAACGGTCAACCCGCCGCCATCAGCGGCCAGAGCAAGCGACTCAAAGCCTACGGCGGGTTCACGCACGACTTCGTGGTGACCTGGTGGGGTGCTGAGTTCACGCTTACGGCCTCGATGCCGACCTCGACCCAGGTGCCGGACCTCATCATCACTGTCAAAGGTCGTGCATCGCTGTTCTATGGCGCACTTGCGCTACTTGGTCAAATTCGGTCGATGCTCGCCCGGTACGGCGTTTCCATCGCTGAAGAGCGCCTCGTGAGGGTGGACATGGCGATCGATCTCCCCGGCATGCCCCCGGCGGGCCTGATCCATGCCGTCTGCCAAGACCACGTCATCACTCGGGCTAGGAACCGCGACTGGCATCGGTCCACCAGCTGGACCGCCGCCATCGGCCGACTGCCGCTGCGCTGCACGATCTATGACAAGCTCGCAGAATCTCTGCAGCGGCGCGACGGGGAGTATGTCACGGCCCTATGCCAAAGACGGTGGGGAGGCTCGCTCCCGGCGACGGCGACCCGGGTGGAGTTTCAGGTCGGTGCCAGAGTCCTTCGCAATAAGGGTATCGGCACGGTTGCGGACTACTGTCGACTCCGCGCTGACCTCGCCAGATACCTCGTGCATGAGTGGGTTCGCATCACAGATCGTAAACCCGACCCGGCCAACACCTCGCGGTGTCCGCTGCACCCGGACTGGCTCCGCGTGCAGGCAGGCTTCGCTGCTGTGTACGGCGCCCCAGCCGGCCTTCCATTGACGCCGTTGCAGCCGGGCCGGGTCGACGTCCGACGTCTGGCGCGACAGATGCTCGGGCTGGGCATCAGTGCCTGCGTCCGCCGTCGGCAATTCCCGCGCGACGTTACGGACTTCCTTTTCCTCTGTAGAGCCGAGTTGCTGGGCGTGCTCCGTACCGACACCCAACTCCACGACCTCATCGCGCGCAAGGCCGCGGAACTGGGCGTGGAGCTTAATCGTCCTGGTCACAGTGAACCTGCGCATCTTTCGCGGTCGCAAGAGGCATCGCCCAACGCCGGAGGGGCCGTGCCGGCCGTTCCTGCAGAAGCAGCCATCTAGTCTGGAGATTGAAACCATGGACCTACCCGTCGTAGATCTCTTCCCGTACCCGATCCAACACGCGGTGCAGCGTACCGGCTTCGCCGGCAACGAGTTGGTCATCACTCGAGGCTCTGGTGTCGTCCCGATCGCACAGCTCGCGGGCGCTGCTGTGGAGCTCTGAACTCCCGAAGGTTGGCGGCCTGCCCAAATCCAACGCTATGGGATGCAGCGCCTTCAGCGAGTGACATTTGCCCCAGCGTTCCAAATGCACACCGGCGCATGGAATATCGGCAAGACCAACATTCGAGTCGTCATTGACGTGACGCCAGTCCAACCGTGGGCTAAGTTTCATACGTGGGACTCAGCGGTCTTGCGTATTAAGGACGTTGTACCGTCGATAGCGGTACGTGCCCAGAGGAACAATTCCTATAGATACGGTAGGCAGCATGGCATCATGTTCGGTGACGGGTGTCTGCACTATGGGCATAAGACTAGTGACATCAAACGGTACTTCGTCCGCCTCATCGGCAAAAAGCGGGTCTATGCGGAGGTATTTGATGAGGTGACATACCCGCCGTTCATGGAAGGTGACGCGCACGCTGTGGTGCTGTCCGTCAGTGACCTCAAGGATTTTCCCCAGAATTGTCACGACACTGACTATCTGGGCGGCTTCCTCGATGGCTGGGTAAACATGGATGGATCCAAGAAGAACAGTGATGGGTACCGGCTCTCAACAGTCAACCCACGCGCGGAGGACTGGTTGCGGTCACATGCCGCCGCCGCTGGCTGGACGCTCACTGGCCATTCAATTGAAATACAGACACACCCCATCGTCATCCGCGGCCGAGAAACCCGGCGCAGGGGCCCGCAGAACTGCTTTAATCTGACCCAGTCGGATCGCGGCTGGAAGGTCATGCGTATCGTTCAACTTGACAACGAACAGGAGGTGTTTGGTGTAGTCGTAGCCGGTATGCAGCCATTTGCACTGGCCTGCGGCGTGCTTGCAGGAAGTTGCACCCCGGCGTGATCGTCAGCCGGGATGTTGGGCCTTCCCAACGTATTGGGCAGTATTACGAGGACAGTCTTGTGCCAACAAGGCGTACACGCATTCGTCGTAGAACGCACGGGCATTGTCCTCGCGGATCTGGGCAACACCGCGACCATGCTCCTCATCAGGCACATCGCCGTAGACCTGATCGTCTTCCGCGTTGAAGTACCCACTGATGAACCCCCAGTACGTCCAGCAGCCCACGATGCGGTGCACGACCTGTCGCACGCTGGTCTCCGAGCCAAAGATCGCGTCATAGGCCGGGACGCTCGGGTGCAGCCATAGGGGCAACGGGTGATCGAACTTGACGTCAGGCGGCAGCCTGGAGCTCGAGTGTTCCGTGTCCGACGGGACCCCGGCCTTGCGGAAGTACTTGGTGACGCAGATATCCACGGACATCTGCGACCAGTCAGCGGGAGCCTCGACGTTGGCCATCTCGCTGACGAGTGATCCATCGACGTTTTGCACCTTGGACTGGCGTTGAGCCCACTCGACGTAGGTGAATGGATCCTTACCAGCTGTTGTGTACAGGCGATCGATTTTCATACTAGGGTGCTCTCTAGGGGGTGAATCGGACGAAACATCACACACGACACACGACACATTGACGCTTACTCTCCCCACCGCCAAAACTGCCACCACCGACGTGGGCGAGTCGATGGCGCAGGCGGTAGGTAGCCATGGTGGTAA
>CAZTLX010000135.1:0-12050 GCA_964614575.1 uncultured Phycisphaeraceae bacterium | reverse complement strand
TCAGCCGCATCTTCATCGCGCTGCTGGTGACCTATCTGCTCATGGCCGCGCTGTTCGAGAGCTTCCTCTACCCGTTTGTGATCATGTTCGCCGTGCCGCTGGCGACGGTCGGCGGGTTCCTCGGCCTCGCGATCACCCACGCGTTCGTCCCCTCCCAGCAGCTCGACACGCTGACCATGCTCGGGTTCATCATCCTCATCGGCGTGGTGGTCAACAACGCGATCCTCATCGTGCACCAGGCGCTCAACTTCATGCGCGGGCTCGGCGAGGGCGAGGGGGATGACACCGGCATCCTCGCCCCGCGCGAGGCGATCCGCGCGTCGGTCCGCAGCCGCATCCGCCCGATCTTCATGACCACGACCACCTCCGTCTCGGGCATGCTGCCGCTGGTGCTGATGCCCGGTTCCGGGTCCGAGTTGTACCGCGGCCTGGGCAGCGTGGTGGTGGGGGGGCTGGTGGTGTCCACGCTGTTCACGCTGATCGTGGTGCCGCTGCTGTTTAGCCTCGTGATGGATGCCAAGCTGGGGTTTTATCGGCTCATGGGCTGGGGGAGCGAAGAGCGGTCGCTGGTCGAGGGCAATCAACCGGCCGCGGCGGGGTGAACCTGAACCATGTTCTGGTCGTAATAACTCGGGTGCCGCGGGGGATTTTTGGATGTCCGAACGCCGCGGGCCGATACTTGGGTTGGCCCCCGATGGTTCGACATCACACCGCGGACCCACGCGGGTTGGGGCGAGCGAAAGCGATAACGCCATGCCCAATCAAAGCACCACCACCACCGTTGTCCCTTCCTTCTCCGACCGCAAACGCTTCAGCATCGATGAGGCGAACCGCGCCCTGCCTTATGTGCAGCGCGTCGTCGATGACGTCGTCGAGGTGTACGGCCACATCGTCGAGCTGCGCCGTCGGCTCGAAGACCTCGGTGCCGGGGATGCGGCCCTCGAACTCGAACGCCAGTACGAGCACGCGATGGACCGTCTGGGCGACCTGGTGGACGAGCTGCACCTGGTCGGCGTTGAACTCAAGGACTTCGAGAAGGGATTGGTCGATTTCCCCGCCGCGTGCGCCGGCCGCGAGGTGTTGCTCTGCTGGCAGCGCGGCGAGAAGCGCGTCGCCCATTTCCACGAGCTCGACGCCGGCTACGCCGACCGCCAGCCGGTCGATGCGTTGTGCGAATAGCGCGCTCGCCCACGCCCCAGGCGATCAGCTTGTTGAATTTCTTACCCGACCCCGCCTCCACGGTGGGGTCGTTTGCTTGAACGCTGCCGCCACCACAGCCGGGCGATCGTGGCGATGATCTTTGTGCCCGCTTTCCACGAGCCGACGAGGCTGCCGGAGATCTTGGATTTTCCGGCGAGGCGCTTGCGGTAGGCCACATCGATTTCCAGAACGCGCAGGCCTAGCGTCGCGGCCTTGAATTGCATCTCCACCGTCCAGCCCCACGTCGTATCGCGCATCTCCAGCCGTTGCAGCGCCGCCCACGACAGCGCCCGCATCGGCCCCAGGTCGGTATAGCGCCGCCCGGTGGTCAGGCGCAACAAACCGCACGCGAGCCGGTTGCCGAAGCGCTGGTGCGGGTCGAGCGCGCCGGGCTCGGCCAGACGGTGGCGCGAGCCGATGACCAGGTCCGCATCCCCGAGGAAGATCGGTTCGAGCAGGCGCGGCAGGGCGGCGGGGTCGTCGGCCAGGTCGGCATCGAAGAACGCGACCGCGGCGGGGGGGGTCGCTTGGGAGGCGAGGTGGCGCAGCCCCGCCAGGCACGCCCCGCCGTAACCGGGCCGCGGCTCGTGGACCACCACCGCCCCGCGCGCGGCGGCGAGCGCGGCGGTGTCATCGGTCGAGCCGTTGTCGCAGAGCATGATCGGATCGATCACCCCCGCCGGCAGCGCCGCAAGCGCTTCGAACAGCGCCGGGATGTTGGGCGCTTCGTTGCGGGCGGGGATGATCAGCGCGGCGGGGGTCATGGGCACAAGATAGGCAAAGCGCGGGCGTACCGGCTTCAGCCGACATGCATGCCGGCTGAAGCCGGCACGCCGTGATCGAGCCGCCTTTATTCCGCCGGGGTCATCCGCAGCGCGGTCGCCGCGACCAGCCCGTCCTCGGTCATGTAAAGCACGCCGGCGTTGGTGGAGACCATGCCTTGTAGTTCTTCGCCGCTGGGCAGCAGCTCGCGGACGGCCTCGAAGAGCTCGGGGTCGTCGATCTCACCGGACATCTCCATCGCCCGGAAGAGCATGTCCATCGTGGAGCCGAGGTTGCGTCCGGCGTCTTCGATCGAGAACGCGATGGACGGCCGCAGGCCCAGCAGTTGCTGCGCGTCGCGGAAGCGTTCGCTGTTGCGGAGCTGGTTGGCCGGCTCGGGGGTGTTGCGGATCATGGTGAGCACCTGCTCGGTGACGCCCGGCCCCATGGCGTACACGAGGTGGCCCTTGCCGAGCATGAGGCCCATCGCCATGCCGCCCTGGTCGAGGCGGTAGCCGGTGAACCCCTGCTCATCCGCGGGCTGCATCACGCCGCCGGCCATCGCGGCGAAGTTGCCCAGCAACTGCATCAGCCGCTGCCACAACACCTCGTCCGTCACCTGCCACACCATCGCGAGCGACTGCTGCGGGACCTCGACCTTGTGCGTCGGCCACTGCCCGGTGTTGGGGTCGGGCTCGGCCTCGAAGTCGGGCATGTCCATCTCCACCATCTGCATCCCGAAGTTGAGCACGGTGTGCTTCGTGCCGATCGACTTGAGCAGGTCCGGCAGGGCCGCGCCGGTCGTGGCGCTGACGCCGGCCTCGACCTGCATGAAGCCCGCCTGGGCGCCCTCGCCGGCCGTCTCGATCGACACCTGCTTGATCAGTTGGTACATCCCGGCCAGGTCGAACGAGAGGTGCGCGTAGCTCATCGTGTCGGCCGAGACCCAGGCCGGGGGCTGGGCGTCGATCGTGGGCTGGTCCATCAGCGCCAGCAGGCCTTGGCGCGGGCCCTTGGCGGAGAAGAACAGCCCGCCGCGCATGATCGTGTCGTCGAGGCTGATGCGGTAAAGCCCGACGTGGTTCTCGGTGATGCCCGAGATGCGCATGAACTTGGCGTAGGCGTCGGGGTCGGCGTCGGGGTCTTCCTGCACCATCTTCTCGACCAGGGCCATGAACGGGTCGAGATCAAAATACACATCCATCGCGATGTCACCCGCGGGGGACGCCGCGCCCGCGCCCGGGGCGGACAACACACGGCCGCTGAAGCCCCGGCCGTCCCGCTCGTGCGCTTCGAGGAACTGGGTGAGCACGCGCGTGGTCTCGGCGACGCCGGTGATCGCGTCCCAGGGGACCTCGGCGTCGGGGTTCTCGTTGCGCAGCTTGCGCACCGCGTCTTCCGCCATCCCCGGCGCCATCACGAACACCAGCCGCCCGCCCATCCGCGTGAGCATCAGGTGCGTGCGGTCCATCTCGACCATCTCCGCCGCCTCGACACGCGCCTGCTGCCGCGCCCAGTGCGCTTCGCGCTGCTCATCGGTCATCTCGAAGAACCCCTCGGGCAGGTCGAAATCCTCCTCAAAGTCGAGCCGCTCCTCGGGCAGCGCGATGTGCGAGACGGTGTGTCCCGCGGCCTCGAAATCAAGACGCATCAGCGGCTGGTCGTTCTCCTCCGCGTCGTCCTCCATGCCCTGCAGCAGCGCCTCGTGCAGCCGGGCCGCCCGTTCCTCGCCCGGCTCCAGCCAGGCGATGAACACCATCAGCGGCTCGGGGTTGCGCTGCGCGTCATCGCGCTCGACGATCGACATGCACAGGCCCGCCGGCCCGTCGAAGAGGTGCTTGAAGTCTTCGGTGCTCAGGTCGTAACGCTCAAGGTTCTCGACCATCTCGTCCCATTCCTCGCCCGCTTCACCCTTGATCAGCTCAAGGAACCGGTCGAGCTTCTCGGCCGAGAACATCACCTCGCCGAGCTGCGTGCGCTGCCGCATCGCCTCGGCAAACCCGCGGCCGTTCGGGACGGACAGCGCGATGAGCGTCCCCTCGGGCAGGCAGTCGATCGAGGGTTTCGCGGGCGTGTCCTGCGCCGCCGTCGTCAACGGCAAGGCAAGGAGCGTGAGGGCGATGAGAAGATTGAGGATGTATCGGGGCATATTCGGGTTCCGGGGTGTGAGGGGGTGGCAAGGTGACAAGGTGAGGGGGTGAAGATCAAGCGACGCACTTACGACTTACGAAGTTTGGTAGTCCGCGGCTTGATGACCCACGTTTCGGGGTGATTGATCATACCGACGAGGGTTCGGAGCGTGCGGTCATACGAATGGTAAAGGCTCGATGCGGATTCACGGTCCAGGTAACCACATTTGACCGCAAACTCGAGCCAGACCTGCGTTTCCGCCGACTCCGCCTCAGCGTCTGAAAGTTTGCTGATAAACGCCGCGGGGTAACGCCGCTTGCGCCATGCCTCGGCGATGTTCGCGCACACCGAGCGCGACGATCGTCGGACCTGGTCGGTGAGTGAATACCGCTCTTCGACGGGGAATGCCTTGGAGTGCTCGAAGACCTGCATCGCCGTTGCGGATGCGAGTTGGTACACATCCAGTTCATGATGTGATTGGATTCGCTCACTCATGCTGCGCTCCCGAAGAAGATCATCACCCCCTCACCCCCTCACCTTGTCCCCCCCTCATCCGGTTCCGGCGCGACGTACGGCGGGTCGAGGTAGGTGATGCCGTTCATGGGTTGGGAGGGGTCGTAGAGGAAGGCGTCGCGGTTTTTGAGGAAGTCGAGCAGGTCGTTGGCGGGGATGCCGAAGGCCAGCCCGTCGAACATGGTCGCGCCGGCGCAGACGATGCCGACCACCTCGCCGCGGGCGTTGAACATCGGCCCGCCGGAGTTGCCGGGGTTGATGGAGGCATCGGTCTGGAGCATGCGCAGGTGGCCGACGGTGCGGGTGGTGGAGCTGACGATGCCCTGGGTGACGCTGCGCTCCAGGCCCAGCGGGTTGCCCACCGCGAAGACCAGGTCGCCGACCGACGGCCCGCCGTCCTCGGTGATCACCACCGGCTCGGGCGACCAGTCGTCGGCCTTCTCGTCCATGACCTGCAGCAGCGCGATATCGCGCAGCGGATGGATCGCGACGATACCCACCTGATGAAACTCGCGTTTGCGGTAGCCCTGCTCGGTCTTCTGAAACACGGTGACGGAGACTTTGGTCTGGTTTTCGATGACGTGGTAGTTGGTGATCAGGTGGCGCGCGTCGCTGATGACAAACCCCGAGCCGAGCCCGGCCGGCGTCTTGACCATCACCACCGCGTCACCGAAGCGCTCGACGAGCTTGGGGATGGCGGCGGGCTCGAGCCGGCCGGTGCGATACACGCCGGCCTCGCGCGCGACGTTCAAGCCCTGCGCCGCCTCGGGGTCGGTGAGGCGGACATCGAGCGCCTGATCGGCGGGGATGCTCAGCGCCTCGAAGCCCAGGTCGATGACCAGCCCGGCGTTGTTGTCGCGCAGCAGCGTGCCGACGACCTTCGCGCCGCCGAGCAGCGTGACCTCGACCTGCTGACCGGTTTCGATGACTTGCGCCTGGGTGGGGGCGGGGGCGGTTTCGGTTGCTTCGGGTGCCGCCGGCTCGGCGAGTTCCTGGGCGGATGCGGGGGTGATCGAGATCAGCGTTGTGAGGCACATGGCCACTGAAGTGGCCACGCCGGGCAGGGTGGTTGTTGTTTTTATCATTTGTTTTCCCCGAGGTAGAGGATGAGGCGGTCGTGGCTGAGCAAGGCGAGGTCGCGCCGGCCGTCGCCATCTAAGTCCAAGGCGATGATGCGGCGGGGCTCGCCGCCCATCGACGCGTCGTGGTAGCCGTAGGGGTACTTCGAGTCCTCGAACACCGGCCAGGACAGCACCCCTTTGAGCGGAGGCGGGGCGTCGGGATCGGCTTCGGCGTGATCTGTTTCAGGCGTGACGGCATCGAGCAGGGTGAGCTGATGGCGCAGGTCGTCGGCGAGGATCAGTTGCTCGTGGCCGGCGCCGGTGACATCGTCGGCGAAGATGCGATGGATCGTCGCCTCGCGCACGCCCGACGGCCGGCCCTCGCGGCTGTCGATGCTCTGGGCCAGTTCGAGCTTGTGCGAGGCGCCCTCGCTGAGGCGGGTGATCGCGTCGCGGTCGATCAGCAGCAGACCCAGCGCGGGGTGATGGGCCAACCGCTGCCCGCCGGGCAGGCGGTAAGTCCGCGTCACCCGCAGGATCCCCGCGTCGTCGGGCTTGAGCCGATGCACCTTCTTGCCCCCGGCCTGCAGCGCCCACGCCTCGCCACCGGCCAGCGGCACGAACGAGGCCAGCCTGGCACCCTCCGGCAGCATGACCTGATCGGTCGGCTGCATCGCGTCGTCGAGCCATTGCAGCACGCCTTCGGTCAGACGGCCGAGCACGACCGCGTCGTCGATCATGAACAGTTGCAGTTGATCGGCCTTGATGGCTTTGAGGTATGCGGACTCATCGCTCTTCACTTCGCCGTCCACCCGCGTCACGAGCCTGGGCTGGCGGGCGTACTGGTCGTTGACCAGCAGGCGATCGCCGCCGAGCCACACCGCTTCTTTCACCTTGTCGCCGAGCTTCTCGAAGCGGGTGATCTGCGGCAGCTCGGCCCCCGCCTGCAGGCGGCAGAGCACGACATCCTTGCCGATGCGTTGGGTCCACCAGGTGATCGGCCCGACCTGCCCGAGGTTGAGGATCGCGCGTTCTTCATCCTTGGAGGCCTCGTTGTCGAGGCTTTCGAGGTCGAGCACGGTGGGGTAAACAAAGCGCTCGCCATCCCAGTAGGTGACGTAGAGCCGGCCGGATTCCTTGGTGCGCATCAGCGCCTGGCCGGGCTTGCCGGGCGCGGCGACGATCTGCTCGACGCCGGTGATCAGCGGGTAGGTCTGCCCCGCCTGCCAGCCGCCCTCGGTGAGGGTGTAGGTGCTAAGCCGCGGCTGATCGCTATCGACCTTGAGCAGCGTCGGTTGGCCGTCGATGGTCACCGCGGTCCAGGGGGTCTTGTCGGTGGCATCGAGCGCCAGCGTCTGCCGACCGCCGACCGGGCCCTCTTCATCGCGGCCCAGCCGGTAGTGCCGCAGCACGCCGGACTGCACCCCGCCGAGCAGCGCGATCTCCGCCGCACCGCTCGAACCACGGAAGACCACCGCTTGATTGACCAACTGGTCGTGCAGCGTCTGCGGGGGCATCAGCCGGCCATCCACCCGCTGCATCCAGCGCAGGCTGCGGTCGGCGTCGGTGGTCCACTCGATCAGGTCCGTGTCGCCGTCGCCGTCCAGATCGCCCAGCCACCACCCCGCCCGGTTGATCGCCTGCTTCGGCTCCAACCATGTGGGACGCAGCTCGGCTTGTTTCTCCTCGTCGTCGTCCAACGACAAGGTCACCCGTTGGATGCCTTGCGCCATGCTGATCATCAGCATCGGCGGCTCGCGGCTCGTATCGATCAGCATCAACGCGTCGCGCCCGGCGTAGTCGCCCTCGAGCAGGTCGATCGAGCGGGCCTTTTCGTAATCATCCAGGCCCTCGCGCGTGCGGTACACCTCGACGCGGTTGGGCATCGTCACCAGCACGATCAACTCGGCCTTGCCATCACCATCCAGATCATGCGTGGCCACATCGACGGGCAGGTTCTCCAGCCCGACTTCGATGCGCTCGATATCCGGCGCCATCGGCAGCTCGTTCGGCCGATCCGAGCGGGGCTTGGCCTGTTCCTCATCCGGCGTCGGCCGGTAGCGGTAGATCTCGATGCGGGCCAGACGCGGGTTGACCACCAGCAACTCCGACTTGCCGTCTGCGTTGAGGTCGTCGGCCATCATGCGCCGGGGATACCCCTCCTGCTCGATGACCCGCAAGCCCTGCCAGCCGGGGAAGGACGGCTTCTTGACAGCCGCGGGGGGCTCGTCGGCGGCATGGCTGGCGCTGCATCCCAGCGTGAACAGGATCAGCGCCAGCCCGGCCGCGACAGCGCGCGAGCGGCTGGGGAGGTGAGACCGAAGGGGTGGTGTCATGCGAGGCCCCGAAGCGGGTAATAATGGATGGACGGAACGTGCGAGGCAACGACGCGTGTTGAAAAGGTAAGGTACCCTTCCTTGGCAAGCGGTGCCACGCCGTGGCCGAAAAGTCGGGCCGCAGTTGAATCACGGGGCGGTACAAGATATCATCCGTTTATCCGGATAAAGTGATTTAATCGCCTCGCCGAGCCGCCGATGCATATCCAAGACATCTTTGACGCCCACCCGACCACCTTCTCCTTCGAGTTCTTCCCGCCCAAGACGCCGGAGTCCTCGCAGAAGCTGTTCGAGAACATCCGCCAGCTCGAGGCGCTGCGCCCCGCGTTTGTCGATGTCACTTACGGTGCCGGCGGCGGCACGCGCGAGTTGACCAACGAAGTCGTGCTCCGCATCCTCAAAGAAACCGGCATCGCCACCGTGCCGCACCTGACCTGCGTCTGCCACCAGCAGGACGAGATCGATCGCATCCTCGAAACCTGGGCCCACGCCAACGTCGGCACCATCCTCGCGCTCTCCGGCGATGTCCCACGCGACCGAACCGGCTGGGACCGCAGCAAGGACGCCTTCCGCTACGCTGCCGACCTCGTCAAGCACATCAAAAACTTCCAAGGCCACCCCGACAAACGTGGGTTCGGCATCGGCGTCGCCGGGTTCCCCGAGGGACACCCCGACACGCCCAACCGCCTCAAGGAGATGGACCACCTCAAGGCCAAGGTCGAGGCCGGCGCCGATTACATCTGCACCCAGCTCTTCTTCGATAACCGCGATTTCTACGACTTCCGCGAACGCTGCGAACTGGCCGGCATCCGCACCCCCATCCTCGCCGGGCTCATGCCCATCACCTCCGGCAAGGGCATGGCACGCATGGCCGACCTCGCCGCGGGATCACGCTTCCCCGCGCCGCTGCTGCGCGCCATCAACCGCTGCGACGGCGACGAGCAAGCCGTCAAACGCGTCGGCATCCACTGGGCCACCGAGCAGTGCCGCGACCTGCTCGACAATCAGGTCCGCGGCATCCACTTCTACACCCTCAATCAGTCCGACGCGACCCGACGCATCTACGAAAACCTCGGCGTCCCCCACTCCGCCGCCCTCCAACCCAAATAACCCCGCCCACCCAATGTCAGAGACATTGGAATAGCCCCCCAAGCCCACCGATGCGCAGCGCCGCGGAGCTTCGGTGGGATATCCTCACCCGTTTGCATCTTTTGATCAGATTGGGGTATGCTTGGCCGCTCGCCGGTCGTGGGCCGGCTGTCCGGTTTCATCTTCTGCCGTTTCGGGAGTCAAAAGTGAAACAGCTTCAATCGGTCGGTGCGGGTGTGGCGGCAGCCATCGCGGGTGCGTTGATCTGGGCCGCGATCGCTTACTTCGCAAACTTTGAGATCGGCTGGATCGCCTGGGGCATCGGCGGGCTCGTCGGCTTCGCCGTGTACAAAGTCGAACCCAACCCCGGCCTGCCCTCCGGACTCATCGCCGTGGTGCTCACCTGCGCTTCAATCGCCGGCGGAAAATACCTCGGCGTCCACTTCTCGGTCAACAAATTCATGAACGAGATGCAACTCAACGTGCCGCCCGACCTTTCCGACGAGGAACTGGTCATCAGCTATGTCGCGGACGAGGTGGTCGTGGAACACGAAGCGGCCGGCAAGACCGTGGCCTGGCCCGCGGGCGTGGAATCGTCCGACGCCGCGGCCGAGGCGGACTACCCCGCCGACGTGTGGCGCGAAGCCTCCGACCGCTGGGGCGCGATGGCGGCGGACCAGCAGGAAGACTACCGCGACGGCATCGTGAAGGAATATCACGCGGATGTAAGCCAGTTCCGCAGCGCGGTCACCGCCGAGGCCTTCAAGGACAGCTTCGGGGTCTTCGACATCATCTTCTTCCTGCTGGGCATCGCCACCGCGTACAAGGTCGGGGCCGGCGGGTGACGAGCGACTAACTCGATTAGGCGCTTGGGCCGAACGCGGGCATAATGTTGAGGTCCCGGTATCCATTCTGGATCGGAGTTGCCTCATGAAGTGCTTCATACGCGTCGGGTTGTGTCTGGCCTGGTGTCTGCTCGCCGGTCCCGCGCTGGCGCAACTCGACCGCGCCGAGATGGCGTTCAACTTCATGTTCGGCGGCCAGGTCGCCCAGGCCGCGGCGACCCCAACGATGGTCGATGACGCCGCGCTCGCGCAGAAGTTTCTCGACGCCCGCCAGCAGCCCAACCTCGCACCCGAACTCAAGCAGCGCCTGATCGACAAGGCGTACGAGTTCGGCATCAAGCACCCCTCCGGCCACGCCGCCGCCGCGGCCGCGATCGATCTGCTCGAAGAAGCGGCGCCGGACAAAGCAGACGAGTGGGACGAGCGCCGCCTGCGCCTCGCGGAGCTGGCCTTCGACGGCGCGCCCAAAGGCGAGCGCGAGCCCGAGGTGTTGCTCGACCTTTATCTGGCCTACGGCCGAGCCCGCCTCGCGCAGCAGCAGATCGACCCGGCGCTAAGCTACTTCCAACGCGCCGCCGCCTTCGCCGAGCAACACACCAGCAAACGCAAGTCCGATGTCGATGCCGCGATCAAGGATGCGCGGCGGCTGGAGCAAGTCGTCGCGCTGATCGACCAGGCCCGCGCGTCGCTGCAGGCGAACCCCGGCGATGCCGCGGCCGGCGAAGCGCTGATCAAGGCGATCGGCCTGGAGCTGGACCGACCGGCCGAGGCGGTGGCCGCGACCGACGCCGCGATCGACAGCGAGCTGTTCAGGATGCTGGCCCTGGCCGCGGGCAAGCTCGCCGACCTGCCGAAGGACGATGCGCTGCGGCTCGCGCGCTGGTACCGCCAGCGCGCGGCGCTGCCGATCGAGCTGGGCACGGGCACGAAGGACACGCTGCTGATCCGCGCCAAGCTCTACTACAGCGAGTACCTCTTCAAGCACGGCACGGAAGACGAGCCGCGGCTGGCGGCGAAGTTCGAGCTGCGGCAGGTCGATGATGCGCTAAGCGCCGCGGGCGTGCCGCCGAAGGTCGCGCGCAAGCGTGTCGCGAAGCTCGCCGGCGCCGGCCGCGGACACCGCGATCCGAAGATCGACGAGGCCATCGACAAAGCCGTCGCGTGGCTGTACACCCAGATGGACCCCGAGGCGTTCTGGGAGAAGCAGACCCAGCACGCCCACGCGCGCAACTACGCCGGCCACACCGCCATCGCGGTCTATGCCCTGCTCATGGCCGAGGAAGACCCCCGCACCAAGCCCGAGCTGGCCAAGGCCATCCGCTACCTCTTCGGCGCGCAGATGCAGGGCACCTACGCCATCTGCTTCCGCATGCACGCGTGGGAGCTGCTGCCCGACCGCGACCGCTACCGCGCGATCATGGCGGCCGATGCGAACTGGCTGCGCATCGCTCAGACGACCGAGGGGTTTTTTGATTACACCCAGGCGCCCAAGGCCAACCCGCCGCGCCGCGATTTATCCGTCACGCTCGCCGGGGCCCTGGGCTTCTGGCTGGCCGAGGACGTGGCGGGGCTGAACATCGCCGATGCGAGTTGGGAAAAGCTCGGCGCCGCCCTGATCCGCAGCCAGCAGACCGATGGCGGGTGGTCCTACAAGGGCGACCCCGGCGAGGTGTCCTACGGCTCGATGACCTGCGCCGGGCTCACCAGCCTCCTGGTCGCCCGCGAACACCTGCCCGAACATATGCACAAGGCCGCCGACGAAGCGATCATCAAAGGGATGGAATGGTTGAATTATCAGTTCCAGCCCGACCGCAACCCGATCCGCGCCGGCTGGACGACTTACTACCTCGCCGCCGTCCAGCACGTCGGCCTGCTCACCGGCACCGCGACGTTCAACGAGAAAGACTGGTACCAGACCGCCGCCGAGCACCTGGTCAACAGCCAGAACGCCGACGGCTCATGGGGCAACACCTTCGAGACCGCCTTCGCGATCGCCTTCCTCTGCCGCGGCGGCGTCAACCTCACCGCCGCCTACACCTCCCCCGGCGAAGCCGACGAATAGCCGCTCGCCGCTTCGCGCTCCCCCCCCCAAAGCCGCGGATACGTATCCGCGG
>CAZTLX010000134.1:0-12124 GCA_964614575.1 uncultured Phycisphaeraceae bacterium | reverse complement strand
TGGCGCTGATCGGCCTGCTGGGCGTGGTGCCGCTGACGCGTGCGGCATATGAGCACATGCAAGGCCGCGTCGGCAGCGATGACGCGTGGGTGGACATCCAGCGGTGGGCGCGTGACCACACGCCCGCCGACGCATTGCTGCTCACGCCCGCGCAGCCCGGCGGGTTCCGCGTCCACGCCCAGCGCTCGATCGTCGGCGAATGGCGCGACGGCACGCAGCTCTACTTCAGCGCCGGCTTCGCCGAGCCCTGGTGGTCGCGCATGCAGCAACTGCAGCAGGGCATGGTGCTTGCCCCCGGCGGCAAGGCGCTCGCCTGGCCCGGCCGCGCGCTCTCGCAGCTCGACGACCAGACGATCATCGACCTGGCGAAGCAATACGAAGCGCAGTTTGCGGTGCTGCCGGCGTCGGCGGATCGGCAACTGGTGGCGCTGTACGACAACGGCACGTGGGCGGTGTATCGGCCCGAGCTGATCCCGCCGCCGCCGGCCGAGACCGACCCCGCCGCCGCCGACCAGCGCTTCTACGAGCAGGTGGTGCTGCCCAACATCGACAAGCACCGCAAGTCCGACGTGCGCCTGCAGGTGCTCGACGCCGGCGGCCGACCCATCTACGACGCCGACTACCGCGTCACCCAGACCAACAGCGCCTTCGGCTTCGGCTGCTCGCTCGATTTCTTTGTGACGGCGCAGGAAGAAGAGCCGCCCCGTCGCCGTCGCGACTTCGTGCCCGGCCAGGTCGTGCCCGCGCAGCTCCAACGCTTCACGGAGGTGTTCAACTACACGCTCATCCCCTTCAGCGGCAAGTGGATGCATATCGAGCCGCGCGAGGGCGAACGGCAATACGACGACCTCGACGCGTACCTCGACTGGTGCGAGAAAAACAACGTCCGCGTCGAGTACCACTTCCTCAGCGGTTACCGCCCGCGCTGGCTGCGCGACAAGCCCGATGATGAGCAGGCCCGGCTTTTCATGGAGCACGCCAGGGACCTGGTCGAACGCTACGGCGACCGGGTCGAGGCGTGGCAGGTGGTCAACGAGAAGATCGGCATCAAGGAATCGCCCGCGGTGTTTGCCGCGGTGCGCGAGCTGGACCCCGAGGCGCAGCTCGCGATCTCCGACTGCGCCCGCTTCTTCTCGCCGCACCAATCGCCGCGGCGCGAGCGCGACCTCACGCGGGGCATCGAAGAGGTGCGCTGGCTCAAGGAGCAGGGCGTGCCGCTCGATTACTTCGGGTTCCACGCGCACCGCCCGTTCGGGCTCTGGGCCGACAGCCGGGTGGTGTATGAGGTACTCGATACCTTCGCCGACGAGGGCGTGAAGCTTCGCCTCACCGAGTTCGGCCAGCCGCTGGGCGAGGCGTTCGAGGGCGGCGTCCGCGAGGGCACCTGGACGCCCGAAACCCAGGCCGAGTACTACGTCCGCATGTTCACCCTCGCGTACAGCCACCCGGCCGTCGACGCGATCAACCTCTTCGGCCTCGGGCACGACACGTGGATGCGCGGTGCCGGCCTCTTCACCGAAGACAACCAGCCCACCCCCGCGTTCCACGCGCTCAAGACGCTGATCACCGACACCTTCCGCACCCGCGCCCGGGGCAAACTCGGGCTCGACGGCAGCGCCGACTTCCGCGGGTTCCACGGCCAGTACTCACTCGAACTGACCCTGCCCGATGGGCAGACCGTCAACACACGCTTCCATGTCGAGCCCGGCGACGTCAACGAGGTGCGTCTGCAGCTCGACGCGTCGCGCCAGTCGCTGGCGCGGCAGGGGGGGGCGGGCTCGTGATGATCCGACGGGGCTTGCTCAGGCTGGTGTTGCCGGCGCTGCTTGCCGCGGGGGTGGCGCGTGCGCAGGCGCCTGAGCCGCCGCCACCGCCCGCCGAAGACCCCGCCGATTGGCCCTGCCTGAACGTGGATTTGCCGGTGGACCAGCGTGTGGCCGACATGCTCGCGCGGATGACGCTCGAAGAGAAGGCCTGGCAGCTTGAGATGGACCCGCCGGCGATCCCGCGCCTGCTCATCCCCGCGAATTACAACTGGTGGTCGGAGGGGATCCACGGCGTCGGCCGCGCGGGCGACGCCACCGTCTTCCCCGCCGCGATCGCGATGGGCGCGACGTGGGACCCCGCGCTAATCCAGCGCATCGCCTCCGCGATCGCCGACGAAGCCCGCGCCAAGCACCACCACTCCGAGGGCGGGCGCTACCGCGGGCTGACCTACTGGTTCCCCACGGTCAACCTCATCCGCGACCCGCGCTGGGGCCGCATCGAAGAGACCTACAGCGAAGACCCGCTGCTGACCACCGCGATGGGCCTGGCGGTGGTCCGGGGCCTGCAGGGCGATCACCCCAAGTACCTCAAGATCGCCGCGACCCCCAAGCACTTCGCCGTCCACAGCCAGGAGACCGAACGCTTCAAGTCGGTGCATCACGTCTCGCAGCGGCAGCTGCGTGAGTATTACCTGCCCGCGTTCCGCGCGTGCTTCGTCGAGGGTGGCGCGGTGTCGGTGATGTCGGCGTTCAACGGGCTCAATGGCTTGCCCTGCACCGCCAACCGCTGGCTGCTGACCGACCTGCTGCGGGGCGAGTGGGGCTTCGAGGGGGCGGTGGTGACGGACTGGGGCGCGCCGCGGCTGCTGCGCAAGGGTTACGGGCTTGCCGAGAACGATAAGCAGGCCGCGGCGTTGTCGTTGCTGGCGGGGGTGGATGTGCTCTGCGAGCACAAGCCGATGGCGGAGCACGTGCTCGCGGCGATCGAGGAAGGCCTGATCGACGAGGCGGTGGTGGATCAGGCGGTGTCCCGGAATCTGAGAGTGCGGATGCGGCTGGGGCTGTTCGACCCGCCGGAAGTGGTGCCCTTTGCGCAGGTGCCGGCCGAGACGATCGGCAAGGCGGAGCATGTGGCGCTGGCGCGGGAGTTGTGTGAGCAATCGGTGGTGCTGCTCAAGAACGAGCCGGTGGCGGGGGTGACCGGCGACAGGCCGCTGCTGCCGTTGGACGGGCGGATGCTGCGATCCGTCGCGGTCGTCGGCCCGTACGCGGAGCGGTTTCTCTTCGGCACGTACAGCGGCCGTCCGGCGAACCCACCGATCGGTCTGGTCGAGGGGCTGGAGGGTCGGCTGGACCCGCGCGTGCGATTGCACCACGTGCCGTGGAACCCCAAGGCCCGGGGGGAGGAGAAGCAACGCATCATCGATCAGTCGATAGAAGCTGCTTTTGATGCCGACGTGGCGGTGGTGGTGGTGGGGCTCAGCGGCAAGATCGAGCGCGAGGGATCGGACCGTCGCGACATGGACCTGCCGCGCGACGAGCAGGAGTTCGTGCAGCAGGTGCTCGCCGCCAACCCCGCGACCGTGGTGGTGCTGCAGAACGGCAGCCCGGTCACGATCAACTGGATCGACGAGCACGTCCCCGCCATCCTCGAAGTTTGGTACCCCGGCGAGCAGGGCGGCGCAGCCATCGCCCGCATCCTGCTCGGCGACGTGAGCCCCGCCGCACGCCTGCCGATGACCTTCTACAACTCACTCGACCAACTGCCGCCGATCGACGACTACGACATCACCAACCGCCGCACCTACATGTACCTGCCCGATGAGCCGCTCTACCCCTTCGGCCACGGGCTGACCTACACCCGCTTCGACTACACCGATCTGCGCATCACGCCTGCGGAACACATCGCCCCCGGCCTGCTCGATTTCGAGCGCGACGACCCGCGCTTCGCCGCCACCGTCACGTTCGATCTGTCCAACGTCGGCGAGCACGACAGCGACGAGGTGGCGCAGCTTTATCTGCGTGATGTTGAATCGAGCGTCACCCAGCCGCGACAGAAGCTTGTCGCCTTCGAGCGTGTGCATGTCCCGGTCGGCCAGACCCGCACCCTGACGCTGGCGGTCAAGCCTCACGACCTGGCGTTCTGGGATGAAGAGGCCGACGCCTGGCGCATCGAACCCGGCCGCTTCGAGCTTCGCGTCGGCGTGTCCTCCGCCGAGACCCGCCTGCGCGGCGATCTGACCGTCGAATGATCACGCGGGTGGCCCGCCGGATGACACGGTCGGCTCAGAACTCCGGTGGGCCGTTGAGCTGCGTGCATTTTTCGGGTGCGCCGGCCGTGAAGTCCACGATTTGCCCCGCGTCGCGCAGCGCAGCCTGGAGGGCCTCGATATCCAGTTGACCGACCGCCCGGGCTTGCTTCGCCGCCATCGCCGCAGCGACGCCGGCCGCCTGCCCGGTGATCATCCACACGCTCTCCAGCCTCAAGGTGCAGAACGCGACATGCGTGAAGCTCGCTGCGCCGGGCACCAGCAGGTTGTCGGCTTCCTCGGCTTTCGGGAGCAACGAACGGTACGGGATCTGGTACGCATACCCCAGCCGCCAGATGCGGCCCTCGTTGACGAAGGCCTCCTGCGACACCGCCAGCCGCTGCACGTGATGGCAGTCGATGAAATGGCTGCTGAGGCCGATGCTGTCGGGCTTGCGGCGTTGCTCCTGCACATCGTGCTGCGTGACGACCACCTGCCCGCGCATCCGTCGCGCCTCGCGGACGTAGAGCTGATAAGGCAGGTGATCGTTGTCGGCAAACTCGCCGCGGTGCAGCCCCCAGCCGCGCATCTCCTCGCGCACGTTCGCGGGCACCGCCGGGTCGTGGCCCAGGTAATGCAGCAGGCCCAGCGTGTAGTCGAGGTGGTCCTGATAGATCGCGGCACGCCGGGCCGGGTCGGCATCAGGCCAGTCAAACTGCCCGCCGAAGTGGCCCAGCGAGATCACCGCGTCCTGCTTGTTATTCAGCTCGAATTTGCCGTGACGCCGCTTGATGAAGCCGAGCAGCTTCGGCAATGCGATCGTCTCCCCCGCGGCCACACACTGCGCCGCCCAGTTGCCCAGCAGCGCGTAACGCCGCGGGTCATAGTGGGTCGGCTCGGGCAGCGGCACGCGCCACGCGGGGTCGCACGCGACGGTCAGGCGGAAGTTGTAGTTCATCACCCCGGGGTGGGCGTCGCCGGCTTGGAGCTCGTGCGCCCAGCCGCTGATGCCCGGCAGCAGGTTGCCCGCGTCGTCCACCGCCCGTGCCTTGCGGGGCTCGGGATCGAACCGAACCCCCGCCGCCTCTTCGCCAAACGCCTCCCGCGACTCGCGGCCGATGGCATACGCCACCCCCGCGGCCGCCATCAGGTCCCCCTCATAACTCGCGTCCACGAATACCGCGGCATCGAGCGCGGCCCCATCGGACAGCGTGATCCGCTCGATGCGCGCCCCAGATTTCTTGACGCGCGTGAGCCGGCCGCCGTAACGCACCACCACGCCCGCTTCGGCGAGCATCTGCAGGTAGATGCGTTCGGCGACGCTCGACTCGAAATAGAACTCGGGCTCGCCCATGCCGTAGTGTTCGCCGAGCCGGCGGTAGAACTCCAGCGAGAACCCGCCGATGGTCCACTTGAGCATGTGCTCGCTCTCGGCGGTATTGATGCCGCTGGTGCTCAGGCCGCCGACGTGTCGCGTGGGTTCGATCAGCAGCACCCGCGCCCCCGCACGGGCGGCGCAGATCGCCGCCGCGATGCCGCACGGCACCCCGCCGTACACCACGACATCGAACGAATCCGCTTCGGGCTCGGGCGACGGGGGTGCTTTGCTCATAGGGGCATACGGTAGCGATCGACGCGGCAAGTGAAAGCGTCCGGGCACCTCGGTTCGCGCTTTGCCCGCCACCCCTGATGCCTATGGATCGTGTCTCGATGGGCGCCTAACTCGGCCAGGTCAGTGAAGCAGGTGCTGCCGCCGCAGTTGGGTGGGGCTGACCCCGAAGGCGTGTCGGACCTCGCGGCTAAGTTGCGAAGCATGCTCGAAGCCGACCTCCAGCGCGATATCGATCAGCGGCAGGTCGGTGCTCAGCAGCAGCTCGCGGATGGTCGCGTTGCGCATCGCCCGGATCTCGTCCGATGGTGATCGGCCCAGGGCCGCGTCGAACCGGCGGTAAAGCTTGCTTTGGGAGACGTGCAGGTGACGCAGCAATTCGGTGTGGGTGAGCAGGCCCCGGCGTTCGCGGATGTGGTACAGCGCGCGGGCGACGAGGGGATCGTCCACGGCGATGAAATCGGACGACCTGCGTGCCTGGACGCCCTCCGGCGGGACCGCCTGGTTGTCAGGCGGGTGATCGGGGTCGATCAGCAATTGATCAAGAATCCGGGCCGCCTCGTAGCCGATGCGATCGTAGTTGACCGCGACCGAGGAGAGCGGCGGGTTGCAGAATTCGCAGACGATCGGGTCGTTGCCGTAGCTGACGACGCTGACCTGCTGTGGCACCTCAAGCCCGGCGACGCGGCAGGCGTTGAGGAGGCGCCAGCCGTGTTCGTCGTTGCCGGTCGCCACCCCCAGCGGTTTGGGCAGCCCAAGCAGCCAGTCGGCGAGGTCGCGGATCTGCCCGCTGAGGGTCCAACCGCTCCGCGTGCGCGGCCCATCGTGAAAGCGGTCCACCTGGTGCCCCTGTTTCGCCAGGGTCTGCACAAACCCCTCCTGAAAGATGCGTTGACCCGCCTGATACGGCGAGAGGTCGACAAAGCTGGCGAAGTATTCGAGCTTTCGTTGCAACAGGTCTTCCGCCGCGGCTGCGCCCGCCAGCCGCTGATCCGAGTAAGCCGAGGGGAAGCCCATCTCACGACCGGCGTTGGTGACGGTGACCATCCGGGGCGGGGGTTGCTCCCAAGGCCAAGGGTCCCAGCCCCGCCCGATCACCGCGTCCAGCTCGCCCTGGACGCGGCCTACGACCCAGGCCGGCCCATCCGGCGGGCACAGCAGGCAGTTCCAAGGCCCCGACTTGGCCAGCTTCGCATAACGCCGGATACCCCCCAGCACCCCGCGGCTGAGGTGGTCATCCAGAGACAATACCAGGGCGACCTGCAGCATCGACAACCAGTTCACCACAAAATGCATGTAAATGTCAAGGATAAAACCTTGAAAGTCAATCGCGGGCCCCCGCCGCCGATTAAGCTTGCTCCAAGCATCGGCGGTTCGTTGTTCAAGTGTCTCTAAGGCCATTCACCCCGCACCGAAGGAGAGGTCCATCATGTTCAAATCTCTGACCGTACTGCTTGCCACGATTGTCGCCGCCGCGTTTGCCCCCGCGGGCTACGGCGCTCCGGTCGTGTATCTGCAAACCTTTGCCAACACCACCAATGGCAACCTATCCAGCTCGAGCTACGGCTGGGAGGCCTACCGCACGAGCAACGCCGGCGGCGTCGAGAACGTCACCGGCAACAGTGGCGCGGTCGGGTCGTCCGCCTCCGCCGGGGCCACCAACCCCACCTCCGTCAACGCCACGCTGCCCGGCTCCGAGACTGTCAGCGGCCGGATCTTCATGTCCAAGAGCAACCAAGACAGCGGGGCGTGGGCCGCGTACACCAACACCGCCGAGACCGCGACGATTAACAACGCCTTCACCGGCAAGCTTGAGGATGTGGCCAGCTTCGCGTTTGAGCATGGACATTCCTCCGCCGGGATCACGCTGCGCCTCCTGGTCCAGGTCGCGGACGAGTGGTACGTCTCCACCGACGCCTACACCAACAACATCGGCGGCAGCGCAAACTTCCCCGATGATGCCGAGGGCGTCACCCATACCCTCACCGGCGGGGACGAGTGGTTTGCCGTGGCTTTCAACCCCGCCTCCAGCATGGGCACGATCGACACCACCGCCGTCGCGCTCACCGGCGACGTGCAGGCCTACGGGGTCTACGGCAACTGGGGATCGAGCGGCGACACCACCGCCCGCTTCGATAACTTCACCATCAACGCCATCCCCGAACCCGCTTCGCTCGCGTTAATGGGCCTGGGGGGCATGCTTGTGCTCGGCCGCGGCCGTCGCGCTTGAGCTTGACGCCGTGGCTTGGAAGGGTCGAAGGTAAAAGGACGTCACCCCATGCCCCACCCCGAGCGCCCTACTTGTCGGCCACCCGCCCCCGGTGTCCCCCGCGCCATCAGCGCCAAAAATGGTTTCACGCTGATCGAGTTGCTGGTGACCATCTCGATCATCGCACTGCTCATCGCGTTGTTGATGCCGGCGCTGACCAATGCGCGGGAGGCGGCAAGGCAGACCCTCTGCGGCGCGAACCTTCGGCAGGTTCACGGCCTGCTCGCGATCTATGCCTTGGATTACAAAGACCAGGTCCCGCTGGGTTACAGCGGCAACGCCAAACAGTGGAACTACGCGATCTACTCGGGGAACCCGTACAGCGTGTTCGACAACCTGGGCTGGTGGTGGAAAAGCGGGTTGATGGACGAGGGGCCGAGCGTGTTTTATTGCCCCACCCACGCGCTCAACGACCCCCGCTTTGCCTTCGATACCCCGACCAACCCGTGGCCGCGCGGCGAGGCATACACCTCCGCGGTGACCACCCGGATCGGCTATTCCACCCGGCCCGAGGTCCGCTACGAACAGGGGCAACTGCACGCCAGTCAGCCCCGCCCGCTTATCTTGTCGCTTGCCTCCGACGTCACGCTGATCTCCGACATGATGAGCACCCAGAACTACGTGGAAAACAGCCATGTGGACCTGCTGAATCTGCTGCGGGGCGACGGGTCGGTGCAACGGATTAGCCGCGACAGGATCGCCGAGCCGTTGTCTTCCCTGATGCCGGGCTTTACCTCGGCGCAGAACATCTACGTGGACCAGGTTTGGGAGGCGTTTGATCGCCCGTGACGGCCTGCGTTTTGACCCAGCCGTGGATGTTGGCGCAGCAACACCTCCGCGCCGTGTTTGACGCCGTCGCCCGGCAAGCTCACCCCTGTTGGCCTTCCGCGTTCGACACGCGCAGCGGCGAAAGACCCACGCAACCCGCCCGGCTCCCTCGGGTCTATCGCAGCATCGCCGCCCCCGGCGGCTCGACGCCTTACTGGGACCTGCCCGCGCTCCAGGCCTGCCGTGTATTGAGCCGGCTCACCGGCGATCCGCGGCCCGCCGAACACGCTCGCGCCTACCTGCGCCATGTCCTGCGCGTGGCCACCGCGTCCAACGGCATGCTTCTGTGGGGCAACCACTATTTCCTCGATGGCGATGGACACACCGTGATGCGCTTCCTGGACCACGAGGCGCCCAAGCCCATCGACCCGAAGACCGAGCGCGGCGAGTTGCACGAGTTGCGCCCGCTGCCGGTCCCGTGGGACCTGCTCTGGGACGCGGACGCCGCACGCTGCGAAGCGGCGATCCGCGTGGCGGTGGCGGGCCATCTCGTGGAGGGAGAGACCGGGTCGTTTAATCGGCACGCGGATCATCAGCCCGGCTTCCCCTTCCAGGAGGCGGGGGGCGTGCTGGCGCAAACGTTGAGTTGGCTGGCTCGCAAGACCGGCGAGCCCCAAAACCTGCGGGTGGCCGACGGAGTGATCGATTATGTCTGGTCGTCGCGTCACCCCGATACGGGGCTGATGCCGGTTCAGCGCCGGGTGGATCGCTGGGATCGCGTCACCGCCACCTCCGAGACCGGGTTCTGGTGCGATCGGGTGCTGGACGCGGCGGCGCTGGCCCCCGAACCCTGGCGATCGCGCTGGCGGACGATAGCGGCCGAGGCGATGAACGCGTGGCTGCTCGCCGCGTACCGGCCGCGAGACGGTGGGTTCTGGGGTCGTCTGGACATTCGGACCGCTCGGCCGGACACCGCCGCGCGAACCACACCCTATCAACCCGGCCGAGACTGCGACCCGCTCGAAACGCTCTTCCCCACGCACGACTACCCGGTGCCTGCGGCCCAAGCCTGCCGCCGACTCGCAGCACTGACCGGCAAACCGATCTTCCAACGGGCGTCGGCGGCGTGGGCAGAACTCATTTTCCGGCAGTTCACTCGGGACCGCGGCCGCGCGACCGCCTGTGCGGACCATTACGGCCGTGCCATCACGTACCTTCAGCGGCTGGGCCAGCTCGACCGCGCCCGGCTATTGCTGGATCAGGCGATTCAGGCGCTGCGCGATCCGGCCACGGGCTTGTTGTCCGGGCAACCCGGTCAACATCGGGTCGATGCGGTGGATGGTGTCGGCCTGCTTCTGCTGGCGATGATTCAAGCCCCACCCCATCCTGGCCAGCGGGGTCAGGCTGCACGCCATGACCGAAGCAGCCGATGAACCGCCGGTTCACCTGACGGCGGAGCGGAACGGCTGGGGGCGGGACGGGTGGAGACAAGGCAGGCGACTGTGATCAAGCCTCGTTGGGTCCTATGATGTCGGGTGGCGGGCGCGCGCGCGTGTGCTCAGCGAGCGGGAATCGACGGCACGATGAACGGATGAGCAACAAACACCACAGCGACAGCCTGCCCTACCTCGAATCGCTGCTCGAGATGTATCGGCTCAATGCCGGCACGGTGCCCGAAGCATGGCGGCGGTATCTCGAACAGTTCAACGGCGAGCTGGGCGCCGGTGCCCCGCCCCTATCGGCCCCGCAATTGCGGCCGGCCAGCATCTTCCGCGGCGGGCCGCGGCTCGGCGACGCTGCGGCCGAGGGCGACAACATCCGCCGCAAGCAGCACGCGGTCGATCAACTGGTCCGCAACTACCGCGTCCGCGGCCACCGGATCGCCGACCTCGACCCGCTCGACCGCCATCGACCGACCCCGCCCGAGCTGGACCCGGTGTTCTTCGGCCTCGGCGAACAGGACATGGATCGATCCTTTTACGCCGACCTCATGGGGGGGCCGGACATCCAGACGCTGCGTGAGATCCTCCGCGGCGTACACCGAGCCTACGGCGGGTGCATCGGGGTGCAGTTCATGCACATCGACGATCTTGAGGAACGCCGCTGGGTCCAGCGACGCTTCGAATCGCCCGATCGTTACGGCCGACTGTCCCCGCAGATGCAGCAGCGCACGCTCCGCCGTCTGACCCAGGCGGTGGTCTTCGAGAAGTTCATCCAGACGCGATACGTCGGTGCCAAGACCTTCTCGCTCGAAGGGGCGGAGACGCTGATCCCACTGCTGGACTGCGCGATCGACAAGGCGGCGGATCAGGGCGTCCGTGACATCGTGATCGGCATGGCGCATCGGGGCCGGCTCAATGTGCTGCGCAATATCCTCGGCAAGCCGTCGGTGCAGATCATCCGCGAGTTCGAGGACAAGCACCCCGAGCCGATGATCGGTGGCGGGGACGTGAAGTATCACCTCGGCTACAGCGGCGAGTGGACCACCACCACCGGCAAGCCGGTCCACCTCTCGCTGTGCTTCAACCCCAGCCATCTCGAGTTCGTCGATCCGGTGGTGATCGGCCGGGCCCGGGCGCGGCAGGACCGTGTGCGGGATACCGCCCGCCGGTTGACCATGCCGCTGCTGATCCACGGCGACGCGGCGTTCGCCGGCGAGGGGGTCGTGCAGGAGACGCTCAACCTCAGCGCGCTGGCCGGCTACGCGGTGGGCGGGACGCTGCACATCATCGTCAATAATCAGATCGGCTTCACCACCCCGCCGCCCCAGGGCCGCAGCGGCGAGTACGCCACCGACGTGGCGCGCATGCTGCAGGCACCGATCTTTCATGTCAACGGCGAAGACCCCGAGGCCGTCATCGAGGCGCTGGAGATCGCGATGGACTTCCGCGCGACCTTCCGGCGTGACGTGTTCATCGATATGTACTGCTATCGGCTGCACGGGCACAACGAGGGCGATGAGCCGACGTTCACCAACCCCGAGATGTATCAGCTCATCGCGTCGCGCGACTCGGTGCAGGCCGGGTACTGCAAGCACCTGCAGCACACGGACAGCGGGCAGCAGGAGCAGGTCGAGCAGTGGACGCGGCAGTTCAAGCAGGAGTTGGATGAGGCGTACGAAGCGGCGCGGGCCGACCCGAAGCAAAGCGTCGCGCACAGCGAGGGCGGGGTCTGGTCGGGGTACCACGGCGGCCTGGCCGCGGATGCGCAAGCGGTGGACACCGCGGTCGATGCCCAGGCGCTGCGGGACTTGTTGGGGAAGCTGACGCGGCTGCCCGACGATTTTGAGCCTCACAGCAAGATCGCGGCGGGTCTGTCACGCCGGCGTGAGATGGCCGCGGGCGAATTGCCGCTGGACTTCGCCACCGGTGAGGCGTTGGCGCTGGCGACATTGGCCGTGGCCGGCTCCCCGGTGCGGCTCAGCGGTCAGGACTCGGAGCGCGGCACCTTCAGCCAGCGCCAC
>CAZTLX010000133.1:0-12134 GCA_964614575.1 uncultured Phycisphaeraceae bacterium | reverse complement strand
CGCAGGTACTTGAGCACGACGGTTTCGAACGGCACGCTGGTTTCGGTGATCATGTGGGCGATGCCGCGCTTGAGGCACTGGTCGCGGACCTCGTTGCAGTAGGCCTGCAGCGTGGCCTTGTAACGCTTGAGCAGCGCGGGGGTGATGGAGACCTCGGCCACGTCGCCGTCTTCCAGATCGACCATGCGCAGGTCGCCGATCAGCTCGCCCCTGGTCGGGTCCACCTCCTGCGGGGAGAGGACCTGGATGACGTAGGTGTCGAAGCGCTCGGCGGCGAGGTAACGCAGCGCGGCCGACAACTCGCCCTTGTCGAAGAAATCGCTGACCAGCACGACGACGCCGGGCTGGCGGTTGAGCAGTGCGATGCGTTTGCACACCGCTTCAAGGTTGCCCCCGACGCCTTCGACGCTGTGGGATTGATCGAGGAATTGCAGCATCCGCGGCAGCGGGCGCCGGCCGCGCAGGCCGGTGATCTGGCCCTCCACCGTATCGGTGAAGGTGAACATCGACACGCGGTTGTAGTGCGTGAGCCCGATGTATCCCAGCGCCGCACAAAGCCTTTTCCCGTACAGCAATTTCCGGGGGTCGCCGTAGTCCATGGACGCGGTGGTGTCGAGGGCGAGGCTGACCGAGAGGTCTTCTTCTTCGAGGAAGAGGCGGAGGAAGAGCTTGTCGAGCCGGGCGTAGAGGTTCCAGTCGATACGGCGGAGGTCGTCGCCGACGACGTAGTTGCGGTAGTCGGCAAACTCGACGGATTGGCCCCGCTTCTTGGAGCGGCGCTCGCCCTGCATGCGCCCGCGCAGCATCTTCCGCGACATGACATCCAGCCGATCAAGCTGGTGCATAAAGTCGGGCGAGAGGAGTTTGTCGGATTGGGTGGTGGTTTCGGGCATGGGTTATTAACCGCGAAGGCGCGAAGGCAGCGAAGGACGCGAAGAAGGAGCACTTGGTCGGGAGCGGATGACGCGGCGGATGCCGTTTCTCAAGACCGCGACCTTGAAATTGATCAGCAACGCCAATTCGTTGTCCACCGCATGTAGATATGCGAGAGCGATCGCTTCATGGATCGGGGCGAACTGATCAACGGTCTTTAGTTCGAGGACAATGCGTTCCGCAACCCATATATCCAATCGGCCTTCGCCGACATCGATATCTTTGTACTGCACCCGCACCTGATGTTGACACACGTGCGGTATGCCGCGAAGCGACAACTCAATCGAAAGCGCTTTCTCATACACCGACTCAAGGAACCCGGGGCCGAGTTGACGATGCACCTCGATTCCAGCACCAATCACCTCGTGCGCCAAGGCTTCGGTTTCCTTATCCAGATCAAACACGATTCACCGCCTTTCTTCGCAACCTTCGCATCCTTCGCGCCTTCGCGGTAACCCCGCTTTCCATGCTTAAGCCGGGACGCCCATCGCTTCGGCGGGGGTTTGTTCCAGGACGTCGTCGATGACCATGTCGGGGGTGACGCCCTCGGCCTGGCCCTCGAAGTTCATCAGGACGCGGTGGCGCAGGCACGGCAGGGCGATGGCTTTGATGTCGTCGATCGAGACGTGCGCCCGGCCGTCGAGCAGGGCCTTGACCTTCCCGCCGAGGACGAGGGCCTGCACCGCGCGCGGGCTGCCGCCGAAGCGGAGGAACTGCTTGCTGAGGCTGGTCGTGAACTCGCCCTCGGGGTGTGTCGCCAGCACGCAACGGATCGCGTAGTCCTGCACGTGCGGGGCGATGATCACGCGGCGGACCAGCTGCTGATACGCGAGGATCTTCTCGGTGTTGAGCACCGGCTCGACCGTCGGCTGCTCGGCCTTGGTCGTGCGGTTGGCGATCTCGTGCAGCTCCTCCCGCGAGGAGTAACCGACTTCGAGTTTGAGCAGGAAGCGGTCGAGTTGGGCCTCGGGCAGCGGGTAGGTGCCTTCCTGTTCGATGGGGTTCTGCGTGGCCATGACGAAGAACGGCTTGGCCATGGGGTAGGTCGTCCCGCCGACGGTCACGGATTTTTCCTGCATCGCTTCGAGCATGGCGCTCTGGGTCTTGGGCGTGGCGCGGTTGATTTCGTCGGCGAGGATGATCTGGGCGAAGAGCGGTCCTTTCTGGAACTGGAACACGCGCGACACGGTGCCGTCGTCGTTCTTGGCCTCGACGACGATGGTGGTGCCGGTGATATCGGCGGGCATGAGGTCGGGGGTGAACTGGATGCGCGAGAAGTCGAGCGACAGCGCCTGGGAGAGGGTGCGGATGAGCAGGGTTTTGCCGAGGCCGGGCACGCCTTCGAGCAGCGCGTTGCCGCCGACGAAGAGGCAGGTGAGCACGCCGTCGATGATCTCGGTGTGCCCGACGATCATGCGCGCGACCTGATCGCGCACGGCTTGGTAATCGCTGCGGAACTGGTCGGCCTGTTGGAGGATGGATTGTTCGTCGGGGTGGGCCATAGTGGGTTACCTCATGGGGAATGTTGATGGTTTAGCCGCGAATGAACGCGAATGAACGCCAATATCGGAGGTTGGAAAAAGCACAACCGGATGACTTTGTGATCGCGGAGGACGCGGAGGCGCGGAGGACGCAGAGAAAACATTGATTCCCGATGTTTTTCTCCGCGCTCTCCGCGCTCTCCGCGCTCTCCGCGCCTCTGCGTCCTCCGCGATCAAAAATGGATTCGCGTTCATTCGCGTTCATTTGCGGCTCTCCTCTTCCTGTTCCCCGACCATCCGTTCGCGGGCGCGGAGTTTGGCGGCCAAGAGGCGGCTGGTGGTGGCGGGATCGGAGGAGCCTTCGGCCGATTTGGCCTTGCGCATCGCGGCGGTGACCAGGGTGCGGCTGGTGCCATCTTCCCGCGCGCCGCCCACGGCATCGGCGAAGCTGTCGGCGGCGACGACGCCGTCGGGCGCATCGAACTTGCGTGTGCGATCGACCGGCGGGGCTTCGGGTTTGGGCCTTTCGCCCTGCGTGTGTCGGGCCTGGGTCGCGGCCCGGGTTTTCTTGAGCGCATCGAGCGTGCCGGCGGTGTCGTCGCTCGGGGATTTAAGCACCATCGATGAGCCGAGCCTCTTCGCCGCGTTCACGATCGACGCGGGCTCCCACTGGATGCGGCGGTTGGCCACGTCGAGCAGGAAGAGCACGACGAGGACCCACAGCAGCGTGCGCCACAGCGGGCGGACGGAGCGTGACTCGAAGCGGTTGACGCCGCGGGAGTACAGCCCGGCCTGCGTCGCGGCGGCCGGGTCGAGCAGGCGGCCGCCGGTTTCCAGGGCGATCTGCTGGAGCAGGTACGGGTTGGACTCGAAGCGGCGCAGCTCGCCGCCGGGCGGTCGCGAAGCCCCGCCGAAGACCGCGCGTTGCGAGCCATCGGCGTTGCGCATGAAGAGGCTGACGATGTAGTTGCCCGACTCGGTCGCGGGGATGGCCGTTTCGTAGACGCCGGGGCCGATCTGTTCGAGGGTGATGGGGATCGGTTCGCCGCTGCCGCCGGGCGCGAGCACCGCCCCCTGCACGCTCGCGAAGCTGGCGAATGACGCCTCATCCTCATCGAACCCCGCGGCGTCGAGGCGGATGCGGAGCTGGTCGCCCTGGATGGAGGTGAGCAGATCGACGTCGCGTGACGCGGACGGCCGGGCGATCGCGCGGACGGTGCGTGCCCAGAAGTCGCTGTACCCGCCCCAGCGCAGCCAGTCGGCGGCCCAGCGGTTGGTCGCGTCGGAGGTGAACGCGGCCGAGCGTCCCAGCCCGACCTGCCAGTGGGCGAAGATGGGTTCGCCGTCGGGCCCCTCGATGGGCTGGAACACGCGCGGGTCGCGCTTGGGGCCGGTGAGCACGAAGCCCTTGAGCTGCGGCAGCGCGCTGATGCCCTGGACGATGGGCGAGGCGGAGCTGACCAGCCGGGGGGAGAACGGCTCTTCCTTGATGAGGTTTTTGCGGACGACTTTGGCTTCTTTGATGAAGACCTGGGGCAGGGTGTTGGGGTTGGTGACGGCGTGGTACTGCCCGCCGCCCATGGTGGCGAGCTGGTTGAGCAGTTGGCCGTCGTGCCCGTCGCCGACGCCGATGGTCGAGAGGGTGATGTCGTTGGCCATCATCTGGCCGACGAGCTTGGCCCACCCGCCGCCGGGGGGCGGGGCGCTTTGGCCGTCGGTCAGGAGGATGACGTGCTTGACCGCGGCGTCCTGGGTGTTGAGCGGGGCGAGGGATTGGTACGCGGCATCGAGGCCGGAGTAGATGTCCGTGCCGCCCTGCGGGGTGATGGAGCGGACCTTCTTGGCCAGGCCCTGCGGGTCGCGGTTGTACTCGGGCTTGGCGATCCACTTCGCGGAGGAATCGAACGCGACGACGCCGACGATATCATCGGGGTACAGCGTCGCCAGGGCGAGGATGGCCGCTTCGTTGGCGACCTCCTGCTGCGAGGAGGTGGTGCCCATGACGGGGCTGGACATCGACCCGGAACGGTCGATCACGATGACCAGCGCGCCCGAGGGCAGGATGGTCTGCGAGGGGATGGTGCATTCGACGGGGAGGATCGACTTATCGATCTCGGTGTTGGTCCATGCGCCGGCACCGAACGAATCGGGGCCTCCCACCATGATGAACCCGCCGCCCATGTCGTGGACGAAGCGGCTGATGGCTTTCTGCTGCGGCGCGGTGACCTGGTCGGCCGGGACGTTCTGCAGGATGAGCGCGTCGTACTTGCTCATCCGCGCCAGCGAGGTGGGCACGGCATGGGCGGGCACCACCTCCAGCTCGATGCCGTGCGACTGCAGCGCCCGCGGCAGCACCATGCCCGGCTCGCCGCCCACGCCATCGACCACCAGCACGCGGCCCTTGCCCTGCACGAGCGTGAACGACTCGGCGGAATTGTTCACGCTGATGGTGTCCCCGCCGTCGGGCTCGAAGATCGCCTTGAACTTGTTCGCGCCGCTGTAATTCAGCGGCAGGTCGATCTGCTTGGCCAGCACATAACGGCCGGTCTGGGCCTCGGCCTCACCCGAAGCACCGGCCTGCGCGCTTCCGGGGGCGGGGGCGGGGGCGGGGGCTTGTTCTTGTGGGGCGTTCTCGGCCAGCGACCATTCCGACTCGAGCACCGGCATGCCGCGCTCAGCTTCGTCGGGGTTCAGGTCGATCGTCGCGTCATCTAGTTGCAGAAGCAGCAGCCCCGGAGTCGGCCGTGTGCCACGCAGCACCACGCGCACCGCGACGGTCTGCCCCTCACGCGCCTCGGTCGGGGCGTAGACGCCCTCGACCATCACCTCGTTGTTCAGGCGGTAGTTGATCGGCAGCACATCGACCGGCACGCCCGCGGCCGCGGCCTCGCGCGCGGCGGCGAGCAGCTCCTGCTCGCTGCCGGTCTCGTTGCCGTCGGACACCAGCAATAGCCGCGCCCCCGAGTCGGGCGGGAACAGCGCGAGCGCCGTCCGCAGCGCCTCGGCGGCGCGGGTGCCTTCCTTGGGGGTCTCGAAGGTGGCGGCGTCGAGGTCGATGCCTTTGCCGGGCAGGCCACGCACCGTCGCCCGGCCGTCGAACGTGACGTGGCCGAAGCGGTCGTCCTGCTCGCGCCCCTCTGCGGCCACGCGGATGTAATCGCGCATCCACTGCTCGATGGTGGGTTTTTGGCCGTTGTTCTGCGCGGGGTTGGTCGGCGGCGTGGCAAAGCGGCGGACCGATTCGGACTGATCGATCACCGCGATGACGGTCAGGTCGCTGTGGCGCTGCACGCCCTGGAGCCCGGCGAGCATGCCGACGATCAGCAGCAGCAGCAGCACGCGGATGACGATGGCCGACCACTTGCGGAACGGGTCAAGCGCCGCGAGGCTGCGGATGCCCAGCCAGACGATAGGCACGGCCAACAGCAGCAGCCAGAGGTACGCGGGTTGGTCGAAGCGGAAGGAATTCAAATCAGGGGTCAGGGAACGGGGATCAGGGATCAGTCTGGAAGGCGACGCACACGGTCATCAGGCGGGTCAGGCTGCCGGTGTCATGTTGTGTCCTGATCCCTGGTCCCCGGTCCCCGAACCCTTCATGCCCTACCGCGGCGCGGCGGGCGCCTGGCGGACCTGGTCGGGCGACTCGGGGAGCTGGCGGAAGTAGTCGCGGATCGATTCGTGGTAACGACGCGGGACGCGATCATCCGACACGGCCTTCTCGGCGTTGTCGCGGGCGCTGGTGATGGTCTGATCGAACTCGACCTGCGCATCGCCGGCCACGGCCTGGCCGTCGGTCATCCACGAAGCGATCACGCGGCCCTCGCCTTCCTTGATGTCGCCGCGGTAATCGGTGTTGTAGCCGGTGTGCTGGCGCTCGGCACCGAACGGGTTGCCGCCATCACCGGTGCCCCACTGCTGCCCGCCGCTGCCGGCCCCCTGGTTGCCTTGCCCTTGACCCTGGCCCTGCCCGCCCTGATTCATGCCCATGCCGAACTGCTGGCCGCCGCTCTGGCCTTGCTGCCCGCCGCCCTGCATCTGGTTCATGGCGTTCTGCGTCTGCTGCTGGGCCTGCTGCATCTGCTGGAGCTGCTGCTGCATCTGGGCCATCTGGTTGAGCGATTGCTGGCCGGAGAACGCGCCCTGCTGGGCCGACTGCTGGCCTTGGCCCTGCTGGCCCTGCTGCCCTTGCTGGCCCTGCTGCATCGACTGGCTCATCTGCCCCATCGACGAGGCGAGCCCGCCGGAGCACTGGCCCATCTGCCCGGCCTGCTGCGACTGCTGCTGTTGCTGCTGCATTTGCTGAGCGGTCTGCTGGGCTTGTTGCTGCGCCTGCTGCTGGCTCTGGCCTTGCTGTTGGAGCTGCTGCTGGATCTGCTGTTGCAGTTGCTGCTGACTCATCTGGCCGCTGGCAAACTGCTGGGCCATCTGCTGGGCCTGCTGCTGGCTGATGCCCGCGTTCTGCAACTGCTGCTGCATGTTCTGCTGCGCCTGCTGCTGTTGCTGCTGGGCCTGCTGCTGCATCTGCTGGAGCTGCTGCTGCAGGTTGTTCATCTGCTGCTGGAGCTGCTGCTGCTGTTGCTGGGAGAGCTCGCCGTTGTCGATCTTCTCGGCGAGGCTCTGGAGTTCCGCGGCCGCGGCGTCGAAGTCGCCCCGCCGCAGCGCGTCGGCGAACTGCTGGGCCGGGCCCTCGCCCGCGTCGAGCTTGCTCATCTGCGCTTCGAGCGCCTGGAACTGCTGCTCCTGGGACTGCGTCGCGGCATCGAGCTTGTCTTTCACGTTCGCCAGCCGGGCCACCGCTTCGCGGCGCATCTCCGGGTTGCTCAGGTCACGCCGACTCAGCGACGCGATCTCCTTGAGCAGCTCGGTGGTGGTCAGCTCGTCCATCGCGGCGTTTTCGTTCGCGGCGATGTCGTCGATCAGCGCTTTGGTCTGCACGATCTGCTGCTCCATCGCCTCGGCCTCGGCGAGCTTTTCCTGTTCCTGTTGCTGCTGCGCGCCCAGCCCGAGCCAGTCGGCCGAATCATTGAACCCCGCAAACGTCAGCAGCAGCGCAAACACCGCGGCGACCGGCGGGACGTACTGCCACACTTTCCCGAAGCGGATCGGCGCAGCCTGATTCACGCGGGCGGCGAGCGCGGCTTTCTCCGCATCATCGATCATGTGCCGGGCCAGCGGGTCGGTCTCGGCGATGGTGCGGGCGTAGAGCGCGGTGCCGATGCGATCCTTGAGCCCGAGGTTCTGGTCGATGACCACCGCCGCGTGCCCGATGCTCGGTCGACGCGCCAGGCCGATGCACAACGCCGCCACCACCGCCGCGCCGCCCAGCGACGCATAGACCCACCAGGGCGTGTCGCCCCACGCGACCAGGTGACGGGCCACGACGATCAGCACGCCGACGCCCATCGCGATCAGCAGGCACACGCCCAGCCAGTGGATCACCTGGCCGAGGGTCAGGCGGGTGCGGGCTCGGGCGATCGAGCGGTCGAGGTGGGTCATGGCGTGGCTCCGGAACCGGGTGATGGCGGTTGATTCATCATATCGGCTGATGCGGCCGGGGACGACGCGCCGCCGGGGATATTCACCAGATAAGACGCAGCCCGGCACCCCAAGGTTTCAAAAAACGCGGCCCTGCGGAACAGACGGCGGCTTTTGTGCCCCCTCCCGCGGCCGCGGACGCACCGCGGATCGTGGCTCAGGCCATGTCCACGGCAAACGGCAGGCCCTGCGGGAACACGTCCCGCGGCTCATAGCCCAGCCGTTGGCCCGGCCGACGGTCGTAGCGATTCACCCCGCCGCGGCCCGGGCCCGTCACAAACGCAACCAGAAACCGCACGCCCGCCAACCCGCTCGGCCAGGGCGACTCCACCGTCCTGATAAAAAAACGCCCCGCATCGTCATGGCTCAGGTAGGCGTCGTCCCAGCCTCTGTCGCGGATGCGATGGGCCTCCTTCACATCGCGCGGGAAAAAACCGATCCGGGCGGCGATCACCTCGATGCCCTGCTCCCGGGCGGTCATCTCGCCCAGGTCCTCCGCCCAGAGCTTGGTCAACGCGTAGTAATTGGTCGGGGCGCGGACGGCCGTGGTCACCAGCGCATCGTCCGCGGGGGGCGGGGCCTGCTTGCGCCCGCCGGAGACGACCTGCATGCTCGAGGCCAGCACGATCCGCCGCACCTTCGCCGCGACGGCCGCGGCCACGACGTGGTAGAGCCCGACGACGTTGGGCCTCAGCAGCGTGTCGATAAAGTCGGCCGGGTTCGGGTACGCCGCGAGGTGGACCAGCGTGTCGATGCCCGCCATCGCCCGATCGACCGCGGCCCGGTCGGTGATGTCGCCGACGACGTGATCCGCCAGCGCGGGGTGGGGCACGCGGTCGAGCCCGCGCACGCGGTGCCCCCGCGCCGCCAGCGCCGCGGCCACGGGCGTCCCGATCGCCCCCGCAGCGCCGGTAACCAGCACCCGCCGCGGCTCGCTCGTGGTCGTCTGGTGCGTCATCCGAGGCAGCATACCCGCCCGGATCGGCCGGGCAAAAAAAAAAGCTTGACACGGCCGTTTTGTGAGTGTACACTTACTTTTGTTAGTGTTCGCTCACGGAAAGGCCCGGCATGACCACGCTGCTCTTGACCTTCGCCTGGGGATGGTTCGTCGCGGGGCTGCTCAGCGGCGTCGCGCTGGGGCTGGGCTTCGCCCGCGACGCGTTCCTCGGCGGGTACGACGCCTGGGCCCGCCGCCTCACCCGCCTCGGCCATATCTCCTTCTTCGGCACCGGGATGCTCTGCCTCGCCATGGGCCTGACCGCCCACGCCCTTTCCCTCGATACCACGCCCCTGCTCCGCCCCGCCGCCTGCCTCACCATCGCCGGGGCCGTGCTCATGCCCGCCGTCTGCTTCCTCTGCGCGTGGCGTAAGACGTTGCGCCACCTGTTTGCGCTGCCGGTGCTCGGGCTCGTCGGCGGCACGGGCCTGTTCCTGTTCACCCTCTGCCGGGAGACCCTGACATGACCACCCGCCCCCTGAAGATCGGCTTCTACGCGCTGTCCGGCGTCCGCGTCTGTGACGCGAAGCTCCTGGAGCTGGGCTTCACGCTGCCCGGCTTCGTCGAACGCAGCAAGGTCATCGCATCATTACCCAGCCTCGGCCTGCTCACGCTCGCGGGCATGTGCGACCCGCGCGACGACCGCCGTTACATCGAGGTCGGCCCCGGTGAAGACCCGCCGCTCGACGACACGCTCGACCTGGTCGTCATCTCCACCCTCACCGCGCAGGCGCTCGACGCATATCGGCTGGCTGATCGCTATCGGGCAAACCAAACCTTCCGGGGGCGGGGGGCGGTGGTGATGGGCGGGTTGCACGTCACGACCATGCCGAACGAGGCGCTGGAGCACGCCGACGCGGTGGTGATCGGCGAGGGCGAGACCGTTTGGCCGCGCGTGCTCGACGATGCCCGGGCCGGGCGTTTGCAAGGCACATACGACGCGCGGGGCAGCGTGTTCGACCTGGCCGATGCGCCCATGCCCGCGTTCGAGCTGCTGGACATGTCGCGCTACAACCGCATCACCGTCCAGGCGACGCGCGGCTGCCCGTGGCGCTGCGAGTTCTGCGCCAGCTCGATCCTGCTCACGCCCAAGGCCAAGACCAAACCCATCGCCAAGGTGCTGGCCGAGATCGACGCCGTCGCCGCACGCTGGCCCCGGCCGTTCATCGAGTTCGCGGATGACAACAGCTTCGTCCACCGCGCGTATTGGAAAACGCTGCTGCCCGAGCTGGCCAAGCGGCGTGTGCGCTGGTTCACCGAGACGGATATCTCCGTGGCCGAGGATGAAGAACTGCTGGCGATGTTGCGCGACGCGGGCTGTGCGCAGGTGCTCATCGGGCTCGAGAGCCCGGACGACCAAAGCCTCACCGGTCTTGAATTGCTCAGCGACTTCAAACGCCGCCAACGCCCGCACTACCGCGAGGCGATCGCCCGCATCCAGTCCCACGGCATCCGGGTCAACGGCTGCTTCGTGCTCGGGCTCGACGCCCACGGCCCGGACATCTTCGACCGCGTCTATGACGCCGCCCGCGACTACCAGCTCTACGACGTACAGATCACCCTGCAGACCCCGTTCCCCGGCACGCCGCTGTATGAGCGACTCGACGCGGAAAACCGGCTCACGCTCGACGGCCGATGGGACCGCTGCACCCTCTTCGACCAGACCCACGAACCGGCCGGCATGACGCGCGAGCAGTTGCAGCAAGGCTTCTACCGCCTGACGAAGCTGCTCTACAGCGAAGAAGCGACCCGCGCCCGGCGCGAGCAGTTCGAGCAACGATGGAAAGCCGCGCGTCGCAAAACCGTCGCCGCCTGACAATCAAGGCAACTCCCCAATAGCCGGGCCGCTACGCGGCCCCGGTGCCAAATAAAACCCCAGGATCGCGTAGCGATCCGGCTATGACCTGTTATCCTGACCTTTATGCCTTGTTATCTTTTCACCTTCCACGGCCACGGCACGTGGATGCCTGATCACCCGCGCGGCTACGTCCACCGCACCCAAGGCCTGCAACCTACCGACCCCCGCATGGCCGACGCCTACCGCGCCAACCAGCGCGAGCCGGCGGTCGTGCTTACCGACGCGATCCAGACGGTCATCATCGACACCGCCAAGCACGCGGCCAAACACCTCGACGCCGAGCTGTGCGCCATCGCCTGTGAACCGACGCACACCCACATCCTGCTCAGTTGGCGGCATCATCGCGCCTGGAAGTCGATGCGCACCTCACTGCAGTCAGCGCTGAGCCGCGCGCTCAACGCCGCGTTCGACAAGCGCACGTGGTGGGCCGAGAACCCCAGCCGCAAGCGCGTGAAGGACCACGAACATTTCGACCACCTGATGCTGGAGTACCTCCCCAGCCACCGCGGCCGCCAGTGCTATGACCCGACGATGCTCGACGCCGCGCTGCAACGCAACCCCGGCAGGCCCATCCATCCCCGCCACCAGAAAACGTGATCCAGCACGCCCCTAGCCGGGCCGCTACGCGGCCCTGGTGCCTTAACAAATCCCCAGGATCGCGTAGCGACCGGCTTAAACTGTCATCACACCCCGATATCTTCGTTCCACAGATCCGGATGCTCCGCCACGAATCGCTTCATCAAACTGATGCAGCGCGCATCGTGCAGGTTCACCAGCTCGATGCCGCGCTCGCGGAACAGGTCTTCTGCGCCCAGGAAGTTTTCGTGTTCGCCGATGACCACGCGCGGGATGCGATAGAGCAGCGTGGTGCCGGTACACATGATGCACGGCGAGAGCGTCGAGTAGAGCACCAGCTGAGGCCAGTCGCGCCGGCGGCCGGCGTTGCGGATGCACACCACCTCCGCATGAGCCGTGGGGTCGCTGCTCTGCACCCGCAGGTTGTGCCCGCGCGCGACAATCGCCTCTTTGATCGTCCGCTTCCGGGGGTCCGCCAGCACCGAGCCGATCGGCAGGCCGCCCTCGGCCAGCCCCGCCTCGGCCTCCCGCAACGCCTCGCTCATCAACGCGTGGTCATCAAGCATCGGCGGATCATAAGACACAACACGCCCCAATGCACCCGCCGCCCGCGGCTGCGTTCGGTTTCAAACAACGCGCAGCGCTAAACCACCACGCCGCCCTCCTGCTATCTTGTCGCGGCCCGATTCACCTTTTCCAGGAGCCCGCCATGATCGACGACCCCCACGCCCCTGCCCCCGCCCCCGCTGACTCG
>CAZTLX010000132.1:2610-12163 GCA_964614575.1 uncultured Phycisphaeraceae bacterium | reverse complement strand
TCGCCGTTGACGTCGATCTTGGCGAACAGGTCGAACGTGACGCCGTATTTCTCCTCGCAGAACGCGGCGATCTCCTCCGCGGTGCCCGGCTCCTGCTTGCCGAACTGGTTGCACGGGAAGCCGAGGATCGCCAGGCCTTGCTCGGCGTACTTCTCGTGCAGCGCCTGCAGGTCCTTGTACTGCTTGGTGTGGCCGCACTTGCTCGCGACGTTGACCATCATGACGACCTTGCCGCGGTACTGCGAAAGGTCCACCGCCTGCCCATCGAGTGTTTGCATGGTGAACGCCAGCGCGGGCGGGACGGGCTTGTTCTGTTCCGCCCCCTCACCCTCCGCGGCGATCAGCGGCAGGGTCAGGCCGAGGGTCAGAACGGCGGCCAGGGCGATCATCAATAACATCGGGGTCTGCATGGGAAGCTCCTTTGAATTTTTCAGATCATAACCTGCCGCGTCATTGTGCGGGCTGCGCGTCGATCGTGGCTTCGCCCTCGCGGTCGAACCATATGCGCAACCGATTGGGGTTGCAGCACACGGGGCAGTCCTCGACATACTCCTGCGATGCGCCGCCGGTCGGGTCGATCGCGAGCAGGATGGCTTCGCCGCAGTGCGGGCAGGTGTAGTCGATCGTCTCATCCATCGCGTGGCACTTTCATCCGCCGCTGGGTTTGGCGGGGTATCCCAGTTGCTTGAGGTAATCGACCACGGCGTCGCGGTGGTCGCCTTGCAGCTCGAAGCCGTCGTCGGTGGTGGAGCCGCCGGTCGCGCGTTGCGCTTTGAGGGTTTTGGCCAAGGCCTTGAGGTCGGTGGCGTGGGGGTTTAGGCCGCTGACGACGGTGACCCACTTGCCGCGGCGTTTCTCGCGCTGGACGCGGGCGGGCTGGTCGGCGGGTCGGCAGAGGTTGCCTTGGGCGTCGCGGGGACAGCGGCAATCGTCGAGCGGCTTGCCGCAGGCCGGGCAGGTGACCGGGCGTTGAAGGGATGTGCCGTCGAATAAACCCACGGGTCGTGCGCCTTGCGTTAGAGGCTGGTGGTGGCGATGGCGGGCAGGTCGAGCGTGTCGTGCTCGCCGCGGGTCCAGTGGTGGTGGGCGAGCCCCGCGATCATGGCGGCGTTATCGACGCAGAACTTGAGCGCCGGGAGATGCACCGGCAGGCCGCGTGCTTCGCCGAGCTGGGCGACGCACAGCCGCAGCCGCGAGTTCGCGCTCACCCCGCCGCCGATCACCAACCGCGTGGCCGGCTCGCCGTCGCGCCGCATCCGGTCCAGGGCGCGGTCAAGCTTGGCGATGACCGCCTCGACCGCCGCTTCCTGAAATGCCGCGGCCAGGTCGGCACGCTGCGCCTCGCTCAGGTCGCGGGCGCTGCGCTCGAACGTCGCGTCCCTGCCCCGGCCGACCGGCTTGCCCCGCACGCGGTAGAGCAGCGCGGTCTTGAGACCCGAAAACGAAAAATCGAGGCTGTCGGGGTCGAGCATCGAGCGGGGCAGCGGCTCCACGTTCGCGGCATCGCCCCGCTGCGCCAGCCGATCAATCGCCGGCCCGCCGGGGTACCCCGCTTCGAGGATGTTCGACGCCTTGTCGTATGCCTCGCCGACCGCGTCGTCGATCGTCGCGCCCAGGCGCGTCAGCTCGGTCGGGCGGTGCATGGCGTAGAGCGAGGTGTGCCCGCCGGAGACGACCAGGCCGAGGGCGGGGGTGGGGGGAGTGGGGAGTGGAGAGTCGGGAGTGGGGAGTGGAGAGTGGGGAGTGGGGAGTGGAGAGTGGGGGGTGGAGGGTGCTAGGGCATCGTTGCCCGACGCTCCACTCTCTACTTTCCACTCTCTACATTCTCCCCTCTCTACTTCAACCAGCGCCGCCGCCCACAGGTGGGCGCGGACGTGGTCGATGCCGATGAGCGGCTTGCCCAGCGACCACGCCAGCGCCTTGGCGGCGGAGACCCCGACGATCAGCGAGCCGATCAGCCCCGGCCGGTTGCCGACGGCGATCGCATCGATCGCGTGCAATCCGACCCCGGCTTGCGCGAGCGCCTCGCCCACCACCGGGGTCAGCCGTTCGAGGTGCGCCCGGCTGGCGATCTCCGGGACCACGCCGGCGTAGCGCTCGTGCAATGCGTGCTGCGACCAGACGACATTGGAGCGCACCCACACGCCGTCTTCGACGACCGAGGCCGCGGTCTCGTCACAACTGGTTTCCAGGCCGAGGATCAGCGTCACTGCGTCTGCGTCTCGTCGCCTTCGGCGGGCTGACCCGAGGCCAGGTTTGCCAGCTCCTGATCGATCTCGTCCAGCCGTTCCTTGAGGAACTCACGCTGGCGTTGGAGGTTGGCGATCTGCCCCGCCTTGATCAGGACATCCTGGTTGGGCTGGCCAACAGCGGGGAACGTGCCGTCTTTCACCTTGCCCAGCGCGGCACCGAGCGCGGCGGCCAACTGAGGGTCGGCGAACTGCTCGGCGATCATCGCCGGGTCCAGCGCGATCGCGTTGCCCTCCGCGTCGTCGTAGAGCTTCTTGATCCCCGCGTCCCGCCTCAGATCGATCATCCGCTCGATCTCTTCGGGTTTCATCGGCACGTAAGAGCCCTCGGTCGGGTCCACGCCCCAGCGCTCGGCATCCTCGACGCGGTGGATCTTGACGCCGGAGGGGATGTAGTAATACGCGTTGGTGATCTTGAGCGCGCCCTGGCCGGACTCGAGCATGCGCACCTGCTGCACCGAGCCCTTGCCGAAGCTGCGGGTGCCGACGACGTGCGCCCGATCGTGGTCGCGCAGCGCGCCCGAGACGATCTCCGAGGCCGAAGCGCTGCCCTCGTTGATCAGCACGACCAGCGGCAGGTCCGGGGCCAGGGTGTTCGCGGTCGCGTCGTGGGTCTGCTCGGCGACGGAACGGCCCTTGATCGAGACGATCCGCTGGCCGCCGGCCAGAAACATATCGCTGACCTGCAGCGCCGCCTCCAGCAGGCCCCCGGGGTTGAAGCGCAGGTCCAGGATCATCGCCTGCGCGTCCTGTTCCTGAAGGGTCTTGATCGCCGCACCCAACTCCGCGGCGGTGCGCTCGTTGAACTGCGTGATGCGCACGTAACCCACCCGGTTGGCCTTGTCGATCATGAAGTCGGGGTGGTTCTCGGCATCGGCGCGGTAGCCGCGGACGGTATCGACCTCGATCACCGCGCGGGTGATGGTGATGGTCTGCTCCTCGCCGGTGTCGTGGCGGACCTTGATGGTCACATCGGTGCCCGCCTCGCCGGTGAGCATGCCGACCGCGTCGGTGATCTTGAGCCCGGTGGTGTCTTTGCCGTCGATCTCGAGGACGATGTCGCCGGGCATGACGCCGGCCTTCCACGCGGGCGAGTCTTCCAGCGGGCTGACGATGCGCAGCCGCTCGTTGTGGATGTCCACCTCCGCGCCGATGCCGGAGAACACGCCGTGGATGTTCCGCTCGAACGGCGCGAGGTCTTCCGGCGTCAGGTACACGGTGTACGGGTCCTCAAGCGACGCGATCATCCCGCGCACCGCGGCCTGGACCATCTTCTGCTGGTCCGGCTCGGTGACGTAGGAATCGACCAGCTCGTGGCGGATATCGACCAGCAGGTCGAGCTGGTCAAACGTGGTGAGATTGCGGGCAAAGACGCTCTGGATCACGACCATCACACACAGGGTGATCACGGTGATGGTCAGGGCGACGGTGCCGAAGAAGCGGCGGTTCATGGAGACCTCATTTGTCAGGAATTTCCGGGCCATGGGGCATTCTAGGGACGCGGGCCGGGCGGGCAATTGTTCGTGGCGGGTTGTTTCACCGCTCGCGGCTTCGCGAAACCCTCTCCCCGCGGGTGACGCTGAGGCTTCGCGAAGCCGCGGGCGGCGGTTCGGGCTAAGCCTTCTCCTCGGTGTTCTTTTCGGTGTTCTCCTCGGTAAAGACCCCGCGTGTCCGATCGGTGAGCAGGTCCTTCGCGTCGGCGTTGAGGTGTCCCGCGATGGTCGAGCGTTCGCCGGTCCAGGTCAGGTTCATGGTCCGGCCGGTCGCATCTTTGGCATCCGCCCGCAGCTCAAAGATGTCGCGCAGCTTGTAGTGGTCCGCCTCCCCCAAAGGCAGCACCTCGCTGATCTGCGTCACCAGCCGCCGCCCGCCGATCATCCGGCTCATGTGGACGATCACATCGATCGCCGACGCCACCTGACTACGCAGCGCGTGCAGCGGCAGTTCGACCTGGCTCATCAGGGCCATGGTTTCCAGGCGGTTGAGCGCGTCGAAGGGGTTGTTGGCGTGGAGCGTGCCCATCGACCCGCCGTGGCCCGAGGTCATCGCCTGGATCATGTCCAGCGCCTCGCCGCCGCGCACCTCGCCGATGATGATCCGGTCCGGCCGCAGCCGCAGCGACGAGCGGAACAGGTCGCGGATGTGGATCGCCCCGCGGCCGAAGCGGTCGGGGGGCTTGGCTTCGAGCGAGATCACGTGGTCCTGCTGGAGCTGCAACTCGGCCGAGTCCTCGATCACCACGACGCGCTGGCCCCTGGGGATGAAGGTGGACAGCGCGTTGAGCAGCGACGTCTTGCCCGAGCTGGTGCCGCCGGCGACCAGCACGTTCTGCTCGGCGACCGCGACGATGTGCAGGTATTCCTTGGCCTGATCGGTCAGCGTGCCCAGCTCGATGAGCCAGTCGATATCGAGCGTCGCCTGGCCGAACTTGCGGATGGTGACCACCATGCCGTTGCGGGCGCAGGGGCGCTTGGCGACGTGGACCCGCGAGCCGTCGGGAAGCCGGCTATCGACCAGGGGCGATTCATCGGCCAGCGACTTGCCGGTGAACTGCAGGATGTTGTTGATCGCCGCGTCGTAGGCCTCTTCATCGCTGAAGGCCGCATCGGTCTTGTGCAGCGCGCCGTCTTTCTCGATATAGATGTCGTGCGGGCCGTTGATCATCACCTCCGCGACCTGCGGGTCGTCGATGTAACGCTTGACCGGCGCGAGGTAGTGATCGATCGTCGCACGAAAGATGGTGTCTTCGACCATGACGGCATTGTAACCCGCCATGGGCTTGCCATCGCCCGCGTGATTCGGCACCTCAAAACCCGCGGGACACAGGCGGGAGCGATGTCCGGGCACCCCGGGCGAGGATGGCCGCTGCCCCGACGTAAGCGATTGTCTTAACTTGAATTGAGTGGCCCGGGGGCCGTATCGCCGGGCGCTTGCGGGGGAATGACACAAAACCTTTTTTCGGCCGGTGGGAATGATTCGCCAACCTCGGGCGTTAGACCGGTCGACGGGCGACTGGATGGGGTATGGCTAAGATGTGTCCATGCGGAAACTGTGTGACATGAGAACGGGCCGGCTGTTCGGACTGCTGATCCTGATGTTGTCTGGCACCGCGACGGCGCGTGCGGCCGAGCCGGTGGTGATGTCCATTGCCGGCCAGGTGAGCGATGTGCCGCTGGTCAAAGCGCAGGTGCTGGCGGACCACGATGCGGTTGCGCCGGGGCAGACTTTCACGCTCGGCGTGCGGCTGACCATGCGGCCGGGCTGGCACATCTACTGGCGCAACCCCGGCGACAGCGGGCAGGCGACGTCGATCAAGGTATCAACCGAAGATGTGCAAGGCCTCGAAGTCGGTGACATCCGCTGGCCCCTGCCTCACCGCTTCGAAATAGACGGGGGGCTGACCAACCTCGGCTACGACGGCACCGTCATCCTCTCCCGCAAGATCACCCTCCCCGATGACCTCGGCGACGCGGAGCAGATCACCCTGACGATCGATGCGAGCTGGCTGGTGTGCGAAGCGTCGTGCATCCCCGGCGACGAGAAGCTGACGCTGTCCCTGCCGATCGCGGAGCAGCCGGTCCCGGCGAACACCGAAACATTCACCGCCCACGAGGCAACGCTGCCGCGCACAGCCGACGCGGTCAGCGATCGCGTGGTGGTGCGCAGCCGCGGGGGCATCGCCGCGGCAGACAACGCCGGGGTTTGGCATATCACGCTCGACTGGCAGGGGGCCGCGCCCGCGGAGGTCGCGTGGTTCCCCGCCGGGGACGATGCGTTGATGCTCGATCAGCCGAGCGTGCGGACCGAAGCGCAGACCACGACGATCGAGCAGCCGGCGTCGAAACTGGCGGGGCTCGAGCCCGCGGCCGACGAGCTGATGATGCTCATCACCTGGCGTGAGCCGGACGACACGCGGCGGGGCGTTGAGGTCCCGGTGCCTTTGTTCGCCGCCGCCGAAACCCCGAACCCTTGACCGGACAATCTCATTGAAGCCTACGATCAGTGGTTAACTGATCCTCGATCCCTCACCCCTTTTTAGGAGCCTCCCATGAAACGGAACCTCACCCTGTCCCTCGGCCTGATTGCCGCGCTGGTCCTCGGCTTTGGCTCGCTGCAAAGCGTCAACGCCGAAACCGAAAAAGCCGGCCCCGCCGACGCCCCCGACTTCACCCTCAAGGACCACAACGGCAACGACGTGACCCTCTCGGAAATCCCCGACGACCAGATCGTCGTGCTCGAGTGGATCAACTTCCAGTGCCCGTTCGTCGTCCGTCACCACAACGACAAGTTTGAGACGATGGTGACCCTGGCCAACGCGTACAGCGATCAGAACGTCAAGTGGCTGGCGATCAACTCCAGCCACTTCGCGACGGTCGACGCGAACAAAGCCGACGCCGAGGCTAACGCCCTGCCTTACCCGATCCTCAACGACCCCAGCGGTGAGGTCGGCAAGGCGTACGACGCCAAGACCACGCCGCACATGTACATCATCAAGGGCGGCAAGATCCTCTACAACGGCGCTATCGACAACGATCAATCCGGCAACATGTCGGATGACGAGCGCGTCAACTACGTCAAGCAGGCGCTGGATCAGATCATCGCCGGCGAAACCGTCACCACGCCGCAGACCAAGCCCTACGGCTGCAGCGTGAAGTACAAGAAGTAATCTTCATCAAATGAAGTCATCCGATGACCCGGAGGCAACCGCCTCCGGGTTGTTTTTTTGCGCCCACCACCAATCACGCGGAAGCACGCGATCGAATACGCCAGCTCCGCCGCTTGCGGCTTCGCGCGACCGCTGCGCCAACGCGCGGCTTACCGGCTCAGCGCCCGCCCCGAATGCTCGCGAAGCCGCAAGCGGCGATTCATTGCGCCGCGGCGTCGGCAAGCTCGGCGAGGCGCTGCGACTCGGTGAAGGTCAGCGACTCGCTGTTGAGGCAGAAGCGCAGGCCGGTGGGCTTGGGGCCGTCCGGGAAGACGTGGCCCAGGTGCCCGTCGCAGCGGGCGCACTCGATCTCGGTGCGGACCATGCCGTGAGAATGGTCGGGCTTCTCGACGACGTTGGCGGGGGCGATGGGCTGGAAGAAGCTGGGCCAGCCGGTGCGGGAGTTGAACTTGCTGTCGGAGGAAAACAGCGGCAGCCCGCAGCCGGCGCAGGCGTAAACGCCTTGCTTCTTGTTGTCGAGCAGCGTGCCGCAGAACGGCGCTTCGGTGCCTTCCTTGCGGAGGATGCGGAACTGCTCGGCGGTGAGCCGATCGCGCCACTGGGCTTCGGTGAGGTTGACCTTCGCCGCATCGACGGGGCCGACCAGCTCGCCGGCGGCGTTGAAGACGTGGACGGAGACGGTGGCGGCGGTATCGGGCATGGCGATGGGTTCCGGTGTGGGGGTTTGTGGCGAGCCCGCGTCGCAGCCGACCAGCGCGGCGGCGGTGAGGCAGGCGGCCAACATACGTCTCGTCGTGGTGTTCATGCGGGTGACAATCGCTTTCCGGTTGATTCTATTCGCGCCGGTTCCCGTGGTCGCGGCGATCGGCTAGCATGCTCGGCCCATGAAGGATATTCAGGCACAGATCGAAACGCTGCTGCGCGACGCGGTCAAAGCGGCGCTGGGCGAGGAACACGCCGACGCCGACCCGCTGGTGACGCCCGCGACGAACCCCAAGTTCGGCGACTACCAGGCCAACCTCGCGATGGGCCTGGCCAAGCGCATGGGCGCCAAGCCGCGCGAGCTCGCGGAGCAGATCGTTCAAGCCCTGGGCACGGGCGATGGCTTGCTCAAGGAGCTTCCGGGGGTCGCGGGGCCGGGCTTCATCAACCTCACGCTGTCGCCCGCCGCGCTGGCCGAACACGCCAACGTGATGCTGGCCGACCCGCGCCTCGGCGTGCCCGGGCCTCATGCCCCGCAACGCATCGTCGTCGATTACTCGGCCCCGAACGTCGCCAAGCAGATGCACGTCGGCCACCTGCGCTCCACCATCATCGGCGACGCCATCGCCCGCGTGCTCGGTTTCCTCGGCCACGAGGTGATCCGCCAGAACCACGTCGGCGACTGGGGCACGCAGTTCGGCATGCTCATCGAGAACCTCATCGATCAGGGCTTCGACCCGGACAGCGGCACCACCGCCGGCGAACTGACCGCGGTTTACAAGGCCGCGAAACAACGCTTCGACACCGAGCCGGACTTCGCCGAGCGCGCCCGGCAGCGCGTGGTCAAGCTGCAACGCGGCGACGAGCCGACGCTCGCGGTCTGGCGCGCGCTGGTCGAGCAGTCCAAGCATTACTTCCAGAGCGTTTACGAGCGGCTGGGCGTCGAGCTTGAGCCCGAGGACGTGCGCGGCGAGAGCTTCTACAACGATCGGCTCGAAGGTATCGTCAATCGCCTCGACGCCGAGGGTCAACTCAAGATCAGCGAGGGCGCGGCGGTCGTCTATCCCGAGGGCTTCACCGGCAAGGACGGCGAGGCGATGCCCATGATCGTCCGCAAGTCCGACGGCGGCTACCTCTACGCCACGACCGACCTGGCCGCCGCCATGTATCGCGTGCATGACCTGGGCGCGGCCCGGGTGATCTACGTCATCGGCCTGCCCCAGCGGCAGCACGTCGAGATGTTCACCACCCTGCTGCGGCAGATCGGGTGGGTGGACCCGGCGGTGCGGATGGATTTCGTCGGCTTCGGCTCGGTGCTCGGACCCGACCGCAAGATGTTCAAGACCCGCAGCGGCGAGACGGTGCGGCTGGTCGATCTGCTCGACGAGGCCGAGCAGCGCGCCGCGGCGGTCATCTCCGAGAAAAACCCCGACCTGCCCCCGGAAGACAAGGCAAAGGTCGCGAAGGTCGTGGGCATCGGCGCGCTCAAGTACGCCGATCTTTCGAGCGATCGCGTCAAGGATTACATCTTCGACTGGGACCGCATGCTCGCGCTGGAGGGCAATACCGCGCCGTACATGATCTACTCGTACGTCCGCGTGCGGTCGATTTTCCGCAAGGGTGAGGTTCCCCCGGAAGTGGCGGCGGGGCATGCCATCGTCGTTCGGGAGGAGGCGGAGCGGTCGCTGGTGTTGCAGTTGCTGCAGTTCCCGCGCGTGGTCGATGCCGTGGCCGAGAGCCTGGAGCCGCACCGGTTGTGTACGTATCTGTACGAGCTGGCGACGCGTTACCACCGCTTCTTCGAGCAGTGCCCGGTGCTCAAGGCCGACGACACCGCGACGCGCGACAGCCGCCTGGCGCTGTGCGCATTGGTCGCCAAGACCCTGGAGCGCGGCCTGGGCTTGCTGGGCATCGGGGTGGTGGAGCGGATGTAGGG
>CAZTLX010000132.1:0-2510 GCA_964614575.1 uncultured Phycisphaeraceae bacterium | reverse complement strand
CCCTGGAGCGCGGCCTGGGCTTGCTGGGCATCGGGGTGGTGGAGCGGATGTAGGGGCTTGAATGACGAATGACAAATGACGAATGACAAATCACGAACGAGCCGGTTCATTTTCGTCATTCTGTTTTCGTCCTTCGTCATTAAGCAAAGCGCTACTCATGCTCGACCTTGCACTCAAAGAATGGGCCATCGTCTGCGACCTGCTGGTGGAGGGGCGATGGCGATTGCTGTTTCAGATCATGATGGGTCACGCAGCCCTTGTTGTCCGCGGGTATGACCCGTTATACTTGTGGCCATGAAGACCGCGATTTCCATCCCGGACGACGTGTTCAAGCGTGCGGAGTACCTGGCGAAGAAGCAGGGGATCAGCCGGTCGGAGTTTTATGTGGCCGCGATCCGGGCCTTCATCGACCCGCCTCGCGCGGGGGTCACCGAGTTGCTGGATGCCGTTTACGACAAGGATGATTCGTTCGATGATGCGGTTGAAGGCGGTGCTCTTTCCGACTTGCCGAGAGAAGCGTGGTGATCGAAAAGGGCGACCTCTACTGGGTGGATTTCGGGCACTCGGGCGAATCGGAGCCGGGGTATCGCAGGCCCGCCCTGGTGGTTCAGGCCGACAGCTTTAACCGCAGCGCGATCCCATCGGTGATGGTGGCGCCGCTGACCTCGAATCTCAAGCTGGCCAAGGCCCCCGGCAATGTTGTTCTCAAGAAGGCGGAATCCGGGCTCAAGCAAGACTCGGTGATCGTCGTTTCGCAGATTGTCTCGCTCAGGAAAGGGCGTCTGGAGGAACGGATCGGACGGCTTGATCCGTCGTTGCTTTTCCTGGTGGACCAGGGGATCAGGCTCTTGTTCGATGTGTGATGGGTCGCGGCAGGTACGGCCTGGGCTTGCGGGGCATCGGGGTGGTGGAGCGGATGTAGGGACTTGAATGACGAATGACGAATGACGAATGACGAATGACAAATGACAAATCACGAACGAGCCGGTTCATTTTCGTCATTCTGATTTCGTCCTTCGTCATTAAGCAAAGCGCTACGCATGCTCGACCTCGCACTCAAAGAATGGGCCATCGTCTGCGACCTGCTGGTGGAGGGGCGGTGTGCGCTGGTGCTGCGGAAGGGGGGCATCCACGAGGAGGGCGGGCCGGGGCGGTTCAAGCTCGAGCATGAGCGGTTCGCGCTGTTCCCGGCGTGGGAGCATGAGCGGCTGGACTGGATCAAGCCGGCGTTCCGCCTCCGTGACGAGCCGATCGCGGGTGAGCCGACGCAGATCGCCTTGTGCGGCTTTGCCGAGGTCGGGCGCATCTGGGAGGTGCCGTCGCGGCAAGCGTTCGATGCGCTCGACGACCTGCACCCGTGGACGGCCGAGCAGATCGACATGCGGTTCAATTACAAGCCCGAGCGCCCGCTCTACCTGCTGGCCCTGCGGGCGTACCGGCTCCCCGCGGCGAAGGTGATCCCGAACCGCCCGGCGTTCGCGGGCTGCCGCAGTTGGGTGCCGCTGCCGGCGGAAGATCGGATCGACCCGACCGGGTCGGTGGCGGCGATGGGGGAGGCGGCGTTCGGGGAAGTGCTTGAGCGGGTGGATAAGGCGTTGGGCGAATAGACGAAGCGGAACTAACCGCGGATACCCCGCCGAAACTTCGCTGCGCTTCGCATCGGCGGGCTTGGGGGTGAGGGTTATGGCTTGCGCGGCACGCCCAGCGCGACACGCAGATTCGCGGCGATCCATTCCAGCTCATCATCATCAAGCTGCCGCAGCAGGCCGACCTTCTTGCCGTCTTTCGGATGCACCTGCAACTCCATCACCGGCACATCGTTGACCTCCATGCCCGAAGGCCCGACGCACAGGTGACTGAGCTGATCGCTCTGCCACTCGCGCTGCTTCGTGCCGAACAGCGACCTGGTCGTGACCAGCAGCGTGCCGTGGTCGCCGCCGCCGATCAGGTCGATGATCGCTTCACGACGGCCGGCGTTGATCGCGCTGATCATCATGCCCAGGCCCACCGCCCAGAAGAGCCCGACAAACGCGATCGCGCCGATCATCTTGCCGACCGAATCGATATCGCTGTCGCCTTCGAGCACGCCGGTGAACGCGAGCACCATGACGGTGGTGAATAAGGTCATGAAGCCGTTCCACAACAGCGCGAAGAAGAACAACCCCTTGCTGCCTTTCCAAAGCCCGGCGGGCGGGATGCGCAGCGTCAGCCCGTCGGCCTGCGTGCGCAGCACGGCCTTGGACGCGGCGGGTTGCGGCGGGATGGATTCCGGGCCGTCGTCCGTCTGCGTCGTGCGACCGGTGCTCAGGTCCACTTCCCGCTCGACGACCTGCACACGGCTTTCCTCGTCGTCGAGCAACCGCATGGGGCGATCGGCGTTCGCTTCGTCGGCGACGGCGTCGGCCAGCGCCAGCAGCATCGGCCGCGGGTACGCCCACGCCAGCATCAGCGGCTTGTGCCCGTCGCACTCGGCCCTCAGGCCCGACAAACCCGCCAGCCCCGTATCCTCA
>CAZTLX010000131.1:0-12212 GCA_964614575.1 uncultured Phycisphaeraceae bacterium | reverse complement strand
TGAGGTGCGCCCGCGGCGGGCCGGACGGGAAGACGGACTCGGGTTGAAGTGCCACAATGAACTCCTTTCGAAGGTGCCCGTTAGCGGGGTGTCCTTCCGGGGGTGCCCCGTCGTCCGCTTGCTGGGGGCGTGAAAGAAGTCCATCACGGTGATGAACGAAACAGGATGTCGGACTCAGGTGGGCTCGGCCCTTCCCGCGGACCCGGCGGCGTCCTGAACGCCATAGATAGCTTACCGGGATTTCTGAATAACCGCGAAGCCGCGAAGAGGGCGAAGGGCACGAAGCCATACATGTTTTCTTGACTTCTGAATACTCTCCAACTTCGCTCTTCGCGCCTTCGCGGTTAAAAGATCAACACTTGCGGTTGATGTACACTGGCTGGTCAGGGCCATGTGTTTATCTGTCCGCTTTTCGGAGTCTTGCCATGCGGTGGTATGTCTGCGTTCGGCTTGCGTTGCTGGTCTTGGCGTTGGGTTCGCCGGCTGGGTTCGGGGTGCGGGGTGCTTCCGGGGCGGCGGGGGATGATGGGAAGGTCGCGGCATATCCGACGTTCGATGTGCCGTCGGTCGGTGATATCACGATCGACGGGAACGCGGACGACTGGGGCGATCGGGGTTTTGTGGTCACGACGTTCTACCCGCGTAACCACCGGGTGGTCCCTACGAGCGACTTCTCGGCCGCGGCGCGTTTCGGTTGGGACGATCGTGGGCTGCTGGTGCTGGTGCGCGTCGAGGACGACGCGGCGGTGGAGTCGCCCGACAACGCGCCGTGGAACTACGACTCGGTCGAGTTTTTTGCCGCCGGCGGGCCGCAGATGAAGCAGGTGTTGCAGGCGATCATCAGCCCCGGGCGCGATCGAGCCGCGGGGGGTGAGTTGGCGACGGTCCTGAATGATCGGCGGGCCACGAAGGAACCGGCGCTGGCGGTGGAGGTTGCCTCGTCGTCGGACGAGACGGGTTACACGGTCGAGCTGCGGCTGCCTTGGGCGATGCTGGGCATCGAGCCGGCGCTGGGCACGGTGGTCGCGGCGAACTTGCAGATCAACGACCGCGACCAGCGGGACAACGGCTCGCGGTATGAGACGACGTGGTTCACCACCGGGTGGGCGGGCAGCGGCGCGGGCGCGATGCACAAGCTGAAGCTCGCGGGCACGGCCAGTGACCCGGACCGGCTGACGGCGGGGTCGGTGCTGGGGCCGACGTTCCGCGAGCAGCGGGTGTTTGTGCTCGGGCCGTCGGCGCTGGCCGACACGCAGGTGAAGGTGGTGCGTGGCGAGAAGGCCGTGGCGGTCGCGATGCTTGAGCCGAGCGGCGACCACGCCAGCGCGCTGGTGAAGGTGCCGCTGTCGGGTCCGAGCGATGCCGATGCGCCGCCGTTCCGGGTGACCGCGGGCGACCGGTTGCTGCACACGTTCAAGGCGTCGGACCCCGCCACGCGCATCATCGCCGCGGTGAACGAAGCGCCGCTGCGGGTGCGGCCGATTTTTGTCGGGCCGGACCTGCCGCCGATCGCCTTCCAGACGCCGCGCTGGATCGACGTGCTGCTCGGCCCGCACACGATCACCACGACGTATTACGACGCGGACTACCACGCGGTGCGTAAGGCGCTTAAGCCCGGGCGTTACGGCGCGGTGATGGCGATCGAGGCCGAGGGCCTGCCGCCGATGCACCGCTACGTCACGCTCTTCCGAGCCCCGGGCGTGACGGATAGCGGGGACTCGCTGGATTCCGAATCGTCCGGGGCTTCCGGGGGGACGCAGATCGATTGGGACGGTCTGACGCTGGCGGAGGTTGGCTTCCCCGCGGGGCTTGGTCTGGACGCGGCGATGGTCGAGGCCCAGGCCGAGCCGATCACCCGGCTGATGCGTGATGAGCTGGTGGCTCGGCTGACGCGTGAGACCCCCGGCGGGGTGATTGCCGCGGGCCTCTACGAGACGGGCGCGGATGCCGACGCGATGTCCAGCCGTGACAACCCGTGGGCGCTCGATGAGGCGTGGTGGCTGGGGCTCAAGAAGCAGCTCGGTCAGTTCCATCACCGCTACCACACCTACCTGCCCGAGGGCTACGACGACCCGGCCAACGCCGAGCGGCGCTGGCCGCTGATCCTGTTCCTGCACGGCTCGGGCGAGCGCGGTTTCGCGGAGAACCCGATCCCGCCGCACGGCCCGGCGGTGGCGGCGCGTCAGGGGATGTCGTTGCCCTTTGTCATCATCAGCCCCCAGTGCGAGCCGGGCACCTGGTGGGGTCCGATGCGCGTGAACGACCTGCTCGATGAGTTGCTCGCCGAGCACCGCATCGATGAAGACCGCGTGTACCTCACGGGCCTTTCGATGGGCGGCCACGGCTCGTGGTACACCGCGCAGGCGTTCCCCGAGCGCTTCGCGGCCGTGGCCCCGATCTGTGGCGGGGGTGATCCCGACGAGGCGGCGCGGCTGACCGGCTTGCCCATCTGGGTGTTCCACGGCGGGGCCGACGGCGTCGTGCCGGTCGCACGCAGCGAAGCGATGGTCGATGGCATCCGCGCCGCGGGCGGCGAGCACGTCGCGCTGACGGTGTACCCGGGTGTCGGCCACAACTCGTGGACCGTGACATATAACAACCCGCAGCTCTACAGTTGGTTACTCGAGAACCGCCGCGGCCAGCCGCCGGTCATGCCGACGGCGGAGGTGTTGGACGCGATGACGCAAGCGCCCACGCCGACGCCCTGAGCGTGATGACACGATGCCCGTGCTTTCCCGCATAGCGGCTGACGCGCAGCGTCGCGTTTTCATTGACGCGCTGGAAGTGGGTGGCTTCGCCGCGGCCGCTATAGCGGGAGAGGGGGGTTGGGTTATGCGCTCGTCGGCAATGCATCGAGCCACCGCCGCACCTGAGCGCGGCTGCGCAGGTGGATGCGGATCAGGTGGTTGAATTCGTGGTCGCCATCGGTCATCCAGGGCAGGTACCGCCGCCGGCAGGACCGGTAGGTCTTGAAGTACCACCAGAGGATTGAATCGCGCGACGCGAAGGATTGCCGCCAGCTCTCGCGGTTGCCGTGCCACAGTTCTTCCTTCGTCCACGCCCGCCTGATCGTGCGCCACAGCAGTTGCGGGAACACGACGCGGCGGGGCAGGTCGAGCCAGATGATGGTGTCGAGCCGATCGATCACGACGCGGTCGGGCGCTTTGGTGGGGTTCTGGTTGCCGTCGGTCACCCACGCGTCGCCGGCGGTCGCGGCCTCGAACCCGGCGATCTCCTCGGCCGGCGTCGGCTGCGTCCAGTTCGGCCGATGGATAATTTCGTCGTTTGAGAAATACGGGATGCCGGTGCGCGCGGATATTGCTTTGGCGACGGTGGTCTTCCCGCAGCCGCAGACACCGACCACGGCGATGCGGCGGCCAAGTGGCGGGTAGGTCGGCTTCAAGGCGGTTCCTTCGGTTGAGGACAGACAGCAGTGCCGACAATGTGCGTTCGAATGATTTCCGCGACGACCCCCGCGGACGGACGTCATCAGCGACGCGTTGCATCGCAGCTATCGCTATGCGTGATCAGGTCGCACGAAGCCGCGGATGTCAATCCGCGGCCGGTGTTTCGCAGCGGTTGGCATTATCATACCCCACTCACCCCACCCCAACCCCAAACCTCAGACCCTCCCCCCATGGACCACTTCACCTACCGCGACGGCATCCTGCACTGCGAAGACCTGCCCCTCGACGACATCGCCGCGCAGGTCGGTACGCCGGCGTATATCTATTCCAAGGCCACGCTGCTGGCGCACTACCGCGACATCGCCGCGGCGTTCGCCGAGCTGGACCCGATCATCTGCTACTCGATCAAGAGCTGCGGGAATATCCACCTGCTGCGGCTGATGGTGGATCAGGGCAGCGGCATGGACGTGGTCAGCGGCGGCGAGTTGCACCGGGCCCTCACGGCTGGCGCTGACCCGCGAAAGATCGTCTACGCCGGCGTGGGTAAGACAGATGCCGAGATCACCCAGGCGATCGACACCGGCATCGGCTGGTTCAATATCGAATCGGAAGAGGAGTTTGAGAACATCGCCTCGATCGCCCAGAAGATGGGCAGGCGCACGCACGGCGCGCTGCGTGTGAACCCAGATGTGGCCGACCCCAACACCCACGCCAAGACCTCCACGGGCAAGAAGGGCGACAAGTTCGGCGTCGACATCGACCGCGCCCGGGCGTTCTTCGATCGCTACGGCCGCAACGAGCACTGCCTGCTGGACACGATCCATCTGCACATCGGCTCGCCGATCTACTCGGCCGAACCTTATGTGCGCGCCATCACCAAGGCGCTGGCGCTGATCGACGAATTACGCAGCGATGGCTACACGATCAACGCCCTTGACATCGGCGGCGGTTATGCGGCGGACTACGAGACCGGCAAGTCGCCCGCGTGGACCGAGTACGCCGACGCCATCGTCCCGCTGCTGCGTCCCTTCAAGCAGGCCGGCGGCACGGTCATCCTCGAGCCCGGCCGGACCATCGCCGCCAACGCCGGTGTCCTGCTGTCTCGCGTGCTCTACCGCAAGACTAGCGGGCACAAGCAATACGTCATCGTGGACACCGGTTTCCATCACCTGATCCGCCCAGCGATGTATGACGCCTTCCATTTCATCTGGCCGACGCAGGTGTCCGAGCCGTTCGTGCCCCCCAGCCGGCAGCGCGAGATGCAGATGCCGGGACTGGAGATGGTGGACATCGCCGGCCCACTGTGCGAGAGCGGCGACGTACTGGCCAAGGCCCGCGCCATCCCGCCGGTGCGGCGCGGCGACAACCTGTGCATCTTCACCGCCGGGGCCTACGGCATGGTGATGGCCAGCAACTACAACGCCTTCCCGCGCCCCGTCGAGATGCTGGTCGATGGCGACAAACTGACCGTCATCCGCCGCCGCGAGACGTACGACGACCTGCTGGGGCCGGAGGTTAGCGCGGGCTGAATGGGCGGTGACGCATCCGCCACGAACGTCGGGCTTCAAGACCGCGGCCCCGCGATCTTCCGGTCGCAGCGGGTCGGGCCCGGGGCGCAAGATGGTGGAGGGTCGGCCGGGCATCTGCCGCCCCCCCCCGCGTCTTTTGGTACGCTATGGCCCGTGGGGCGTGCCTTTCGGCTCGCGTGTCAGGTGTTCACAACTTAATTCAGGGAGCTCTCTCATGCGTTCTGCGATCTGTGCGGGTGTGACGGCGGTGTTGGCGTGCGCGATGGCCATGCCCGCGGCGGCGACGTCGGACTACGACTCCCTGCTGCGGCTGGTGCCTTCGGACGCCAACGCGGTGGTGTTGATCAATCCGCTGGGCATCGGCGGCACGGAATACGCCAAGGCCCAGCACCTGACCGAACAGCGCACGATGCGGGCGGCCGACAAGGCGCTGCTGGTGCCGATCGGCGCGACCAAGTTCGCCCGCGGCGCGCGGATCGACCTGACCACTGGTGCCCCGATCTGGGAAGTCACCGCCGTGTACATGAAGGACGCGGTCACCGCCGCGCAGATCGCCAAGGCGGAGGGCGGCCACGTTGACAAGCTTGGCGAGCAGGACGCGGCATTCTCCCCGCGCGACTTTGTCGCGGTGGTCTTTGGCGACCACATCGCCGCGGCGTACGCCCCGGCCGATCGGCAGACCGGCCTGCGTTGGGCCAAGGCCGCCAACACCGCGACCAAGCCCGACCTCTCCAGCTACCTGTCCGCCGCCGTCGCCAAGGCCGACCTCGACAAGTCGCAGGTGCTGATCGCGCTGGACCTGGAAGGGGTGATCTCCGCCCGGGACATCCTGCCCGGCCTCGCGCAGGCCGAGCTGGTGACCGAGCACAACCTCGACGCGATCAAGCTGGCCGACCTGGTGGCGTCGCTCAAGGGCATGACCATGAGCCTGACGGCGACGGACAAGGTGATGGGCACGGTGACCCTGGACTTCGGCGCGGACGCTTCGATCCTGGCGCCCGTCGCTCAGCAGGCGGTGGTGCGGGCCATGGCCAACCACGGCGTGTACATCGCCGAGATGGAGGCCTGGGACGCGAAGGTTGAGGGCAACGCGATCACGCTCAGCGGCGAGCTGTTCACCTCCGGCCTCCGCCGCATCAGCAGCCTGCTCAGCGCCGCGGTGCCGGACACCAGGCACGACAAGGAAGAGCACACCGAGGAGCAGCTTGACCCGCTGGCCGCCAGCCAGCAGTACTTCAAGGCGGTCCAGGGGATGATCAACGACGTGAGCAGGGCGGAGAACGCGGACAACCTCGACGACGTCGCGGTGTACCTCGACCGCTACGCCCGCAAGGTCGATCAGTTGCCGATCCTCAACGTCGATCCCGAACTGCAGGCCTGGGGCGGTTATGTCTCGAATACGCTGCGGGGCGCATCGGTCCGGCTCAAGGACGTGCGGCTCAACACCGCCGCCCGCGCCGCCGAGCACGCCAACTTCTACGACACCGAAGACTCCGGCGGCGCGCCGACCAAGACCATCGCCATCACCGACCGCGGCCGTCATTACAGCAGCGGCGACTACCACTACGACGGCGACCGCAACTACAACTACGGCAGCTACCGCAACACCCACTTCGAGGAGGTGGAGTACGGCCAGGAACGCTACCGCCGCGGCTACCAGGAGGGCGAACGCCGCCAGGTCGCGATCGAGGAACGCGCCAAGGGTAAGCAGGAAGCGATCCGGATGATGGAAGCGATCCAGAACTCCGCCGCCGACGTGCGCAGCAAGATGACGCAGAAGTACAACGCGGAGTTCTAAAGGGTCTGCGAAGACCACGCTCAACCGCTCCCGCTGTGAAGGCGGGAGTTTTCATTTAGATCGAACCGGTAACGGATTCAAGCGTCAAAGCCATCATGCCAAACCATTCACCCACCCGACGGGACCTGTTCAAGCACGCCGCGCTCGGCCTCGCGACGGTGGGGTCGGGCGCTCTCACGCTGCGGGCGGGGGCGCAGGCGACGCCGGCCTCCGGCGAGCTCGGTTCTTATGGCGACTACCTGACCGCCAACGGTGAAGACCCGCAGCGGGCACCCGCCGGCGACGGTGATCAGCCGAAGTGGGCGGCGACCGAAGACAACATCCTCGGCCCGTTCCACCGCGCGGGCGCGCCGTACCGCGGCAAGATCACCCCGCCGCTCGAACCCGGCGACGTGCTGCTGATCACCGGGACGCTCTGGGCGCTGGACACGCGTAAGCCGTTGGCTGGCGCGACGCTCGACATCTGGCAGGCGAACCACGCGGGGCGTTACGACAACGACGACCCGCGCCACCCACCCAGGCCGGACGTGTTCACCAACCGCGCCCGCATCCTCACCGATGAGCAGGGGCGGTACGAGTACGAGACGATCCACCCCGGGCCTTACAAGATCGGCCCGCAGACCTGGCGGCCGCCGCACATCCACTACCTCGTCCGCGTGCCCGGCTACCGCACGCTCATCACCCAGCTCTACTTCCGGGGCGACCCGCACCAGAAAACCGACCATTTCATCAGGGACTCGCTGATCATCGAGCTGCGGGAGCAGACGACCGATCGGGGCAAATACAGAAGTGGCGTGTTCGACATCGTGCTGGCCAAGGCCTGACCGGCCCCCCGCCGGAACGCCCACCCGCTCCGCGAGTGGGTTCATTCCTCCACTGCTTTCACCACCTCCGGCGGGCACAGCAGCACGGACCAGACGCACGAGCCCGAGCCGTTCTCGACGCGGGCGAGGATGGTGTTGTACCCGCGCTGCAGCCGGACCTTGCGGAAGGCCTCGCCGAGGCGCCAGCCCGAGCGGCCGGGGGCTTCCCAGACGAGATCGTTGTTGACCCACAGCCGGCCCGCGGCGTCGATGCCGATGGAGATCAGCACGTCCCGCGCGCGGTCCGAATACACCTCGGTGTAGGCGTAATACGTCGCGGCGGGGTGGGCCTTGGGCGGCTGGTTGCGGATGTGGCTGGCCTGCGTGAATTGCCAGCGCAACTCGCGGTATGGGTGGTCGGGCTGGTCGGCGTACTTGCCGTTGGTGTACACGGCATCAAAGTCGATCTCGTACTCGGGCGGGTGGACGTTGCCAAAATCGATGTCGAGGTTGTTCTCCCACGGCCCGATGACGTACCACGTGTCGAGGTAGAGCCAGCCGGTGCGGCCCGAGTCGTCGGTGAACATGCGGCCGGGCATCGCGTGCCGGAGCACGTGGCTCTGGGGCAGCGCGACGCCTTCGGTCTGGAAGACGACATTCATCCCCGGTCCCTCGGCGGAGTCGTCGAGCGCATCGTCATCCTCGGTGCCCCCGCCGCCGCGGCCATCGGAGATGCCCCCGCCGGTGATGCCGGTGAGATCGACGACCAGCGCGCCGGACTGCCGGGCGTAGCGGGCGAGCTGGTTCTCGCGCGCCATCCGGGCCGCGGCGTCTTCGTTGCGCTGCGTGCTCGTCGGCCCGCCGGCCTGCGCGACCATGCCCCGGCTGCGTGTCGCCATGTCCCGCGTCTGGCCGACCGCCTGCTCCAACGCCTCGCGGAACTGGTTGAGTTCGCCCACGGATTGCGACGCCTCGCCCCGGAGCTTCGAGGCGAGGTCGGGGCGTTGGGGCGACTGGTCGGTCAGCTTCGACTGCGCCTCGCGGAAGCTGCGGTTGGTGTTCATCGCCAGTTCCGCCGCACGCACGTCGCGGTCGGCGCGGTTCATCGATTCCTCCAGCGCCTTAGCACGGTCGTAAAGCTGATCGGCGGACTCGGATCGCGATGCATCCCGCCGCGCCTCGGCCCGCAATCGACGTTCCTCCGCGCCATCGCCTTGGGCGCTGGAGGTATCGTTGGGTTCACCCCGCGCGATCTGTTCGAGGTTGGCCGCCATCTCCGCCAGCCGCTGGGCGTGACGCTTGATGTTTCCCGCTTCAAGGTCGCGGCGGTCGGAGTTGCCCGGCTGGGCCTCGATGCGCTCGGCGGTTTTAGACAACGCCTTGGCCGCGGCCGATGCTTCCTGTGCCGCCGCGGCCGCCGCCTCGTGCTCGCCGCCGCCTTCCGCGGCGGACTCGCCCGTCGAACCCGCGGGCGGTTCGGCTTCGGCCAGCGCACGGGCCAGCGATGCAAGCGCCTCCAGCCGTTCGGTTAACGCCCGGTGCTCGGCCCCGACGCGATCGTTGTCGCCGGCTCGACGCTCGTCGGTGTTTCGCAGGTCCCGCACGTCGGTCTTCAATTCGCGGTGTTCCTCGGCTATTTTCGCCAGCTCGCGCTCGATCATCGCCCGCCGGCCGCGCTGTTTGATCTGCTCCAACGCCGCTACGCGCAGCGCTTCCATCTGCTCGCGCGTTTCCTCCAGCGCCTTGACCTGTTGCCGCAGGTCGTCACGCCTGCGGCGCTGGGCCTCGGCTTCGAGCCGGCGGGCGGTGTCTTCATCAAGCTTCAGCTTCTCGCGACGCTCCCGCTCGCGCTGCTGCCGGACCAGCTCACGCGCGGTCACCTCCTGCGTGCGTGCCTGTTCCTCGGCCAGATCGACCGCCTGCTCACTGACCAGCAGCGGGCGCAGCACCGGGAGCAGCGCCAGGTGCAGCACGACCGACCCGGCGACGAACAACGTCAACGGCTGCCGCCAGAACGGGCGGGGGCGCGCGGATTCAGCGGGTGTTGTAGCGCGGGTCATACGTGCGGATCCCTACGTTTTCCAGGCCGCGGAAGCGGCACATGTCCAGCACCTCGGCGACGCGCTCGAACGGCGTGTCGGCATCGGCGTCGAGGCGGATGCGCTGGGCGCGGTCGGCGGCGGCGATCTCGCGCAGCCGCTGGTGCATCATGTTGGCCGTGGCCGGGCGGCCCTGCCAGTAAAATAAGCCCGCCGCGTCGATGCCGACCACCACCACATCGTCATCCGGCGGCAGCTTCACGGCGCTGCGCGACTGCGGCGGGGTGATATCGATGTCGCGGTCCTCCTGCTTGAGCATCGTCGCCACCAGGAAAAAAATCAGCAGCAGAAACACCGCGTCGATCAGCGGTGACATCGAGACCTCGGCCTTGTCATCGGCGCGGCGGCGCATCCGCATAGCTCAGTCCTCCTCCACGCGGATGCGGCCGTCCTTGATTCGGCTGCGGACGTTGTCGAAGCCCCGCAGCCCGAAGATGTCGAGCGTGTCGATGACGGTCTGGAAGCGCGTGCCGCGTTGCACGACCAGCTCGATGGGGTTGTGCGTGCCGTGGGTCGGCGCGAAGGTTTGCAGGTAAGCGGGTAGGTCGGCGATGGGGGTGAAGGTGTCGACGCCGTACTTGCTGCGGTCCCCGGTCTGCGCATAGGCCTGGCCTTCACGGTCGATGCCGAAGCGGAACGCGTCTTCCTGCGTCTGGGTGGAGATCGCGGCGGTGGGGTCGGCGAGGGTGACGGGGATCTGCCGCTCGTAACGCTTGATCATGCTGGTGACCAAGAAGAAGATCAGCAGCAGGAACACGCAGTCGATCAGCGGCGAGAGGGGCACCTCGGCACCGGCGTCTTGTTTGGGGCGCATGCGCATGGCGGTCGGTCAGATCGATTCGGTTTGGGCGGGGGGTTGGGGTGGCTTGGGTTTCGGTGTCCCCTGCGGGGTGATTCCGGTCTTCGCTTCGCGCAGAGCGGGCTTTGAGGTTTTGCTTCCGTGGGCGGGGGCGGGGGCGGGGGTGAGGAACCAGGCGTTGAAGAGCTGCTCGGTCGCCTCTTCGAGTTCGGTGCCGATCATGTGGGCGCGGTGCTTGAAGAAGTGGTAGGCGACCAGCGCGGGGATCGCGAGGATCAGGCCCACGGCCGTGGTGATCAGCGCCTTGGAGATCGACCCGGCCAGCAGCGACGCGCCGCCCTCATCGCCGAAGACCTCGACGAGCTTGAACGACTCGATCATGCCGATCATCGTGCCCAGCAGCCCCAGCAGCGGCGCGATGCCGGCGATGAGCGCGAACGGCTGGCAGCGCTGCTCCTGTTTAACAATATCGCGGGCCCCCAGGTCCCCGGCCGCGGCCATGAGGATCTGCGGGTCGGCCTTGCGGTGCTCGACCAGGAACGTCGCGGTGTGCGCCAGGGCCGAGGGCTTGTCTTTCGCCAGCTTGCGGACCTCGTCGTACCGCCGCTGGTGGAACAGCGGCAGCAGTTGGCTCAACAGCCCCGGCGGGACGATCTTGCCTTGGCGCAGCGTCACCGCGCGTTCGCCGATGAACGCCAGCAGCGCGATCGAGACCGCGGCCAGGGCGATCATGGTGACGCCGCCCTCGGCCATCTCCTCGAACCAGTCCACCCGAACCAGCTCGCGCTCAGCGGGGGCGAGGGCCAGCGGGTCGGTCTGGGCGGCGGGATCATCCTGTGCCGCGGCCAGGCCGGCGGGAGACACGCATAAGACAAGTAATAACAGCAGAATAACGTGTGATCGATGTCGCAATGCGGCTCCCTTGCGTGTGAGTGATTCGGCTGGACAAAACATTGTAGCCGAATTGGCGAACGTTACGACATTGAGCCGAAGATTTCGCGGCCGGCCGATGATTGACGCCGACTGGGACCGCCAGATGGCCGAGGACGCCGCGGCGGGGCGGTTGGATTTTCTCAGTGAGGAATTGGATCGCGCTATTCGTGAAAACGACTTGCGCGACTTCCTCTCAACATGAGCAGATGTACCCGCGATTTCTGGACGCGGTTTGATCGCCTCCCCAAGCAGATACAAAACGCCGCGGTGTCGGCCTACGCGCAATGGCAGGAAGACCCGGGGCATCCATGCACGGCAGTTCAAAGGCATCCGCATGATGAAGTATTGGTCCGCACGGGTTACGCGAAATGACCGTGCGGTCGGTGAATGGCGTGATGGCGAGTTCTTCTGGTTGTGGATCGGCACCCATGCCGAGTACGATCAACCGCTCCGCCAGCGTTGAGCGGACCACCTGACTGATTACCCATGACCACCCAACGCATCGTCACCGCTGATTCACAGAGCCCCGCCGAGGAGGCGTTCAATCTTTCGCTGCGGCCGACGCGGCTCGACGATTACGTCGGCCAGCCCAAGCTCATCGAGAAGCTGCGCATCACGCTCGAAGCCGTGCGCTCGCGCGGCGAGCCGATGGAACACGTCCTGCTCCACGGCCCGCCGGGCCTGGGCAAGACCACCCTCGCCCACATCATCGCCCACGAGATGGCCACCCACCTCACCGTCACCGCCGGGCCCGCGCTGACCAAGCCCACCGACCTGGTCGGCATCCTCACCAAGCTCCAGCCCCGCGACGTCCTGTTCATCGACGAGATCCACCGCCTGCCCA
>CAZTLX010000130.1:10724-12258 GCA_964614575.1 uncultured Phycisphaeraceae bacterium | reverse complement strand
AATCGAAAATCGAAAATCGAAAATCGAAAATCCCCCCCCTCATGCCCCGACCCCGCCCCAACTTCCACCTGCGCACGCTGATGGGCAACGCGCCCGACGATGTGCCGAAGCTGCACGAGTGTGTGGCGCTGGTGCTGGGGATCAAGGTGCAAAGCGAGGGGAAGACGCCGGGGTCGGGCGCACCGTTTGCGTATCTGCGGCAGTCGTACTTTGAAGCGCCGGGCGATGCGCTGGTGTGGGCCTGCCGGGGCGGGGGCAAGACGATGCTCGGCGCCGCTGCCACGCTGCTGGACCTGATCTACAAGCCGGGCATCGAGGTGCGGGTGCTGGGCGGCTCGATGGAGCAGAGCCGCAAGATGTACGAACACCTGTTGACGCTGCTCGATCAGCCGCTGATCCGCGGCAGCGCGCCCGACGGCTACAGCGCGGTGCTGGCCACCGCGCCGACGCAACGCCGCCTGCTGCTGGGCAACGGCAGCCGGGTCGAGCTGCTCTCGCAATCGCCGACCAGCGTGCGCGGCACGCGGGTGCATAAGCTGCGCTGCGACGAGGTCGATGAGTTCGACCCCGATATCTGGCAGGCCGCCCAACTGGTGACGCGCAGCGGCCGCTGCGGCGAACGCGTCGTGCGCGGCTGCGTCGAGGCGCTGTCAACGCTGCACAAACCCTTCGGCCTGATGAACAAGCTCACCCGCACGCATGATGGCGTGGGCACTTCAGTGCCCAGGTCCAACCGCACGATTTTCAAGTGGAACGCGATGGATGTCATCGAGAAGTGCCCGGCGGAGATACCCTGCGCGGGCTGCGTGTTGTGGGATGACTGCCGCGGCCGGGCGAAGCACGCGAACGGCCACGTGCGGGTTGAAGACCTGATCGCGCAGTGGCACCGCAGCAGCCGGGCGACGTGGGACGCGGAGGTGATGTGTCGGCGGCCGAGCGTGCGCGACAGCGTGTACCCCGGCTTCTCGCGGCAGAAGCACGTCACCGCGACGCCGCCATTCGCGGTCGATGACACCACGTCGGCCGCGGCGGGGATGGACTTCGGCGTGCGCAGCCCGACGGTGTGGCTGTGGGCGGTGCTCGCGCCCGATCACCAGTCCATCCACATCCTCGATGAATACCTCGAAGCGCAGCGCACGCTCGACGCGCACCTCGACGCGATCGAGCGGCAGGGCCGCGAGCGTGGCCACCCACGCCCGGCGCTGGTCGCGATCGACCCGGCCGGCCGCGCCCGCAACGGGCAGACCGGGCACAGCGACGCCGACCTGCTCCGCCGTCGCGGCTTCCGCATCGTCGCCCGACCGACGCTCATCCGCCACGGCATCGACCGCGTCCGCGCCCGGCTCGACCGCGGCACCCTCACCCTCCACCCCCGCTGCACCCGCCTCATCGACGCCCTGCAGCAATACCACTTCGACCCCGACCGCCCCGAAAACGACACGCCCATCAAGGACGGCCCCGACCACGCCGCCGACGCCCTGCGCTACCTGGTCATGGCGCTGGACCACGCCGACCAACGCGTCACCGTGACCCG
>CAZTLX010000130.1:0-10624 GCA_964614575.1 uncultured Phycisphaeraceae bacterium | reverse complement strand
GCCCGCGAGCCCAAAGCCCTCGGCCAGGCCCAGCAGCGACGCGTCGGTGTACTTGTACGAGCACTCGGTGCGGATCGATTCGCCTTTGTTAAACGTGAAACGCTTGCCCGCGACGCGGACCTGCTGCGCCCGCCGCGAGACCAGGTGCGATTCCATGCGCGACCGCTCCGCGTCCCACCGCGCCTCGTGCGACCAGTGGGCGAGGTCGAAGTCGGCACCCGCCTCGCGGTTGAGGCGGCTGAGCAGGTTGAAGTTGAACGCGGCGGTGACGCGCCGCGCATCGTTGTAGGCGGCGACGAGCGTGCGCGGGTCTTTCACCCGGTCCACGCCGATCAGCAGCATGCCGTCGTCCCCGGCGATGCGGCGGAAGCGGCGCAGCAGCGCGCGGGCCGCGTCGGGGTGCAGGTTGCCCAGCGTCGAGCCGGGGAAGAACACGACGCGCCCGCGCGGCGCGGCGGGCCAGTCGATGCCGATGGGTTGGCTGTAGTCGGCGCAGACCGGGGTGATCGGCAGGTCGGGGAACCGCCGGGCGATGCGCTCGGCCGCGCCGCGCAACGCGTCGCGCGAGATATCGATCGGCACGTAGCCCGCCGGGTTGTCGAGCGCCGCGAGCAGCCGCCGCGTCTTTCGCCCGTCGCCCACGCCCGGCTCGATCACCAGCCGCCCGGGCCCGAGCATCGCCGCCATCTCGTCCGCGTGCTCATCGAGGATCGCCCGCTCCGTGCGCGTCAGGTAGTACTCGGGCTGTTCGCAGATCCGCTCGAAGAGCGCCGAGCCCGCCGCGTCATAGAAGTACTTGCTCGGCAGCGTGCGCGGCGAGCCGCAGAGCCCGGCGACCGCGGCCGCGGCCAGGTCCTCCGGCTCGGGGTGCAGGTCGATGATGTGACGGTCCACCGTCGCGCGGTCCAGTTTGCTGAGCGTAAAGGTCGTCACGGGGAGGCTCGGGGGAGGAGGAGTTGGGCGTAAAGAGTTGGGAGTAAAGAATTAGGAGTACGAAGACAGAAGGTGGAAGCCTCTCACCGCGTGCGGGCGAGGCGGATGCCGCTGTATTGCCAGCGGGCCTCGGGCGGGAAGAAGTTGCGGTAGGTCAGGCGCAGGTGGTCGCGGGGCGTCGCGCACGACCCGCCGCGCAGCACGTACTGGTTGCACATGAACTTGCCGTTGTACTCGCCCAGCGCGCCCTCGACCGCGGCATAGCCGGGGTACGGGCCGTAGCTGCTGCTGGTCCACTCCCACAGGTCACCGCACAGCCGCTGGGGCGCGTCCGGCCGCTCGGCGGACAACGGCATCGGGTGAAACACGCGGTCGTCGGCGAAGCGGCCGGGGCGTGCGGCATCGGTGTCGGCCGCGTGCCGCGTGGCCGCGACCTCCCACTCCGCTTCGGTCGGCAAACGGGCCCCGGCCCAGCGGGCGTAGGCGTCGGCCTCGAAGCAGGAGAGGTGGCACGCCGGCTCGTCCGGCCGCAGCGCCACGGCGCCGAACACGCCAAACTGTTTCCAGACATCGTCGTCCTTAAACCAGTACAACGGCCGATCCCACTGCGCTTCGTTCACGAGCGCCCACCCCATCGCCAGCCACAGGTCCGCCCGCTGGTACCCGCCGTCCTCGATGAAGCGCAGGTATTCGGCGTTGCTCACCGGCCGGGCCGCGAGCGCAAACGCCTCGCAGAACACGCGGTGGCGGGGCGACTCGTTATCAAACGCGAAGCCGTCGGCGTTCTCATCCCGCCCGATCGCATGCACCCCCGCGTCGAACGAAAGCCATGCGATTTCCGGCAGCTTCATCTGATCCCCCTCCCTTGAGGGAGGGGCCGGGGGAGGGTGCGGCGACGTGTGGTTCTCGGCCGACGTCTCGCTCTCTGCCGTCACCCCACCGCACCACCTCCCATCCTCCCCCTCAAGGGGGAGGGGTTGAGAATCAAACTTCCGGGAGTTCCGGGGGCGGGGGTGATACGAAGGCAACAGCGGGTTGCACGAGAGCACGTGTTTGATGTCGGTGACCATCAGCTCCTGGTGCTGCTGCTCGTGCTGCAGGCCGAGCGTGATGATCGGCGCGAGCTTGTCGTAGCGCGCGTCGCCGGGCCCGGCGGCGTCGAGCGTTTCGAGCAGCGTGGCCATGCGCTGCTCGATCTGCGCGCGGTAGTCAAGGACCTCCGCCACCGTCGGGCGCGAGAGCAGCCCGCGGCGGGGCCGACAGTGCATCGGGCCGACGGTGTTGTAGTACGAGTTGAAGAGGAACTCGTACGCGTCGTGGATCGGGGTGTAGCTTTCGTCGGCCGCACGCAGCACGAAGCGCTCGAAGAACCAGGTCGTGTGCGCCAGGTGCCAGCGCATCGGGCTCACATCCTCCATCGACTGGATGACCATGTCCTCGACGGCGAGCGGGGACGCGATGGCCCGGGTCTGCGCGCGCACCGCGTGGAAGCGCGGGGCGAGCGGGTCGGCGGCGGACGCGGCTTCGGGGGCCGGCTCGCGGGCCGGGTGGCGGTGAAACGCGGCCCCGGCGACGGCGGGCCGCGCATCGGTCACGGTGCTGTGCATGGCTTGCCCCTCATCGGATCAACATCCAAAACGCCCACCAAACGAATCCACCAACCATAGGCGCACGGCCGGGGCGCTCGTGAACGGGACTCTCCTGCGATGGGGGATCGGGGAATCTCGGATCGATCGCGGCACCCCCGCGCCCGGCCGCAGCGCGAAGCCGCGAGCGGCGGGGGGGCAGGTCAATTCCCCGAGTGGATCAGGTACGCATCGTCATCACCCGCCGCCTCGAAGAGCTTGTCGTTGGCGTGGGCGATCCCGGCGTATTCGGTGGCGAAGGTGTCGGTGGATTCGAACCCGGTCGAGTTGTCGTTGTGGACGACGGTGCCTTGCCAAGGCCCACCCCGCGCGCTCCAGATGCTCGCCGGTTGCTGCGTCGTGCCGGTGTTGCGGTCGCTGAGAACGATGGCCTGCGTGTTGATCGTCTCGGCCCACTCGTCGTGTCGGCCGCCCTGCGCGGGGACCTGGAGCATCGCGTAGGAGTAGTTCGCGGTGGTCAGCGGGCCGGAGTGCCAATCGGTTTTGTTGGAATCAGCCGGGCTGATGAGGTATTCGGGAGTGAAGGCGTTGACGTCGAGGAGGATTTTGAAGCGTTCTTCGACGGTGATGGTGCCGTGGGTGCCGTCGGGGTTGAGGCCGGGGAAGAAGCCGAGGGTGTTTTGGCCGGGCAATTTGTTGCTCTGGGCGTAGATGACCATGCCCTGGTGGATGCCGCGGAGTTGGGCGAGGGCCGGGTACTGGCGGCCGTGCCCCCCCGTTCCCATTCGCAGCCCCGGCAACACCACCAGCAGGATCACCAACCCAACCACCGCGACCGCGGCGACGACGAGCGCTTCGACCCAGGTGAACCCGCGGGCATGTGGCATGACGCGATCTCCGGAACCGTATGACGGGATCGGATGACCGATGGATTGTCGCACGCGGGGCGCGGGAGGGCAACCATGAAATGGCACCCCTGCGCGTTGGCGCGTTTAGCGGGTGACACGCAGTGTCCCATCCGATTCATATGACGAATGACAAAACCCGAATGACGAACCGCGCGCGGGCTCGTTCGTCATTCGGGCTTCGTGATTCGGATTTGTCGAAGCGGGGCACTGTGTGCCGCCCGCTAAACGGCGCGGCGCGGGTTACGCCGCGCGGTTGGTGCGGCGGCGGCGGGGTTTGCCGGAGGTGCCGTTGAACCCGCTGCCGCCGCCGGTGCGGGGGCCGCGGGTGTTGCGGCGGTTGTTGTTGCCGCCGAAGCCGCCGCCCCGGCCGCCCTTTGCGGAGGAGCGGGAGGGCTTGCCCATCGGCGCATCGGCGCGGCCGGCGGGGATGTGCTCGGGGTGATCTTCGCGGACGGGGATGTCCTGTTTGATCAGGCGCTCGATGTCTCGCAGGAACAAGCGTTCCTCGGCATCGCAGAAGGAGATCGCCAGGCCCGACGCCCCGGCCCGCGCGGTGCGGCCGATGCGGTGGACGTAGCTCTCCGGGTCGTTGGACAGGTCGTAGTTAAAGACGTGCGACACGCCATCGACGTCGATGCCGCGCGACGCGATGTCGGTCGCGATCAGCACGTGCGTCTTGCCGGTGCGGAAGGCGCTGAGGCTGCGTTCGCGCTGGCTTTGGGACTTGTTGCCGTGGATCGCCGCGGCCGGGATGTCCTGGCGGATCAGCTGCTTGACGACCTTGTCGGCGCCGTGCTTGGTGCGGGTGAAGACGATGGCGCGGGTGATCGACAGGCTCGTGAGCAGGTGCGCGAGCAGGTCGGTCTTGTGCGGCTTATCGACGTAGTACACCGCCTGCTCGACGCGGTCGGCGGTCGCGCCGTTGGTCGGCGCGGTCTGCACGGACTCGGGGTTCTTTAGCAGGCTGTTGGCGAGCTGGCGGATGGCGGGGGGCATCGTCGCGCTGAACAAAAGCGTCTGCCGCTCGCTGGGCGTCTGGGCGACGATCTTGCGGATGTCGGGGATGAAGCCCATGTCGAGCATGCGGTCGGCCTCGTCGAGGACGAGCACCTCGAGCGAGGAGAGATCGACGTAGCCCTGCTGGCCCAGGTCCATCAGCCGGCCGGGCGTGGCGATCAGGACATCGATGCCTTTTTGCAGCTTGCGCACCTGGCCGTGCTGGCTCACCCCGCCGAAGACCACCGCGCCGCTGATGTTGAGGTGGCGGCCGTAGGCCTGGAAGCTCTCGGCGATCTGCCCGGCCAGCTCGCGCGTCGGCGCGAGGACCAGGACGCGCGGCCCCCGGAAGTTTTCGCGGGCGTTGCCCTTCGACTTGCGAGGGTTCGCGGCGAGGCGGTGGAGGATCGGCAGCGCGAACGCGGCGGTCTTGCCCGTGCCGGTCTGGGCGCTGCCGACCAGGTCGCGGCCGGCGAGCACGTGGGGGATCGACTGGGCCTGGATCGGCGTCGCGGTGGTGTAGCCCTCCTCCGCGATGGCGCGCAGGATGGGCTGGCAGAGGGGTAGTTCGTTAAACAACATCAGAGATATCCGTGGCCGGCCCGGGGGATTCCGGGCAGGGCGTGGTGGAAGGGTCCGAATGGGGATATCCCGCCGAAGCTCCGCTGCGCTACGCATCGGCGGGCTTGGGGGGGGTTCCGCGGGGAAACTTCCGGGGGTGCGGTCCGAGACGGGGGCGACAACGGTCGCCGATAAAGGGACCGGCCGGATCGCGGGCAACTGCACTCGTGGGGGGTTGCCGGGGGTCAGGAAGACACGCGGCAGAACATCCGGGGGGAGGCGGTTGGCTGGATAGTATATCGGCAAACGTGGCGGCGTGCTTGAAAGCGCCGATATAATCAAAACGGACCGGTTATTCAGAGGCGTCCCCCCGATGACTTCACTGCTCGACAAAGCGATCAAACAAGCCAGCGCACTGCCGGCCGATCAGCAGGACGAACTGGCCCGTTTCATCCTGGACGAGTTGTCGTCGGAGGCGAAATGGGACCGGGCGTTTGCGGGCTCGGCCGATCTGCTAAGCCGTCTGGCCGCGGATGCGTTGGCCGAGCATCGCCGGGGTGAAACCCAGCCGCTGGACCCGGACGCGTTGTGAAATCGCACACGACCCGACAGTTCCGGGCGGCGGTCGCGTCGCTGGCCCCCGACATCCGCAGGGCGGCGCGGTTGGCGTACCGGCGTTTTCAGGAAGACCCACAACACCCCGGCCTGCGTTTCAAGCGCGTCCACGCGACCGACCCGATCTACTCGGTCCGCATCACGCGAGACTACCGGGCGGTCGGCGTCCTTGATCAGGAAAAAATAGTCTGGTTCTGGATCGGCCCGCACGATGCGTACGAGCGATTGCTCAAAAGCATGTGAACGAGTCGGCGTGCTTGAAAGCGCCACGACCGAACGTTTAGCGGGCGGCACGAAGTGCCCCGCTGTGAAATCCGAATGCCGAACTTCGAAATCCGAAAGAATGACCAAGTGCAAAATCACCCGATGTGGCGCATTTGGATTTTGACATTCACCATTTTTTCGGATTTCGGTCTTTCGGATTTCAAGACCGGGGCACTTCGTGCCGCCCGCTAAACGGGGGGCGCGGCGGTCGGGTCCGGGCGATACAGCTTGACGTTGCCCAGGGCCCAGACCTTTTCGGTGAAGTCGCCGCCGAGTGCGCCCCCGGAAGCTTCCGCGGCGTCGTCCTCGTCTGGCCTTGCGGCGGTCAGGGCCATGTTCATCTTCGCGTCGAGGTTATCCACCATCGAGATGAAGATCGCCTCGGGCGTGGCGGGGACCTTGAGCGCCCCGAACTCCGGCACGCCATGATGAGACAAAATGATGTGGTGGAGCACCTGCTGGAGGTTGTCGGGCACGGCCACGGGGTCGTCGGGGTCGGTGGCCAGCGCGTCGATCTTCTGTTGCAGGCGGATCACGCCACGGGCGATGTGGCCGACCAGTTGCCCGTCCTGTGAATAGCCAAAGCCCTGCTCCCAGGTCAGCTCATCGCACTTGCCCAGGTCGTGGAGGAACAGGCCGAGGACGACGATGTCGCGCGAGAGCTGCGGGTAGAGCGGCAGCAGGGCGTCCGCGGCCCGCAGCAGGCCCAGCGTGTGTTCGAGCAGCCCGCCGAGGTACGCGTGGTGCAGGGTCTGCGCGGCGGGGGCCTGGCAGAACTGATCCATCAGCTTGCCGTCCGACAGATACATGTTCGCCAGCGCGAGCGCCGCGGGGTGCTCGATGGTGTTGAGCATCTTCACCACCTCGGCAAACATCGCATCGACGTCATACTTGGTCGAGGGGATCAGCTCGGCCAGCTCGGCGCGGGTCGGCTCGTGGGCGCGGATGTTCTGGACGATGACCTGCATCTCGCCCTGATAAGGCTGGGTCTGGCCGGTGATATAGACGAAGCCGTCGGTCGGGAGCTGCGCGAACTGTTCTTCGGTCGTGTTCCACGCGCGCATCGGCGTGCGGCCGGTTTTGTCGGCCAGCAGGCCGCGGAGGTAAGGCTTGCCGTTCTTGGTCTGGCCGAGCTGACAGTTCTGGATCTGATAAGCGCCCTCGATCATCTCGGCGGCTTGGAGGTATTTGATGTAGGCGTGTTCGGGCACGGGGGTTCTCGTGGGGGGTGCGAAGGTGGCCCGGCATGGTAACGCAAGGTGGAGAACAAAACAGGAAAGCGGAAAAGCGGAAAAGCGGAAAACCGAACCAGGCGGCCGGTTCGATTTTCCGCTTTTCTTATTTTTCGTTTTTCCGCTTTGCCTTACCCCCCACGGACCGCGTCGCGGATCGGGGCCGGGGCGCGATCGACGGTGAGGACCAGCAGCGACGCGGCGGTGCAGAAGGTGCGGCCGGTGATGCAGTGGTGGCCGGACCATGAGCCGTCGTTGTTCTGCACGTTGTTGAGGTTCTGGGTCATCTTCTTGTCCCACTGGGCGAACTTCTCGCCGCCATCGACGACCAGGGCTTCGCCGATCTGCAGGTAGGAGAGGAACTCCTCGCCGCCGTTGTTCCCGAAGCCGGCGACGAACCGCTCATCGTCCATGCGCTTGAGCAGCGCGTCTTTCGCGGCTTCAAGGTCTTGTTCGGCGACCTCGAAATTCTCCAGCCGCGCACCCGCCTCGGCGATCTTCGACTCGTTCGCCTCAATCTTCTGTTGGAGCTGTTGGCGTTGCTCGTCCGGGGCGTTGGGCAGGGCCGCGGCGAGGCGGGTGTTTTCTTCCTGCGCCGCTTCGGCGAGTTGCTCGGCTTCGGCGCGACGCATCACGTTGGCCTTGCTCGCATCGGCCAGCCCGCCCACGCTCGTCGCGGCCGAGTACAGCTCGATGCCCGCGCTCTTGCCGTCCGCGGCGAACCGGCCGCGGTCGTCGGTCTTCGAGTCCCGCTGCGCCCCGGCCTGCGCCCGGTCCAAAGCCGCGTCATCGACATCCATGCCCACACGCTTGGCGTTGGCCAGCGCTTTTTGTCCCATCGCGCCGCCCAGGCCCCCGGCCCAGCCCTGGTTGTCCCACCCGCCGTCGTCCTTCTGGTTCTTCTCGATCTTGTCGAGCACCTTTTCGAGCGCGGCAAAGACACGCTGGTTGCCCGCGGCATCGGGCATCTGGTCTTTGACTTCCGTCAGCAGGTTCGCGGCGAGGAAGGTATCAACGTACTGCCCGATCTTCCCCTGCACCCGTGTGCCGCGCACGTCGGTGACCCAGAGGCTCTGGTCGTCGGCCGCCTCGACGCTGTCGCAGACGAAGTTGATCGCCTTGAGGATGTGCTGCTTGTGCGGGCCTTGCGCGGGCGTGGACCCGGCACGGATCAGCGCGAGCGTCGCCATCGCGGTGTCGGCGACGTTGGACAGGTCCTTGACCTGGTCCATGCCGCGGCCCATGTTGGACGACTCCTCGCCCTGGCCCCACCCGCCGTCGTTGTTCTGCTGCTCGATGAGCCAGGCCAGGCCCTTCTTGACGTTTTCCGACAACGGCTTGGGGTCCACCGCCGGGGCCCACTTGATCGCGGGGGCCACGGCTTCCTCGACGCTCGCGGTCGATACGTCTTCGGCGGAGGGCGCGGGGGCGGCCGCGGCGATCGGTGCAGCCTGACCCGTGGCGATTTCCCCGCCCCGGACAAGGGGTAACCCCAAGGCGGCGGTGAGGGCGAACATGACGGTTGCGATGAGCCAGCGTTGCATGATGAAGCTCCTTTTGGATGAAGTCGGACAACCCCGTTCGACGCGGCGGCGGGGCGGCGGTTCCGGGTAGATCGGAAAAGCGGAAAAACGGAAAATCGAAGCGGGGCTTTGAAAACGGGCACTTCGTGCCGCCCGCTAAACGGGGGGGAGGATCGATCTATAATCCGGATATGAAGACGCCGCGATATGTACGCTTGGGTTGGCTGACGCTGCTCGCGCTGATGCTGGTCGCGCAGGCGCCCGCCCCGCCCGCCGAGGCACCCGAGGCTCCGACCCCGCCCCCGGAAAGTGAAACCGCACCCCCGGAAAGCGAAACCGCGCCCCCGGAAAGCGAAGACCCGGTACCGGAGAGTGAGATGCCGGCGGACGCGTCGGCTGCGCCCGCGCCGCCCGCCGCGCCCGGCTCGTCGCTCGCGGCCCTGCCGTCGGGCTCGCGCATCGCCATCATCCCCGTCGACGACATGATCTACGACTTCACGCTCGACTCGCTGCGGCGACGCATCGAACGCGCGATCGCCGGCGGGGCCGACCTCATCGTCCTCGAAATCGATACCTACGGCGGGGTCGTGACCAGCGCCATCGAGATCTGTCAATACCTCAACAACGCCCAGGAGGTCCCCGTCCCCGTCGTCGCGTGGGTCAATTCCAAAGCCTATTCCGCGGGGATCCTGATCGCCTCGGCGTGCGATGAGATCGTCATGAGCACCAGCAGCGCCACCGGCGACTGCGCGCCCATCATGCCCGGGCAGGACCTGGCCGCCACCGAACGCGCCAAGGCCTACAGCCCCATCAAGACCCAGTTCCAGGACAACGCCGCCCGCCACGGCTACGACCCCGCCATCTTCCACGCCATGTGCGTGCTCGGCGTGCAGCTCCACGTCATCGAGCACCCCGACACCGGGCAGCGCCGGGTCGTCAACCAGTTCGACTACGAGCTGATGGTCAATGGACGCGAGCCCTCGCCGCAGGGCTTCATGGGATCGATCTTCGGCAAAGGCTCGGCGGGGGCCAACCCCTCGGAGCTCGACCCGGTCGCGCGCGAGGTCGCGACCGACGCCGACCTGGGCAAGTGGCAGCCGGTCGAGACCATGCCCTCGGGCGCGTTCTACGCCAAAGGCATGATCCACGGCGGCAGCACGCTGTTCACGCCCAACCAGACGCTCGCGCTGGACATCGGCCTGAGCAAGGCCACGCTCTCCAACCAGGCCGAGATCATCCAGCACTACCGCGCCGCCAGCGCCACCGTCATCCCGCAGAGCTGGTCGGAGAACATCGCCGGGTTCCTCACCCACCCGGTGGTGCAGGGCATCCTCGTGGTCGCGCTGATGCTCGGGGCGTACATCGAGTTTCAGACGCCCGGCTTCGGGGCCGGCGGCACCGTCGCGGTCATCGCGCTGATCGCGCTGCTCGGGGCGCCGTTTATCATCGGCCTCTCCGATATCTGGTTCGTGCTGGTGTTCCTGCTCGGGCTCGTGCTGTTGGGCATCGAGCTGATCTACACCCCGACCTTCGGCATCCTCGGCATCGTGGGCATCGCGCTGATGATCGCCGGGCTCATCTTCTCCGCCGTGCCCACCGGCAGCGGCACGCTGCCCATCCCCCCACGCGAGATGTGGGACCGCCTGCTCCAGTCCACCCTCTGGATCATGATGGGCCTGCTGGTCGGCATCGCCGGGATGGCCGCGCTGACCCGCTACTTCGGCCAGGTGCCCGGGCTCAACCGCCTGATCCTCGGCGACGCCCAGCTCGCCTACGCCGAGGGCGTCCCCGTCGAGCCGATCGCCGGCGACGAAACCATCGGCGAGGGCAAGCTGAAGGTCGGCATGACCGGCCGCGTCTGCAGCACCGGCCTGCACCCGATCGGCGTCGCCGAGTTCGACGGCCAACGCATCGACGTCGTCTCCCCCGGCGGCTGGATCGACCCAGGCCGAAAGGTGCGGGTGATCGAAGTCCACGGCAACCGCATCGTGGTGGATGAGGCGTGA
>CAZTLX010000129.1:0-12428 GCA_964614575.1 uncultured Phycisphaeraceae bacterium | reverse complement strand
CGCGGGCCATGCTCCAGCGGCTCTTCCAGACACAGAACGACATGACCCTCGCCTGTTCGGGCACCGGCAGCGCGGGGGCGCAGATGGTCATGGACAACCTCGTCGAGCCGGGCGACGTGTGCCTGATCGGGATCAACGGGGTGTTCGGCGGGCGGCTGACCGACAAGGCCCAACGCGCCGGCGGCGTCGTACACAACCTCGAAGCGCCCTGGGGCGAAGTCTTCGAGCAGGACGCGGTCATCGCGAAGATCGAAGCGCTCAAGCCCCGGCTCGTCGCGCTGGTGCATGCCGAGACCTCGACCGGGGCGCTGCAGCCGGTCGAGCGGATCGGCGAGGCGGTCCACGCGCACGGCGGGCTGTTCGTGCTCGACTGCGTCACGTCTCTGGGCGGGCTGCCGGTGAAGATCGATGAATGGGGCGTGGACGCGGCGTACTCGGGCACGCAGAAGTGCTTGTCCTGCCCGCCGGGGTTGTCGCCGGTGACGCTGAGTGAGCGCGCGATGGCGAAGGTGCGCGGGCGTAAAACCAAGCCCAACTCGTGGTACCTCGACCTGAACCTGGTCGGCAATTACTGGGACGGCGACCGGGCGTATCACCACACCGCGCCGGTGAACATGGTCTTCGCGCTGCACGCGGCGTTGGAGCTGGTGTTTGAAGAGGGCTTGGACGCCCGCTTCGCCCGGCATCAGGCGATGCACGAGAAGCTGATGGCGATGCTGGGCACGCTGGGCATCGAGCCGGCGGTGCGCGCGGGGGTCCGGTTGCCGATGCTCAACGCGGTGAAGGTGCCGAGCGGTGTCGATGACAAGGCGGCGCGACGGCGGATGCTCGACGAATTTGATCTGGAGATCGGTGCCGGGCTCGGCGCGTTGGCGGGCAAGGTCTGGCGTATCGGCCTGATGGGTCACGGCGCGCGGGAAGCGAATATCAATCTGCTGGAGCGCGCTCTGCGGGCGGTGCTGGGGCGTTAGGCGGCCTGCAGTTCCGAGCGGGTGACGGTGAGGACCATGCTGATCCGCAACTCGTCCTCGGGCTGAAAGTGATGCTGTATGATGCGCCAGACGAAGTCCTGCCGCTCGCTGGGCCGCATGTGCAGGAACTGCTCGGCGATCACCATCACCCGAATCAGCTTGGTCGCACGCACTTTCTCGGTTTCCACCTTTGCATCGATGCCGGCCTTGCGCAGGTCTTCCTCCAGCACCGCCGCGAGCCGCTTCTCAAACCCGTTCACTTTAGCCATGGTCTTAGCTCCTTGATCCGATCGAGGAAGTCGGCGGCTTCGGAAAGTTCTGCGATACGAGGCGAATACCGCGCGAAAACGGTCCATTGGCCACACAGTCGTTTGAACGAACGGTGCAGCCGACCCGTGCCATCCACATCATAGAGCTTGCGGGCGACCCGGGGTAGCTGCTCGGAGATGGCCGCGAGGTCGTGTGATTGATAGCACAGCACATAGAGTCGTCGGTCACCCGCGGACCGCTTCGCGAGGTTTGGCGGCGGGTTCTGCAGCCAACGATGCGTCTCCAGCATCTGCGCCTTGAGCAGGCATTCCAGGACGAAGCCTCCCAGATAGATGGCGCCATTCGCGTGGGCGGCGCGACCGCTGCGGCGAAGGTATTCCGCGTCGGCCAAGCGTCGATCCGCGACCGTACGGATCTGGGTCGGGCGCCGCCGGATACGCTGGAAAATATCAGCCATGAAGAGATTTTATCCGGTAAACATCCTGCTGGAGCGCGCGCTGCGGGCGGTGCTGGGCAAGGAATACACATCGCAAGAAAGCGTTGTTTCATAGCCGCCGCGCGTCCTCGCGGCGATCCGCGTCGAGGACGACGCGGCTATGACGAGCCACGCATGGGGATGGTTGGCGCATAGAAATTGCCGGGGCCATGCGGGTTAACGGGCGCTGCTGCTGCTGTTGTTTTGCTCGCCGGCGCTGCCGTTGTCGTGGTTGTCGGCGGCTTCGCCCTCGACGATGGCGACGGCGGCGCGGAACTCGGTGAAGTTGTTGGCGACGATGGCGTCGTGGCGGGCCTGGGGGTTGGCGAAGGTGCGGGCGACTAAGCCGAGCATCTCGACCTGCTCGCCGGGGTCTTCGGCGGGGCACAGCAGGAGGCAGACGATGCGGGCCGGCTCGCCGTCGGGCGCGTCGAAATCGACGCCCTCTTCGCTGAGTCCCACGGCGATGAGCGGGTGCTTGAGGTTGGCCAGGCGTGCGTGGGGCACGGCGATGCCGTCGGCCAGGCCGGTGGGCATGATGCGTTCGCGGCTCCAGGCGGCCTCGGTGATCATGCGGGTGTCGATCTCGCTGGTGACGCTGCGTGACGCGGCCTCGGCGAGTTCGGCGATGGCGGCGCGGCGGTCGCGGGCTTCGAGGTTGGCGACGAAGGCCTTGGCGTCGATCAGGTCGGAGAGCCGGCGGGCCTGCTTGCGTTGGAGCAGCCGCTGGATCGCCGGGCCGGGCATGAGGCTGGTGACCAGGGCCATGACGACGATGGCGACGAACAGCTCCTCGGTGATCAGCCCCGCATCCAGCGCGAGCTGGCCGAGGATGATCTCCATGGCGCCGCGGGCGCACATGGCAAAGCCGGTCGCCCAGCTCTCGCGCTTGGGGACGCTGGCGATGCGGGCGCCCCAGTAGCAGCCGAAGAGCTTGCCGGCGATGGCGACCGCGAGCACGAGCACGACCATGACCGGGTCGAAGGCCTCGATGAAGTTGACGCGCAGGCCCACGCCGGCGAAGAAGAGGGGGGCGAAGAGGTTGCCGACGAATTGCTCGATAGCGCTGCGGGTGCGTTGGCGGAGGTGGTGGGTGTCGCCCAGGGCGATGCCGACCATAAATGCGCCGAAGATCGCGTGGATGCCGATCCACTCGGTCAGCGCCGAGCCGAGCAGCGCACAGAGCAGGACGAAGCTCAGCGGCCCCCCGGGCCAGGGGGTGTTGGCCTGGACGATGGGCAGCACGCGGTGCGCGGCCCAGCGGCCGACGGTGAGCATGACCGCGACGAACACGAGGGTGAGGACGATCGTCCCGCCGACGCCCAGGCCCGGGCCGAACGACGCGGCCTCGGGCACGACCGAGATCATCGCCAGCACCAGCGCGAAGCCGATCCAGCCGACCAGGTCGTTGACCATCGCCGAGCCCATGACCAGCATGCCCAGGTCGGTCTTGAGCATGTTCAAGTCCATGAGGATCCGCGCGATGACCGGCAGCGCGGTGATCGACATCGCGATGCCGACAAACAGCGCGAAGGGCAGCAGGTCGCCGCCCTCGGCCATGCCCAACAGGTCCGCCCCGACAAACGCCAGCCCCGCGCCGAAGGCGAACGGCACGACCATGCCCGCCAGGCTCACGCTCAGCGTCGCCTTGCCCTGACGCCACGCCGAGGACAGGTCCACCTCCAGCCCCGCCACCAGCAGCAGCAGGCACACGCTCAGCGTCATCAACAGGTCCAGCCCGTAACGCACCGGGTGGACGACCGCCTCTTCCCCGGAAACACTGGCCTGCTCGGCCGCGGAGAAGCCGCCCTGGTAGGCGGGGAACAGCGCGTGATAAAAGTCCGGCGCGATCGCGCCCAAAAGCGTCGGCCCCAGCAGCACCCCGGCGAGGATCTCGCCCATCACCGAGGGCTGGCCGAAGCGCCGCATCACCTCGCCGAGGATGCGGGCCAGGCCCACCAGCGCGGCGATCGACAGCAGGAAGATCGTGATGTCGCCGGGGGAAACGGTGCCGGCGGCGAGCGTGTACATGGCACAGGTCTCGAGGGTTGGTCAGTCGTTCGGTGCGTCGGGCGGTGGTTTGCGGGGGATGCTGCCGGGGCATGCTTCCGGACGCGGTTAATCGGCCCCCGGTTCAGGCCGCGATAGCATAGGCTCGATCAACCGCGCTCGCGCCCGCCGCACCGCCGCGCGGGCCGCCGCCGGGTCCGCGGCACAGGCGGTCAGGTGCCCCATCTTCCGACCGACGCGTGCCTCGGCCTTGCCGTAGAGATGCAGCTTCACCGAGCCGTCCCCCAGCGCGTGGTGCCACCGCGGCTCGCCCTCGGCCCACACATCGCCCAGCAGGTTCGCCATCGCCACCGCGGAGGCCAGCGGCGACGCATCGCCCAGCGGCAAGCCGCACACCGCCCGCACCTGCTGCTCGAACTGGCTGGTCACGAACCCGTCGATCGTCAGGTGCCCCGAGTTGTGCGGCCGCGGCGCGATCTCGTTGACCAGCACCCGCTCATCGCCCGTCACGAAAAACTCCACGCACAACACGCCAACGTAATCAAACCGCTCGGCGATCGCGCTGGCGAGCTGTTGCGCCTCCAGCGCGAGTTTGGGCGAGACGTTCGCGGGGAAGACCGAAACATCGAGGATGTGGTTGGCGTGGTCGTTGGCGATCGGGCCGTAGGTCACGCTGCGGCCGTCCAACCCGCGTGCCACGACGACCGAGATCTCCATGCGAAAATCGATAAAGCCTTCGAGCACCGCGGGCTGTTCGCCGATGTCGCGCCAGGCGGCCGCGGCTTCGGCGGGCGTGGTGATCTTCGCCTGGCCCTTGCCGTCGTAGCCCCACGCCGCGGTCTTGAGCACCGCGGGCGTGCCGATCGCCCTGACCGCGTCGCGCAGCTCGTCTTCGTTTTCGATCGCGACAAACGGCGCGACGGGGATGCCCGCGTCGCGCAAGAACGTCTTCTCGCGCACGCGGTGCTGGCAGGTCATCAGCGGCAAGCGGCCGGGGCGCACCGGGGCGTGGCGCTCGGCCGCATCGATCACCGCGGCGGGGATGTTCTCGAACTCCAGCGTCACGACGGCCACACCGCGCGCCAGCCGCGCGACCGCATCCGTGTCGCCGTAGCCCGCGACGATCACCCGGTCGGCCACCTGCGCCGCGGGGTCGTCGGCGTCTGCCGCCAGCACGTGTACGCGGTATCCCATCTGCTTCGCGGCGAGGGTGAACATGCGCCCGAGCTGCCCGCTGCCGAGCATGCCCAGGCTTTGACCGGGCAGGATCGCGCGGCCGCCGTTTCCGGGGGCGGTAGCGCCGCTCACGTCAGCTCTTCCTTCAGCACCGCGTCGCGTCGCTCCTCACGGAAGGCCTGCAGTTTGCTGCGCAGCGCGTCGTCCTGATTCGCGAGGATGGCGATGGCCAGCAGCGCCGCGTTCTTCGCGCCCGCCTCGCCGATCGCCAGCGTCGCCACCGGCACGCCCGCGGGCATCTGCACGATCGACAGCAGCGAGTCCAGCCCCGACAAGGCCTTGCTCTGCACCGGCACGCCGAGCACCGGCACGGTGGTCATCGCCGCGAGCATCCCCGGCAGGTGGGCCGCGCCCCCCGCGCCCGCGATGATCGCGCACAACCCCCGCCCGGCCGCGGCCTTGGCGTACTCGACCATCAGGTCCGGCGTGCGGTGGGCCGAGACAACCTTCGCCTCGTACGCCACGCCGAACGCCTCGAGCAGCTCGGCCGCGTGCTTCATCGTCGGCCAGTCCGACGCGCTGCCCATCACCACACCGACACGCGGCGAACCGGACACGGGTTTACCATTTTCCGACACGGGCAACCGCCTTTCACCGGGGCAGGAACGCGCCTACTTTACACGCCCAGCCCGCCGATGCGTAGCGCGCTCAGGCGTCGGCGGGGTATCGGGCAAATCTTCCAAAACCCGCTCCCCTCCGTCTCGCCGACGGGTTGACACCCCGGCTTCGCCAAAGCGGCGCGTGCTCATTGGCCGATAGTCCCAGCATCATGCCTCAACGCCGCCGGTTCCTGCTGCTCGCCTGCCTCCTGCTGCCCCTCGCGGCCGGGGGCTGCCACCTCGCCGAGGCCGTCAGCTACGAGATCGATGACGCCAGCGCCTACACGGGCCAGAAGATCGCCGAGGGCGGCGAAGGCTTCGCCGAGTGGCTGCGCGATCTGGGCGAGCGGTGAATGGTTATGACGCTGCTCCCTTGAGGGAGGGCCGGGGGAGGGTGCGGGATCAGAAACTTGATGATCGCGGCCGACCGACCGCCACCACCTCGCCCGGCCCGACCACAAACACCGCATCCCCCGCGCCGGGCGCCACCACGTGCCCGCCGGTGAACGCGCCGAACGCCGGGAGCAGCGCGCTGTGCTTGGCGAACACAAACGCCGGGCCGCGCACCGACTGCCGCCCGCGCCCGCGCAGCCGCACCACCGGGTGGACGTGCCCCGCGATGGTCGGCCGCGGGTCGGCTTGGCGTGGCGTGTGCGTCAGCGTGATGCCCCCCAGCTCCAGCGCCTCGTCATGCACCGCGATGCCCAACTCGGCCGGGGGTGTTCCCGCGCGCACGTCGTGGTTTCCGAGGATCAGGTCGATCGCCACCGCCGCGTGCTGCTCGCGCCACGCGCGCAGCGCTTCGAGCAGCGCCGCATCGACGCCGCTGCGGTGGTGCAGCAGGTCGCCGAGGATGATCAGGCGGGATGCGTCGCTTGAGCGCAGCGCATCGCTGAGCCGCGCCAGCGTCGCGGCGGTCACGCCCTCGGGCACCGCGACCCCCGCCGCGCGAAACGCCCCCGCCTTGCCCAGATGCACATCCGCCACCAGCAGCGCGGACCGCTCCGGCCAGGACACCGCCCGCTGCGGCAGCAACACCCACCGCTGCCCGTGCCAATCAAACTCGACCGTTCCACTGATCAACGCGCTGCTCCACAAAACCAGGTCAGGACCAGGTCAGTTAACCACAGATTGCCCAGATGACACAGATTCAAGGCAGGTTAGTCACAAAAACGCACAAAAGGCACAGAAACAAACCATGTCATATTGTGTGCCGTTTGTGCCTGCTTGTGGCCGATTCCTGATCTGCGTCATCGGTGCAATCTGTGGTTACCCGCCTTCTTTCTCCGCCTTCGCTTCCAGCTCCGCCGCCATCTTCTCGACCCGCGAACGCCAGTCTTCGCTGCTCACGTGCGACTCACGGATGCGCCCGGCCCACAACGGGAAGGCAAGCGGGGTCAGGTTTTGTGGCGACCGCAGGCGGATCGTCTGTGCCTGCAACCCTTTCAGCGCCGCGCGCATGCGCGTGAGCTCCAGCTCGTTTTCCAACACCTCGCGCTTCGCCTGATCCAGCAGCGCGTGGCTCGGCTCAAATTCGCTGAACACATCGTAGAACAGCTCGCTCGACGCCTGGAGCTGCCGATTGGGCTTGGGCTGACCCGGATAACCCGGGAAGACCAGCCCCGCGACCTGCGCGATCGCGCGGAACCGCCGCCGGGCGAGCTGCGAGGCACCCAGCGCGGCGGTCAGGTCGTCGGTGAGGTTCTCGGGTGACAGCAAGTCGCGCCAGGCGACGGCATCCAGTTCCATGGGTTGATCGGACAGCAGCTCGAAGCCGTAGTCGTTCGCCGTCGCGGTGACGCTGATCGGCCGGGTCCGCGCCAAGCGATACGCGACCAGCGTCGAGAGCCCCTCATGCACCAGCCGGCCCTGGAAGCTGAACACAAACGCGTGATGCCCGAGCCGGGAATCGGTGGTTTCGATCAGCAACTCATCAGGCGCGGGGAGGATCGACCACGCGCGTTGCAGTTCGAGCACCGGCCTGGCGGCGCGCATCTCCGGCCCCCGGAAGTGGCCGCGTCGCGCTTCGTCGAGCTTCGCGCGCACGCCCCGGGCGAGCATGGTCGAGAGCGGCGTACGCCCGCCCTGCCAGCGCGGCACGGCCCCGCGGGTCTGGCGGCGGCTGGGCTTGACCGTGGCCGTCATCTCCCGCACCCGCACCAGTTCCAGCACCTTGCCGGCAAACAGAAACCGCTGGCCGGGTTTGAGGTGGGCGATGAAGCTCTCCTCGACGGTGCCCAGCGTCTTGCCGTTGGCGTAGGCGACGCGCATCGACGCCGCGGCGGTGATGGTGCCGATCATCATGCGGTGCATGCGCACGATGGCGCGGTCGTCGGCGAGGTAACGCGCCGGCCCGTTCTCGTCTTCGACGATGCGTACCTTGTTGAACTGCGGGTACGCCTTGAGGCAAGGCCCGCCGCGGGTGACAAAGTCCAGCGCCCATTGCCATTGCGCATCGGTGAGCGCGGCAAACGCGTGGGTCGAGCGCAGTTCCCGCAGCGTCTGGGCCGCGTCGAACCCGCCGCCGACCGCGAGCGTGACCAGGTGCTGCGTGAGCACATCCGTCGCCATCTTCAAAGGCACGCGTGGTTCGACATCGCCCGCCTTCACCGCGTCGCGCGCCGCGGCAAACTCGATCAGCTCGAACGCGTGCGTCGGCACGCCGATCACCTTGCTCGGCCGACCCGGCTGATGCCCGCTGCGCCCGGCCCGCTGCATCAGCCGCCCGATGCCCTTGGGCGAGCCGACCTGCAGCACGCGATCGACCGGCGAAAAGTCCACGCCCAGGTCCAGGCTCGACGTGCAGACCACGCAGCGCAGCGCGCCCTCGCGCAGCCGGGCCTCGACCTCGTCGCGCGTGGCGCGGTCGATCGAGCCGTGGTGCATCGCGAGTTGCCCCAGCCAGTCCGGCCGGGCACGCGTGAGCGCCTCGAACCACAGCTCGCACTGCGACCGCGTGTTGGTGAAGATCAGGGCGGTGCCCGGCTGATCGAGTTCATCGCAGACGGTTTCCACCAGCTTCGTGCCCAGATGCCCGGCCCACGGCAAACGCTCGATCGTGTCGGGGATCAGCGTTTGAACCACAATCCGCTTACGCCGCTTGCCGGTGATCATCACGCCCCCGCCCCCGGAAGTGCTCCCGGCCTCGGAAGTGCTCCCGCCCTCGGAATGGGTGTCTTCATCCCCCTCCCTTGAGGGAGGGGTCAGGGGAGGGTGAGGCGTAACGTCGTTGGTCGACGATTCGTATTCCGGAGCACGCAACGCCGCACCCCCACCTAACCTCCCCCTCAAGGGGGAGGGATCAGAAAAGCCCCCGCCCCCGGAAGTGCTCCCGCCCCCGGAAGTGCTCCCGCCCTCGGTAGGGGTTCCCATCAATACCGCCATGGCCTGATCGAGGTTGCCCAGCGTCGCGCTGCAGCCCCACGTGCGCAAACTTCCGGGGGTCGGCACGAGCGTGCGCAGGTGGGCGAGGCACAGCTCGGTCTGGACGCCGCGCTTGCTGCCCATCAGCTCGTGCCATTCATCGACGACGACGCAGCGCAGCGACGCGAACTGGCGGCGGACATCCTCGAAGCTCAGCAGCAGCGACAGGCTTTCCGGCGTGGTCACCAGCGCGGTCGGCAGCCGCTTGCGCTGCCGGGCCTTGATCGACGACGACACATCGCCGGTGCGTTTCTCGACGGTCCAGTCCAACCCCAGCGCGGCCAACGGCTCGGCCAAGCTGCGCACCGTGTCCGTCGCCAGCGCCCGCAAGGGCGTCAGCCACAGCACGCGGATGGACTCACGCGCGATAGCCGGATCGCTACGCGATCCTGGTTCGGACCGGGATCGCGTAGCGATCCGGCTATTGGCCTCAGGTTCGCTTCGGCTTTTGCGCTCGTGCAGCGCTTCGATGATCGGGCCCAGCCACGCGGCGTGGGTCTTGCCCGTGCCGGTCGGCGCGTGGATCAGGCCGCTGTGTCCGTTGAGGTAGGCGCGCCACGTTTCACGCTGGAACGGCGCGGGTGTCCAGCCTTGCGCCGCGAACCAGTCGGTGACCCGCTTTGTCGCGGCACGCGTCATGAGGCCACCTCGGGCAGGTGCAGCATCGCGCGCAGCGTGCCGAGCCGGTCGGCTTCCTCGGGTGGCTTGTCGGTGCGCCAGCGGTTCATGCGTGGGAAGCGCACCGCGAGGCCGGCCTTGTGCCGGGGCGATTCGCGCACGCCCTCGAACGCCAGCTCGAAGACCTGCACGGGTTCGACGAGGTGGACCGGGCCGCGGCGTTCGACGGTGTGCTGCCGGACCCACGCGTCGAGCTTTTCCAGCTCGTCATTGGTCAGGCCGGAGTAGGCCTTGGCGATGGTGACCAGTTGGCCGTCCCCTTTCGGCGGCGGCGTGTTGTCCCAGAGGGCGAAGCTGTAGTCGCTGAACAGGCCGGCGCGTTTGCCGTGGCCGCGCTGCGCGTTGACCATGACCGCGTCGAGGGTGAAGGGGTCGATCTTCCACTTCCACCACCCGCCGCGTTTGCGGCCGACCTCATAGGGCGACGCGCGGTGCTTGAGCATCAACCCCTCGACGCCGCGCCGTCTTGATTCTCCACGGAAGCCTGCGAGTTGGTCCCAGGTGTCCGCGACGATGATCGGCGAGAGCCTCAGCGGCGGGTCCGCGGGGCGCAGCAGTTGTTCGAGCAGGGCGCGGCGGTCGGCGGTGGGGCGGTCGCGCACGTCTTGCCCGTCGTGTTCGAGCACGTCGTAGGCCATGAAGATGATGGGCGTGGGGGGGTCGAAGAGGGTGGGTTCGACGCGTTTGCGGTTGAGCCGGGTCTGCAGCGCGTTGAAGCCGGCGGGGCGGTCGGTGGGGGCGTCCCACGCGAGGACCTCGCCGTCGATCACCGTGCCGTCGGGCATCGTTTGCAGGCCGGCGACGATCTCGGGAAAGGTGTCGGCGATGGACGCTTCACCGCGCGACCACAGCGCGGCCCGGCCGTCGCGCCGGATGGCCTGCGCGCGGATGCCGTCCCACTTCCATTCGACGAGGTAGTCCGAGGGTGAGCCGAGCGTGTCGGGCGCGGCGTCGAGCTGGGTGGCGAGGCAGAAGGGGTAGGGGCGCAGCATGTCGGCCGCGCCGAGCCCTTCGCCGGTGAGGATGGCGCGGTAATGCCTGGCGCTGGGCTCGAACCCGCCGGTGAGGCGGTGGGCCATGACGGCTTGCTCGACGCCGGCGACCTCGGCGAGGGCGCGGGCGACGAGCGTGGTCGCGACGCCGACACGGAACGCGCCGCTGATGAGCTTGTGGAAGCAGAAGCGTTGCCAGGCGTCGAGCTGGGCCCAGGTTTGTTTGAGCGCGACGATGCGCTGGCGGTCGTTCATCGCGGGCATGGGGGCGAGGATGTCTTCGATGAGGGTGTGCAGCGGCGGGGCGTCGGCGGCATTTTGCTCGGGTATCAACAGGGCGATGGTTTCGCTCAGGTCGCCGACGTGCTGGTAGGACTCATCGAGCAGCCACATGGGCAGGCCGGACGCCTCGGCCGCGGCCTCGCGCAGCAGGCGGTGGTTGACCGCGCGTTTGATGCGGTGGCCGGTGAGGAAGTACGCCGCCCACGCCGCGTCTTTCGGCGGGGCGTCGCGGAAATAATCGATCAGCGCCGCGACCTTGTCATTGGTGCGGTTGCTCTGATCGAGCCGGCGGTAGAGGGTGGCGAAGCGATTCATGATGAACCGTCACCGCCTTCTTCGGCCGCGTCATTGTGTGTCTCTTCCGTTTCGCCGAGGAAGCGGGTTTTGATTTCGTAGGCGTCGAGGCCGCGGGTTTCGCGGAGGTAACGGGCGAGCGGGGCGGTATAGCCGTGGGTCAGGCCGACGCGGGATGCGCCGCTCGCGGCGATGGCGTCGAGCAGGCCGGGCCAGTCGGCGTGGTCGGAGAGGACGAACCCGCGGTCGAGCGCCTGGTGCCGCCGCCGCCCGCGCACCGCCATCCAGCCGGAGGCCATCGCGGTCGCGCTGTCGCCGAGCTTGCGTATCCACGCCGTGCCCAGCGCCGACGGCGGCGCGACGACCAGGCCCTTGCCCCTGATCGTCGCCAGCGTGTCTTTGTTGATCGGCAGCACGTCCGGCAAATCCACGCCCTGCGCGCGATACAACTCGACGAACGGCAGCACCGCGCCGTGCGCCGCGATCACCCCCGGCAAGCCATCCCCCAGCGCGTGCAGCCCCGCGATCACGCGTTGCGCCTTGCCCAGCGCGTAGGCCGCGACGACGCTCGTGCGCCCGCGCGCGGCGTTGTCCCGCCACCAGAGCAACATGTCTGCAAACACCGCGGCCGGGTCGGCCCAGCGATAGATCGGCAGGCCGAAGGTGCATTCGCTGATGAGCTGGTCGCAGGTCAGCGGCTCGAAGGGTTCGCAGGTCGGGTCCGCGGTGTGGCCGGCGGGGGTGGTTTTGTAATCGCCGGTGACCACCGCGACTTGGCCGCGGTGTTGGATGCGTACCTGCGCCGAGCCGCGCAGGTGCCCCGCGGGGTGGAGGGTGACGGTCACGCCGTGGATGGTGGTCGGCTCGCCGAAGTCGAGCGTTTCGATGTGGGCGTCGGCTTGCACGCGGCGGGCGAGGAGCGGCGCGCCCGCGGTAGAGCAGAGGTAGCGCGAGGAGCCGGGCCGGGCGTGGTCGGCGTGGGCGTGGGTGATGACGGCGCGTTCGACGGGCCGCCAGGGGTCGAGGTGGAACCCGCCGGGTTCGCAGTAAAGGCCGCGGTCGGTGGGGGTGATCAGGTCGTCGGTCACGCCGACATGGTAGGAGGCGGCGGCAGAAAAAAGCCCGCCGATTGGCGGGCGGGGGAAGCAGGCCCTCAGGGATTTGAACCCCGACTAACTGGACCAGAACCAGTCGTGCT
>CAZTLX010000128.1:0-12507 GCA_964614575.1 uncultured Phycisphaeraceae bacterium | reverse complement strand
CCGGGCGTCACCCGGTGGTGCTCGCCTCGCCGCAGGTAAGGGCGCAGGTGCGTCGACTGATCGAGCCGCACCTGCCGACCGCGGCGGTGCTTGGGTATAACGAGGTGAGCAAAGGCGTGGAGGTGGAGTCGATCGGCCTGGCGCAGTTGCCCGACCCGTCAAGCAACGGCCACGCGTCGCCGTCCGACGCGAGGAACACCTACCAGGAAGCGATGGCGGGCACGCAATAGCGAGGCCGCTTCAACCCGGTCGCACAACTTTTTGAATTGTGCTGACACAAACCAGCCGAAGTGATTATCATCCCATGCTCAGACTGCTGATGGACCACGGACGGAAAATCGCAAGGGGCCAGTCTTGAACGTCAGGACATTTGTTGCCGGCTCGATGGCCGACGCGCTTGAACAAGTGCGGCGCGGTCTGGGTTCTGATGCCGTGGTGCTGCATACCCGCACGTACAAGCGTGGCGGGTTGTTCGGCCTCGGGGCCAAGGCGGTCGTGGAAGTCACCGCCGCCGATGGCCGCGAGCTCGGCCGCAAACGCGCCCGCGAGGCGAAGCAGTCCCCCCGCGCTCAGCGACTCGCTCAGGCCCGCACGACACCCGCCGCCGCCGCGCCCCGGCCTGCCGCGTCAATCGTCGAGCCGACCGCCGGCGACCTGATCCGCAAGACCTACTTCGCGGCGCAAGCGCAGTTCGCGCCCGCGCCGGGTGCCGGTGCCGCCGGTGCCGCGACGCTCGCGCCGCCGCCCGTGACTGCGGGAGTGCCGCGAACGCCCGTGGTCAACGTGGAGCCGATCGCCGGCGACACGCAGCAACTCGCCCGCGAGATGCAGGCGGTGCGGCAAATGGTCGCCAGGGTGATGCACCAGCAGTCGCGCCAGGCCGGCACGATCCCCCCGACCGCCGCCGGCGACCCGCTGTTTCAGCATTATTTAGGCCTGATCGAGCAGGAAGTCGCGGAGGAGCTGGCCGAGCAGATCGTCAGCGAAGCCCGTGCGTTCCGCGGCTTGAGCGATCCGGACGCGGCGGACGATGACCTCTCCTGCCGCGATGCGGTGCAACGCGCGATCGAGCAGGCGATGCCGATCGACCCCGAGGCCGGCGAGCTGCGGCCGACCGCGGACGGCAAGGCGCAGGTCATCGCGCTGGTCGGGCCGACCGGCGTGGGCAAGACCACCACCGTCGCCAAGCTCGCCGCGACCTTCAAGCTCAAGCAAGGCAAAGACGTCGCGCTGATCACGCTCGACACCTACCGCATCGCCGCGGTCGATCAGCTCAAGACCTACGCCGGGATCCTCGGCGTGCCGCTGGACGTGGTCACCACCCCCGAGGAGATGGCCGACGCGGTAGCCCGTCACGCGCACCGCGATGGCATCCTCATCGACACCGCCGGCCGCTCGCAGCGTGACCACGATCGGCTCACTGATCTGGCCGCGCTGGTAAACGCCGCGCAGCCGCACGAGACGCACCTGGTCCTCTCCTCCACCGCGACCCAACGGGTCCTGCTGGAAACCGTCGAGCGGTTCAGCGCGATCCACACCGACCGGATCATCTTCACCAAGCTCGACGAGGCCGTGACCTTCGGCACGCTGATCAACATCGCGTCGAAGGTGAACAAGAAGCTCAGTTACGTCACCACGGGCCAGGAAGTGCCCCACCAGATCGAGCCCGGCAAGGCGGATCGGCTGGCCGCCCTGGTGATGGGGGATAGCGCGATATGTCCGTGATCACCGATCAGGCCCAAGCGCTGCGCGACCTGGCCGCGCAGCATCGTCGGGAAGATGCGCCTCGGCCCGGCCTGCGCCTCGCGCCGCCCGAGACCGGCGTGCGGCCCGAGCCGCTGCGCCTCGCCCGCTCGGTCGCGATCACCAGCGGCAAGGGGGGCGTGGGCAAGACGTCGCTCGCGGTCAACCTCGCCGCCAAGCTCGCGCAGATGGGCCGCAAGGTTATCCTGCTTGACGCGGACCTGGGCTGCGCCAACGCCGACGTCATGTGCAACCTGATGCCTTCGGGCAGCCTGTCGCACGTGGTGGCGGGGCGGATGGGGGTGGAAGAGGCGCTGATCGATGCGCCGGGCGGTTTCCGCCTGGTGCCGGGCGCATCGGGCCTGGCGCAGATGGCCAACCTCGGCGACCAACCCCGCGACGCGCTGCTGCGGCAGTTGCAGTCGCTGGAGCGTGATGCCGACCTGTTGCTGATCGACACCGGCGCGGGCGTCGGCGCGAACGTGCTGGGCTTTTTGGCCGCGGCCGATCAGGTGCTGGTCGTGACCACCTCGGAGCCGACGGCGATCACCGACGCATATGCCGTGATCAAGACGCTGAGCCGCCAGCGTGAGGACGCGGATATCCGGCTGCTGGTGAACATGGTTCGGGATGACGCGGAGGGCCGCGCAGTTTTTGCGCGGGTCGCGGCGGTATGCCAGCGCTTCCTCAATCTAAAGATCGGTTACGCCGGACATATCACCCTCGATCCGCGGGTTATGCAGGGCGTGCGCCGCCGTCGGCCGTATCTGCTTGATTTCCCGACGTGCAGCGCGGCCACGTGTCTGGATCAACTGGCGCATCGCCTGGATCGTCGCGCGGTCAGTGGCGAAGCCCACGGCGCGGGTCTGTTTCGCCGTGTCTCTGCATGGTTGGCGCGCTAAGCGCGATGCCGTGCTTAACCCCGCGGCGCGCGTTCGCGCGACACTGAAAAAAAACATCAAGTTTTTTTCTAAATGTTTAACTTAACCCCTTCACAGCCCCCGCCGATTCGCTAGAATCCCATCAGCCTTCGGCGTTGACGGATCGACGCGGGGCGCAATTCTTTTCAGGCGAACAGCAACGGAGTGCCAACCATTCCCGCTCGCGTCATCGCAACCTGCTTGGCTTTGGTCGGCTTCGCCGCCGCGGTCGTCGTCGGCATCGCCGTCGGCAACGAACCCACCGCCGTGCTCACCCGCGCCACCCTCGTGATGCTCGGCTGCCTTGTGCTCGGCACGGTCGTCGGCAAGATCGCACAGCACACCATCGATCAACACGTCGAGAAGCATAAACGCGAGAACCCCATCCCGGAACGGGACGCGCTCGACACGACCGCCGAACACGCGACGGCCGGTGATGATCGCCGCGCCGCCGCCAAAGCGGCCTGAAACCGGTTGCCGGTATCACCGGCGACGACATTCATTCATAGCACCCGCACGGATGCATCAGGGTGTTACCAACGGTCAAGGAGACCATGACCATGGCCCAGCGAACCAGGCAAGCCCCCCGCACGCGTACCAAACCTACCCCCGCGCAGGAGGACGAGATCAAAAAGGCCTGGGTGCTGTACAAGAAGAAAGCCACCGAGCCGGTCCGCAACCAGCTCATGGAGTATTACCTGCCGCTGGTCCGCTACAACGCCGAACGCATCCACACCAAACTCCCCGACGAGGTCGACCTCGACGACCTGATGTCCGCCGGGCTCTTCGGCCTGGTTGATGCCATCAACGCGTTTGATCTGGAACGAGGCGTCAAGTTTGAAACCTACTGCGCCCCCCGCATCCGCGGCGCGATCCTTGACGAGCTCCGCTCCATGGACTGGGTCCCCCGCCTTGTCCGCTCCCGCTCCAGCCAGGTCGAGGGTGCCCGCAAGACGCTCGCCATGCAACTGGGCCGAAACCCCACCGACGATGAGATCAAGGCCAAGCTCAATGTCAACGACGAGGAGTTCGACAAGATCCGCAAGGACGCCGGAGCCGTGCAGACCGTCTCGCTCTCCCGCAAGTGGTTCGAGACCGATTCAAACAAAGACGTCCGTGAGATCGACGTGCTCAAGGACGGCCGGCAGGTCAACCCCCTCACCGCCGTGCAGAAACGCGACCTCAAAGACCTGGTCACCAAGGGGCTGTCGCGCGCCGAACGATTGATCATCATCCTCTACTACTACGAGGAGATGACCATGAAAGAGATCGGTACCACACTCGATCTCTCCGAGTCGCGCGTCAGCCAGATGCACTCCTCCATCCTCGCTCGGCTCAAAGCCCAACTCCAGCACCGCACCAAGGAGCTGGTCGCCGAGGCCGAATAAAACCCGCGCCCATCAATACTCCCCCCTCCCAAGCCCGCCGATGCGCAGCGGAGCTTCGGCGGGATATCCGGCGGGATATCCGCGCGCATCCCACATACAATAAGGCTGGTTCCCCGACACCTTTTGTGGAGTGATTCGCGTTGGAGATCAGCCTGCAGCTTCCCGCCGGGAATCGGCGCCTGGCCGTGACCGGTGCCGCCGAACGCAACCTCAAGCTCATCCGTGAGGCGCTGGGCGTGGCGATCTTCGCCCGCAACGGGTCGCTGCGCGTCAGCGGCGAGCCCGAGGCCGTCGCCCGCGCCGCCCGTGTGATCGAGCGCCTCACCGAAACCGCCGATGCCGCCGAGCCGCTCTCCCACAAGCAGTTACTGCAACTGCTGGCCGACCCGGCGGGCCCCGCGTCGGACTACCCCGGTGCCGACCCCGACGCCGCGATCCGTCGGCCTCAGCCGGGCGACGACGCTGATGTCTATCTGCACAACCGCCGCGTCAAACCCATGACCGCCGGCCAGCGTTGCTACCTCGACGCCATCCACGCCCACGACTTGACCATCTGCTTCGGCCCGGCGGGGACGGGCAAGACCTACGTCGCCGTCGCCGCCGCCGTGTCCATGCTCAAACGCGGGCAGATCCGCAAGCTGGTGCTGGTGCGCCCCGCGGTCGAGGCCGGGGAAAAGCTCGGCTTCCTGCCCGGCACCATGCAGGACAAGGTCAACCCCTACCTCCGCCCGCTGCTCGACGCGCTGCACGACATGATGGCCTTCGAGCAGATCGAACGCTTCATGGCCGCCGACCTCATCGAGATCGTCCCGCTCGCCTTCATGCGCGGCCGCACGCTCAACGACGCCTGCATCATCCTCGATGAAGCCCAGAACACCACCCGCGGCCAGATGCTCATGTTCCTCACCCGCCTGGGCCACGGCTCCAAGATGGTCGTCACCGGCGACACCTCCCAGATCGACCTCGAAGACCCCCGCGACAGCGGCCTCATCGACGCCGCGCGAAGATTAAAACGCACCCAAGGCGTCGCCATGGTCGCCCTCAACGAAGCCGACATCGTCCGGCATCATCTCGTGCAACGCATCGTCGAAGCCTACGGGCAGAAGAAAAGCGATCGCGAGCAGGACGAGGTGGTGCGCGAGGTGACGCAAACGTAGGCCCGGGCCTGCTCGGGCAGCAAACGTAGGTCCGGGCCTGCCCGGACAGAATCGGTCGGTCACGTTTCATCGTCCGGGCAGGCCCGGACCTACATTCGCGGATACCCGTCAATCGAATGGATCGTAGGGGAGCGTGTCGGGTAAACCGTTCAGGGTGTCAGACCTGCCGCACCAATGCGGCGGGTAAATCCCCCTGCGGACATATTCGTGAAAGCTGGAGCGTGCCCATTGCCTGGGGTATTCGACATACCCGTGCTTTACCGGGTTGTAATGGATGTATTCGACGTGAGCTATATAGTCTTGTTCATCACGGATCGTATGTTCCAGAAACTTGGGTTGCCAGACGCCGCGCCGGCCATCGCGTTGCTTGCCGATGGACACGGGCTGCTCCGCCCCGCCTTGATCCAGCCAGCGCCGCGTGAATTGACTCTTGATCTTCGACCAGCGGCCGGAGAAGTCGGCGTCGCCCGGCGGCAAGGTCCAGATCATGTGCAGGTGGTCGTACAGGATCACCCACGCATCCATTCGGAACGGGCGCTCGGCCTTGATCTCTCGCACGATGCCTTGAAACAAGTTGCAGGCGGCCTCTTGCGCAAAAAGCCAATGGCGGTTGAGGGTGACCAGCGAAAAGAAGAACGTCCCGCCGGGTTGGAAGTTCCGCCGATAGTTCATGTTGGGCAGTGTAACACCCCGTAGGCCCGGGCAGGTGTGTTCAGGTCGCTGGGTCTTTGTCCGGGCAGGCCCGGACCTACTCACTTGTCGATCTGCTCTTTGGGTGCGATGACACAGTAGTCCAGTAGGTCCGGGCCTGCCCGGACAGAATCGGTCGCTCACGTTTCTATGTCCGGGCAGGCCCGGACCTACTCACTGCCGCGACACGTGCCCCGGGCTCACGGCCGCCAGCGGTAGGTGAGCACGCGGGCCTTGGCACCGTCTTCGAGAAAGATCAGGTATTCGCCGTTGTTGCGTTGGTAGGCCTTCATGCCGTGGGTGATGTCGAGGATGCCGACGTCCCCGGCCACTTCACCTGGCCCCATCCAGCCGACATAGGACGCGTCGTCGAGGCGATAGACATCGACGTGCATGCGGTTGACTTTCAGAAAGCCGGATTGCCCTTCGCGGGCGACGAACAGGTAATCGCCGGCGACATCCAGCGACATGATGTTGCCGTCGCCGTGGTTGCCACCCGCTTGATCTTCATACGGCGGGACCAGTTCCCACTTGAGTTGCCACTGATCGCTGGGCGTGCCGGGGGTCCAGTTTTCGTAAGCGCGGATCACTTTGCCGGCCCGCTTCCAGTGGTGGTTCTTGTTGGGGTGTTCTTTGGTGAAACCATTGACCAACAGCAGCCCGCCACGGTCGGGGTAGTGATAGACCCGTCGGAGATCGTTCATATTTTCGGGGGTGTCGTATTGCTCGCGCGACGCGACGGTGTAGATCGGCACGTCGGCGTCGGTGAAGCCCTGGATCGGGTAGCGGTAGATGCCCTGGCCGTGGGTCGCGTTCCAGACCGATCCCTCGCTGTCCACCGCCATGCCGATGGTGGTGAGGGTGTTGTGGCCGGCCACTTCGTCGCTGAGCGGTTTGGAAGCGATCACATCGCCGGACATGCCCTTGCGCAGCTCGAGGATGGGGTATCCGCCGCTGACGTTGATGACCGCGCCGAGGCCCGAGCGCCAGTCGCGATCGTGGCCCATGACCATCAGGCCCATGCGGTCGCTGTATAAGCGGCCGCGGTGCGCGGTGACCGTGGTCTGGGCTTCAAAGTCTTTGCCCTGGGTCATCGCGTCGAAGGTTTGCGATGCGGTGAATGTCTGTGGCTTGCCGCCCTTGCGGTTGCCGCGGACGCGTAAAGCCTGCTCCTCGACGGACCACTTCTCATCGCCGATGGAGAAGCCGCCCTCGCCGTCGCGGCCGTCGGCGCTGCCGAAGCGTGTCGCGATCTCGTCGCCGCCCACGCTGAGTTTGAATTGCGAGAAGTCATAGCGTCGCTCGCCGCCGGCGGTGATGCCGAGGCTGACGCGTGGGCCGGGGTTCGCGGCGTCCACACGATGCGTAAGGCTTTGCCGATGGTTGTTTTCGTCGGTCGCGGTGAGGGTCAGGTGCAGGCCGTCCTCGCGGTGTTCGCCGCGGAGGGTGAGTTGGTAAGTCATGCCGGAGCTGTCGGCGGCGTCGCGTCGGCCGTCGCCGTTGTGATCGACCCAGACGCCGCTCTGATCGATGAACCCCGCGGGGATGGCGACCTGCCCGTGGTTCTCCGGGTCGAAGCGGTAGATGTAGGTGGTCTTGCCCAGCATGTTGACCAGGTACTGATAGGTCTGGCCGTTGGAAAGCTTGGCGAGGAACGTGGAGCCGCTGCCACCGGAGGTGTGGCGGAAGTCGTCGGTGAACTCACGGTGGTGGACGGTCAGGGCCTCGGCGGTCCAGTTCTCGCCGATGGGTGCCTCCGGGTCGATGCGGAGTCGGGCGGTGCTGGAGAGCATCAGGTTGGGGTCGTCGGGGTGAATGGCGGGGCAGTCGAGCCAGATGTGGCACTGCTTCTGCCAGAGCAGTTCGCCTTCGGGCGAATAGCTTTGCAGCATGGTGGAGCCGTTGTTGGAGGGTCGGCTGGCGACGTAAACATTGCCCGAGTCGTCTGCACCGACGCCGACGATGCGGACGAAGCGTTTGGGTCCGAGCCGCCCTGCTGTGCCGTGATACACCCCGCCCGGTTCGCCGAAGCGCTCGGCGAGGGTGGGCTGGGTATCGATGTCCTGGTAGATGAGCACCTGTTCGGATGGTCCGCCGTCGCCGACCAGCAGACGACCCTGGGCATCGACCGCGAGGGCCGCGGCCTCAGCGCCTTCCGGCACAGTGATCGTTTGCGGCAGCCGCTCGCCGGACTGCGTGAAGCGCGCGATGGTCGGCTCGCCGCCGAGGATGATCCAGAGATGGCCCTGCGCATCGAGCGTCATCTTGCCGGGCGCGGGCGCATCCCACGAGCCGAGCGGCTTGAGGTCGGCATCGAACACCTTGACCGTGTTCTCGCCGGGGATCGCGGCGAAGACGCGGTCATTCGTGGCCGCCAACCCGCGCACGCCGGGCAGATCGACATGGACGTTCCAACCATGGTTGCGGATGTCCTCGCGGCTGCGACGGTCGATACCCTCTTTGCCGGTGCGGTGCCGGTTGCCGACGAAGTAGAGGTAGGTGTCGTTGGCGGTGACGGCCCGCCCGCCGCCGTGATTGCCCACATGCGCGCTGTTGATCCATCGCCCCGCTTTGTACTCGGTGACGTTCGCGCCGTGCTCTTCCCAGTGGACGTTGGTGAAGAGGCTGCCGTCCGGCGTCACGTGGATATCCGCGATGTTGTGCGGCGTGTGGCCGCCCCAGGCGGGGATGTCCGGCCCGGTCGCGATGTCGTTGCCGAACCACGTCGTCTCGATGTTCAAACGGTTGGCCGGATCGCTGATATGAGCGCGGCGGGCGGCGGCGGACGCTGCCTCGGCGGCGCGACGCTGTTTTTCCGCCTCGATGTCGGCCAATGCCTGCTCGGTCATCCGGTCGTCGGGCCGGGCCCCGTCAAGCAGTGCGCCGCTGCCGACGAACTTGCCGTCCTTCACCTCGTTGGGCGGCATCCAGCGGCTCTGCTTGTCGTTGGGCACCACCGCCGCGACATCCAGGTCGCCCGCGCCACGACGCTCCCGGCAGTTCACGATCAGGTAGTGATCGCCCGCCGCCAGATCGCCCACCGGCAGGCTGATCCAGCGGTACCTGGTCCAACTGCCCGTCCGCGCGGTGCGCAGCTTGCCCAAAGGTTTGGCATCCTGCGGATTGGAGCCGGGCCCGAACGACACCTCGATAAAGCTGTCCCCCGCCAGTGCCCGCGAGTAACGGACAAACACGATCGCGTCGGACATCGGCTTTTCCACTTCGAATTTCATATAGACGGCCCGGCCGTCCTGGTCGAACCAACTCACCCGCTTGCCGCCAGACGCGCCGCTGTGCTCCTTCGCATCGGTGTGCCAGCCACCCGCCTCGAACTCACACCAGACACCCGGCAACTCGGCCGGCGGTGTCTTGGCCACTTCCGACGCCGACGCCGAGTAACCCGCAAGACACAACATCGTCAGCACGGATACAACGGTCTGCGCGCGATAGAACAAAGTCATCATTATCAGTCATCTTTCTCAAAGTCGTCAAAAATCACGGGAACAAGCGGATCAGGCGGGAGGGATCGCCGTGCCGATGCGGTGGTCGGCGTTACGGCGCGGGGGCGGGCAGGAGGTTGATGGACAGTCGGCGATCCCAGATATCGCGGTTGACCGCGCCGCCCCAGGTGCCGCCGCGTTGGCAGGCCTGTGAGCCCGCGGGGCGACCGTTGATATCGCTGATGCTGTGGGACGCGGCGTGTCCGTCGGCATAGACGAATGCGGCCGAGTTGTTGGGGTGGCGGTACACCGTCCCGCACCACAGGCCGACGCTCCAGAAATAGCCGTCGGCCATCAGCCAGGTGTCGGAGGGTTTGGTGAATGCTGAGAGCGACGGGCCGATGCCCCGGCCGTCCCCGGCCGAGGTCTGGAACGGCCAACGGTCGCGCATGCCCCACTTGCTAAAGTCATTGCCCCCGTAGGGCGTGTTGAGGATGTACGTGGAGAACACCCCGAAGTGCCCCTCGACATTGCGGGCCGACTTGTTGGCGTTGCTGAGGTTGACCGCCTGGCTGTAATCGGCGTTGAGTCCTCCGGGCAGGTCAACAACCTGATCATTCTTGTATTCGTGCCGGCTAAACGTCTGGTCCCAGAGCGAGACCTGCTTCTGCGTCTCGGGGCACTGGAGCACCGGGTTGTACCGGAGGTTGTTGTACATCGAGCCGTTCTGGTTCGGGATGTTCTCGATGCTGGCGGGCAGGTATCCGCCCTCGATCACACGCCAGAACCCCGTCGGCACATTGCCACGCTGCCATTGCGCGATTGCGGGATTGGTGTCCCAGTTGTAGGCCGGCACCATCCGCCCGCCGTGGTCCGCGGCGAATGACAGCAGCGCGACCGCCACCTGCCGATCGTTGCTCAGGCACAGCGTGGTCCGCGTGGCGGCCCGCGCGTTCTTGAGCGCCGGCAGCAGCAGCGCGATCAACAGCGCGATGATGCTGATGACCACCAGGAGCTCGACGAGGGTAAACGCGCGTTTGTCCATCGTTGGTTATTCATTCCCGATCGCCGCGACCAGCGGTGTCGTTGCTTCAACAAGTTCGACCCGCCCGTTCTCGCACGCCCGGTCCACCGCGAGGGCCGCGGCCAGGGAGCGCACCGCCTCTTCGCCGGGCACGGGCATCGGGTCGCCCGAGACGATCGCGTCCACGAACGCGTCGGTCGCCGATTCGCTGCCTCTGAATTCGTCTTCGGGCGAGGAGCCGAGGGATTCGGTCTCGCCGCCGCGCGGGCAGAAGCGGCCGTTATCGATCATGCCATGGCTGCCGATCGCGGTCACGCGCTCACCACCCAGCGGCGGGGTCGCTTCGTATGTGAAGACCACCTCACCGATGACGCCGCCCTCCAGCTCGAATAACGCGACCACGGTTTTGTTGTGATGGAAGCCGATCTCGCCGATGCGGTTGCCCAGGGCGCGAACGCTGACGACTTCGCGGCCGCTGAGCCAGCGCACCAGGTCCACCTGGTGGATGCCGCTGCCGGTGATCGCGGTGCGGCCGGCCTCCTTCGATGCGTACCACGGGGCGCGGGCGAACTTATTTTCCGCGTTCTGGAACATCTGCAGCCGCAGGTACGCCAGGTCACCGAGCTGCCCGGACGTGATCAGTTCGTACGCCCGCCGATAGCTCGGCCGAAACCGCCGCTCATGCGCGACCATCAGCCGGCGGCCGCAACGCGCGGCACAATCGACAATCGCCTGCGCATCTTCCAGGGTCGGGGCGATCGGCTTGGTGACCAGCACATCCGCCCCCGCTTCAAGCGCCGCCGTTGCGTGTGCGCGGTGCCAGTTGTCGGGCGTCACGATGCTGGCGATGCCCACCTGCTCCGCGGCGAACAACGCCTCCACCGAGTCGTAGCACGTCGTCGGCTTTTGCAAGTGGCGAGCCACCGCCTCGGCCGCGTCGCGGTCGGCATCGCACAGGGCGATCGACGTGACCTCCTCACGCCGGTCGTATACCTGCGCGTGGGTCTTGCCGATCCCTAAACCGATGACTGCCGCTCGCATGACTTGATGACCTTTACTCGCCGACGACCTGCCGCTGGCCGCTGTTGAAGATCACCAACACTTCCGCCCGGCCGGAGCCGGTGTTGCGGGCGTGGTGCGGGACGTTCCTGGGGATCACAATGCTGTCCCCCGCGTTGAGCAGGCACACCGAGCCATCCGCCAAGGTGTGTTCGACCCGGCCTTCGATGACGTGGAGCACCTCATCGCAGTTGGGGTGACGGTGGTGCGGGTTGGATTGGCCCGGCTCAAACGTGACGCGGCCGATGGTCAGGCCCAATTCGCCGTGCGACGGCCCGCCGATGAGCCACTGCAAAGCGCCCCACGGCTCGCGTTGGGCGGCGGCCTCTTGACCTGTGACCACTTGTGAAGGCATTTGAATTCAACTCTCAATCAGGCGTGAACAGGTGCGCCGGCTACTGCACCATCTCTTCGAAGAGCAGCTCCATCGCGGGCCGCCCGCCGTTCCAGGGCAGCGGCAACTGGTCGGATTGGAAGAAAAGACCGTCCCCGCCACGCCGGACGATGTTGATGCCGCCGGTGTGGAACAGGCCATCGGCGTCGTAGGCGGTTCTGCCGATGAACTTGACGGTCTCGGTCAGCAGTGGCGAGCGGTAGCGCGATCCCGTGAAGTTCTTGACGCGCAGGTCGGGGTCGAGCCCCTCACGCTGGAAGGGAGATCGCGAGGGGTCGTTGGGAAAATGGCCGATGCCCGAGTAGTGCGGGATGCTGTAGGTGCCAAAAGCGCGTTGGCCCAGCTCGGGAGCGAGGATACTTTGCAGCGACGTGGCCTTGCGGTCCGACGGCAACTGCGGGCAGAACCACACCTCCTGCGTGGCCAGGTATTCACGCACCCAGTGCCCGTTGCCCGCCCAAGGCCAGGCGTCGCCCGAGTGCCAGTGCGGCCAGTACTCGTGCGCATCGTGCCCGACGATCCATTGCTTGTTGTCCGAGGCATAGAGGGCCTCGGCCAGGTAAATCTGCCGCATCTGCGAGAGGCAGGTGACTTGTTTGGCCGCGGCCCGCGCGTTGCCCAGGGCCGGGAGCAGGATCGCGATCAGCAGCGCGATGATGCTGATGACCACCAGCAGCTCGATGAGGGTAAAC
>CAZTLX010000127.1:0-12553 GCA_964614575.1 uncultured Phycisphaeraceae bacterium | reverse complement strand
GCCGTAGTTAAACGACAGCGCGTGACACACGAAGCCTTGCGCCAACGCGATGGCCAGCGTGGTGGCGCTGTCCAGGCCGCCGGAGAGCAGGATGACCGCGGGCTTCTCAGGCATCATCTTCCCCGCCGTTGTCATCCGCCGATTCCTCTTCCGGCTTGGGCATCAACACAACCGTGCGCGCGACCAGATCGCCCAACCGCTGCCGGAACGGGCCGATCACCGGCAACAGCAGCAACAGCGGCGCGACCAGATCAAACGCCTTGAGCAGGCAACGCAGCGCAACCTGGGAGGCGCTCGCCTTGCGTCCGGTGAGCGAGCGCACGTGCAAGCCGGTGAATCGTTTGCCCAGCGATTGGCCGTTAAGCATCTCACCGATCATGGTGTGCAGCACGGTCACGGCGATGAGCGTCAGGCCGGGGAACATCGCCTCCCACGACCCGGCGTGCGGCTGGGCCGGCCACTGCGACCGCATCGACATCGGCTCTACGCCGAAGACCAGCAGCACGAGGATCATGCCCGGGGCCAGGTCGATCAACCCCGCCATCGCGCGTCGGGTCATGCCTGCCAGTTGATAATCAGCGGGCAGGATCAGGCGGTTGCGCTTCGGGTCGCGTCGCCAGAATACCAGCATCAGCACCGTGGCCACCACCAGCACCGCGGTCATCACCACGCGGTCGGGCTTGGAGAGCATCGGCGGCTCGGCCGCGACCCGGAGCGTGACCTGTTCGCTCTCAACGTTGCCGCGCAGGTCCACCTCGGTCATCACCACGCCCAGAGTCGCCGCGTCGGCGGAGTCGCCCGCCTCCCCGGCGGCCACATCCACGGCGGTAGCGGACACGCTTCGCCCGGTGGTTTCGCTGAGCACTGCGACGGTTTGTGAGGACCCGGCCAGGCGCCAGCCATCGGGGCGCGGCGAGGCGAGATCGACCGTGGCCAGTTCGCTCGCGGCTCCCGCGCGAACGAGATAGAGCGTGACCGATGAACGATCGGACGAGGCCGCCCCCACCACCACCTGCCGATCCACCACCGCCGCGGCGTAACGCCCGCTTGGTGGCAGGCCGTCGATCGTCTCGCCGTTCCACGCTTCATCTTGCCAGCGCCAGAGCCGTGCGGATTGCCCTTCAACCGGCCAGACCATGAGCCACGGCACCGCGTCTTTCGAGCGTGCCCAGACCAGCGACGCCTCAGACGCGGGCGACCAATCCCGGGGCAGGTCCCTCGCGACCCAACGGCCACGCTCCAGATGAATCAACCGCTCCGCCTTCACGGCTTCGGGCTTCATCGCTTCCGTCTCGACCTCCGCCAGGTCATCGACGGGGGTCGCGTTGTCGGGTGGTGCCGGCGCTGGTGCCAAACGGAAGTTGGGCGGCAGGCCCATCGCGCGATTGCGTCGGGAGGCCCGTGGGTCGAGCGGAGGCGACTTGTTTTCTGCTTGCGATTCCAGTTCGGCCAGCGTCTTGGCCGACTCCACCCGCACCATGAGCCAGGGGCCATTGGGCCCGATGGTCAACGCGCGCGGCGTCACCCCTGCGGGCAGGCGTCGGCCGGGCGACACCCGGTAGGTCCATTGCCCGTCGATCTCCGATCGCACCGCGGTGATCTGCTGGATCGTGCCATCGCGGCGCAGCACCCACAGCGAGCGCCCCCGAGCCGCCATCGCGCCCGGGACCAGCCGCCCGGACAAGTCCGCGGCGTGTCGCACCACGCCCGGCTCATCACCGCGGTGACGGTGGTAGAGGCGCAGCCCCTCGGTCTGCTCTATGTCCATCGCGATCCAGAGGTCCGGCCCTTCCCCCGTACTGCTCATCGCCGCGGCCGCGGTCGCCCCCCAAAGCAGCATCGCCAGCAGACCGAGTCCCGGCACGATTTGTCGTAAGCATCTGGCGTCCATCGACGGTCAGTGTAGCCGTCTGCGCGGCGGATCGGGGGCGGGCAAGCGCGATCGTGTGCGGTAAGATGCCGACCCATGCTCCACCACCGCCTGCTCTTCGGCACCTTGATGATCGGCCTGCTGCTGCTGGTCTTCTGGGCCGACGCGCGACTCGATCACGTCTCGGTCGTAGGCACGCCGCTCGAATCGTGGTTCGGTCGCCAGTTTCTGCCCGCCGGCCTGCTGCTGCTGGGTCTGCTCGTGGTGCTGATGGCCCTGACCTCCGCGGAACTGCACCGCTTTTTCCTGGCCAAAGGGGCCGACATCAGCCGCACCATGACGATCATCGCCGGCACGACCGGCTGCGTGCTGGTCTATGCCGCGCCCGCGAACATGACCTCGCACGAAACCATCGCGCTGTTCGCCACCGTGCTGGTGATCGTGTTCCTGGCTTCACTGTTGCGGCACTGCTGGGGCGGTGTGGTCGAGGGCTCACTGCACGCGGGTGGTGCGGCGGTGTTCGCGTTCGTCTATCTCGGAACGCTGCCGGGCTTTTATATGCTGCTGAGGCGGTGGAACACCCCCTGGCTGATCGTCGCGCTGATCCTGATCACCAAGTCGTGCGATATCGGGGCCTACTTCACCGGCCGGGCCATCGGCAAACACAAGCTCATCCCCTGGCTAAGCCCGGGCAAGACCTGGGAGGGCCTCCTGGGCGGGCTGGCCTTTTCCGGGCTGGTGGCGGTGGGGGTCGCGGCCCTGGGCAACCACTTCCGCCCCGAACTGCCTCCGCTGGCCTCGCCCGCCAACCTCGCCACGCTCAACTGGCCCGTGCCGCTGTGGTATGCCGCGCTCGCCGGGGTCATCATGGGCGGGGTCGGACAACTCGGCGACCTCACCGCCTCGTTGCTCAAGCGCGACGCCCGGCTCAAAGACTCGGGCCGCGCCATCCCCGGCTTCGGCGGGCTGCTGGATGTGGTCGATTCGCCCATCGTCGTCGCCCCCGTCGCCTACTGGCTGGTCCGTCTGGCCCCGGTCGGCTAAGGCGATGTCGAAGCCGTTGGGCGCGGGCCGGCGGCTCGGTTCCGCCGCCCCAATCCCCGCATTTATCCAAAGACTTGCTTGATCCGGCTCCTAAAGCCGATAATCTGACGTATATTAGGTCGCTCGGGCAAGGCCCGAACCCTTTGGGACCGATGATGTGAAGTCGGTCCATGTTTCCTGATCCAACCGGAGTAACCAGCCATCGCACGAGGACGATTCCGACCCCAGCCGAAAGACACCGGCAAACGCTTGCGTGTCAATGACCAGATCCGCATCTCTCCCGTTCGGCTGATCGACGATGAAGACGAGATGATCGGCGTCGTCGAGACCGACGAAGCCAAGCGCCGTGCGCGCGAAGCTGGCCTTGACCTGGTCGAAGTCGCGCCCAATTCTACGCCGCCGGTCTGCAAGATCATGGACTACGGCAAGTGGAAGTACGCGCAGCGCAAGAAGGAGCAGAAAGCCAAGTCCCACGCCAAGCAGTCCGAGCTCAAAGGCATGCGACTGCGCCCCAAGATCGATGACCACGACCTGGGCATCAAGATTAACAAGGCCCGTGAATTCCTCACCGACGGCGACAAGGTGCAGTTCACCATGCTCTTCCGCGGGCGGGAGATGGCGCACCGCGACCTGGCGCTCAACCAGATGAACGGGATCGTGGAGACGCTCTCGGATGTCTCGAAGATTGAGCAGGCCCCGAAGATGATGGGCCGCCGCGCAACGATGGTGCTCGCCCCCGACGCCCACGCCAAGTCGAAGAAGGAAGCCGCGGAACAAAAAGCCGCCGCCGTCGAACAGCCCGCGGGCTGACTCGCACCGCTCACCGCACGCCACCCCCAGGCCCGGTCACCCCGGGCTTTTTCATGGCTGCAACCATCGTCCGCTGGCGCCTAATCCTTGAGCCGCACCGTCACGACACGATAGCGATGGCCTTCCGCGTCCTGGTGAATTTCCGGGTCGAGGTGGAGGATGGTGCCCAGCAGGTAGCCGCCGTGGGTGTCTTCAAGCGGCAGGTCGTCGCCGATGGCTTGGTCCCACCCCGCTTCTTCCGACGGGCGATACGGGCCGGGGTTCTGCGAAACGGAGCGGGCTGGGTCTTCGTAGAGACGGATAGGCACGTTGTTGTTCATGGCATGCCATTCTAATGCGATGCTCGGCCGCAAACGTTGGTGGACGGCATAGCCGCACTTCCCCGCCGCGTTTCCTGCTATCTTCCCCCGCCATGCTGCTTGCCGCTCGGGATATCGCCAAGTCATTCGGGATGCGTTCGCTGTTTCACGGCGTGAGCCTGTCGATCGAAGCGGGCGAGCGGGTCGGGTTGATCGGCCCCAACGGTGCGGGCAAATCCACGCTGCTGCGCATCCTCGCCGGCATCGAGCAACCCGATGAAGGCGAGATCGTCACGCGGCGGACGCTGGGCATCGCTTACGTCCCTCAGGCCGAACGCTTCTCGGCCGAGACCACCGTGCAGCAGGTCGTGGCCGACAATCTGACCGACATGGTGCATGACGAACACGACCGGGAAACGCGCGCCACCATCACGCTCGGCCGGCTCGGTTTCGAAGACATGACCCAATCACCGGCCACGCTCTCCGGCGGGTGGGCCAAGCGGCTGGCGATCGCGCGGCAACTGGCCCGCGAGCCGGACCTGCTGCTGCTCGATGAGCCGACCAACCACCTCGACCTCGAAGGCATCGAGTGGCTGGAGGGGTTGCTCCAGGCGTCGAGCTTCGCGTGCATCGTGATCACCCACGACCGCGTGTTTCTCGATCGCGCGGTCCAGCGCGTGGTTGAGATCAGCGGGGCATACCCGGAAGGCACGCTGAGCGTGGAAGGCGGGTACAGCGAGTTTGTCTATCGCCGTGAGCAGTTCCTCGCCGGGCAGCGTTCGGCCCAGCAGTCGCTGGCGGCGAAGGTGCGGCTGGATGACCGCTACCTCGCGCAGGGGGCCAAGGCACGCACCACCAAGCGCAAGAGCCACCTGGATGACGCCGCCGACCGCCGCGCGCAGCTCGCGGAGCTGCAGCAGCGCAACGCGCCGACCAAAGCCGCGGCGATGGAGTTTGAGGCGACCGATCGGCAAACCAAACGGCTGCTGGTCGCGCACCGCATCAGCAAAGCGCTCGGCGGCAAGCCGTTGTTCTCCAAGCTGGACGTCACCCTCGCGCCGGGGACGTGTACCGCGATCGTCGGCCGCAACGGCTCGGGCAAAACCACGCTGATCAAGACGCTGATCGGGGACCTGCCCCCGGATGAGGGCACGATCAAGCAGGCGCAGGACCTCAAGATCGTCACATACAAGCAGAACCGGGCCGAGCTGGACCTGACGCAGACCCTGCAGAACGCCTTGTGCCCGGTGTCGGACCGCATCTTCTACCGCGGCAAGGAAATCCACGTCGCGGCGTGGGCGCATCGGTTCTTGTTCCGCAAGCAGCAACTCAACGTGCCGGTGGGTGACCTCTCCGGCGGCGAGCAGGCCCGCATCCTGATCGCGAACCTGATGCAGCGTCCCGCGGATGTCCTGGTGCTCGACGAGCCGACCAATGACCTGGATATCCCCTCGCTCGAAGTACTCGAAGAATCGCTGCAGGACTTTCCGGGCGCGGTGGTGCTGGTCACCCACGACCGCGCGCTGCTCGAACGGCTGGCCACGGATGTCATCGGCCTCGACGGCCGCGGCGAAGCGCGGCACTACGCCGCCCTCGAACAGTGGCAACGCGCTATGGCCAAAAGCGAGGCGCCTGCCCAACCCGACGCCGCGAACAAGCAAACAAACAAGGCCGCCGAGAGCAGACCCAAGTCAAGCAGGAAGCTCAGCTACAAAGATCAGCGGGAGTTCGACGGCATGGAGGATGCGATCCTCAAAGCCGAGGCCCGCGTGAGTGAGCTGGAAACCCGGGCCTCGAAACCCGAGGTGCTGGCCGACCACGAGAAGCTCACGGCCACCTGCCACCAACTCGATGAGGCGCACCGCGACGTCAGACGTTTGTACGAGCGCTGGGCGGAGTTGGAAGCGATGCAGCAAGAGGCGTGAGCTGAAAAAAACCCACCGACCGAGTCGATGGGTATGCAAAGAAAAAGGTCTCGGGCGGGGAGGCGGCCGCCACGAGACCCGATCCAGGGTGAGTTTTTCGGCCCGCGGTAACGGTCCGGGCCGGGTCGGCCGCGGCGGGTTGCTCGCGGCTGACGTGAGGAGTAACCAATTCGGGAGCGGATGAGGCAAGCGAAAAATTCCGGGGGGCCAAATCGATCGGTCGTGAACGGTTGGATTGTGACGGCTGGGCGTGGTGCATCGGCAATTCCGAGGCGTAAAGGCAGGTAGGGACGGGAGATCGGGTCGCGGTGCAGGCCGGGCCGATCGACGATGCGACAGGTTTTCCACCCGCTTGCCCTGCTTATGCACATTCCCGGAATTTGCTTGATTCGACCCATGTTTTTGGTTGAATGCTAGATGGCCCGGACCTCGCCGTCCGGGCTGGTCCTGACGGGCCAAAGCTCTTTGACAAGATGGGTCACGCGTCGGCATGCCCGGCATCGGGAGGCGGGAAACCGCCTCTTGCCGGCCGCCCGGTCTGCTCCTTCGGGATCGGTAAGGGCGGCCTGAAAAATGTCGGGTGCCTTGGCTCAGCGCACACGCGGACGGCAAACACCGTCGGCGAACACCGCGCGCTGGGTCGCTATCGCTTCGATGGGTTTGAGGGAGAAGGTGTGCAACACTCGGCTTGACCGTGTGCTGCCGCAAAAAACTTGAACCCATCGGCCGCGGCCGGATGAATGATCGACGGGCTTGCCCCGACCGATCGACCCCGGCAGCTTGTGGGCACGGCAGATCGATCGGGTGAGGGTGCGGTTGAAAGACAGCGCCGAAACCGATCATTGGCCCCCCCAACGACGGCTGGCACGCGACAGGGCGACCCGGGACCGCAGCCGCAAGGTTGCATGTCCTGCGTATGGCCCTGCTTCGCGACCAGAGGCGGTCTTAGCCCGCGGGGGTTGGCGTTGTCGGCATCGCTTTGGCGGTGTCTCCACACGCTGCGGCCGCGGGAGTCTGAGGGCGACGCATCTGCAAACGCCTCCCCCCGGAAGTGGGCCTGATGGCTCAAGGCTGGGGATCGGGTGGCGCAAGTCACCCGCCACGGGGGCGGTTGCAGATGGCGTCGCGACCGGCATGGCGTCATGCACGGGCCATCGCGCCCCGGGACTGGACCCGGGCCGATCGGTGACCGCCCCTGACGCATGGACAGGCCGGCGGAGAACGGTTGATCGGGGCTTGGCGGCCGACGGGCGGCGAGCCCGACCAGCGATCAACCACCATGCTCCGCAGCTCAGAGCGACGAGACGACCGAAGGTGGCGCAGGCGGAACACCCGGCGAAAACCCACGGCAAAAACCGTGACGAGCGCCGCGTGGGACGAATGCCCGCGCCGGACGGTCCGTCGTCAGACAACCGACGCGCCCGCGTGCACCGGGTAAGGCGGCCTCAACCGCCGCCGAGCCCGCCTTGTTTTCAAAGAGTCGATCGGTATTGATTGGACGCGTCCTCGTGACGCGTCGGATCGAGCCGACCGAGCCCGCTCAGGACCAGCCCGGCCGACGGGGTTTTTTTGTGGTGGAGACGGATGCCAAAACATCCTGATCCTATGCGAGGTGGAGGACCTGCTCGTCGGCGTGGTAGGACGAACGCACCAGCGGGCCGGACTCGACGTGGCGGAAGCCGATCGCCTCGCCGAGCACCTTCATCTGTGAGAACTCGTCGGGCGTGACCCAGCGGCTGATGGGCAGGTGGTTGCGTGTCGGCTGGAGATATTGGCCGATGGTCAGGATGTCGCACGCCTCGTGGATGCCGGGGTAGATCGTGTTGGGGTAAGACAGCGCGGCGATCCGTGCCGTGGCGTCGGGGGCGGGCTGAGCGGTGGGTGGCAGGGCGCGGGTGTCACGCATATCCGCCGTTTCGCTGCGTTCAGTATTCGGCTTGTGGTTGGAGTGGTCTGGGAGGCGGGTACCCGCGATGACGTCGCGCATGAGTCGCTCGACCTCTTCGGGGCGTTCGCCGATGCCGACCATGATGCCGGTCTTCACGGTCAGGCCCTGGGCCTTGGCGCGGCGGAGCAGTTCGATGCTGCGCTGATATTTAGCCTGCGGGCGCACTACCGGGTACAACCGGGGCACGGTTTCGAGGTTATGGTTGAGGATCTCGGGGCGTTCGTCGAGCACCAGTTGCAGCGCATCCCAGTCGCCCTCAAAATCGGGGATCAGGACTTCGACCTGCGTGCCGGGCGATTGCCGACGGATCTCACGGATCGTCGCCGCCCAGATCGCCGCCCCGCCATCGGGCAGCTCATCGCGGTTGACCGAGGTGATGACGATATGCTTGAGGCGCATGATGCCCGCGGCCTCGCCGACACGTCGTGGCTCGTCAAAATCGTAAGTGCCGGGCCGTCCGGTCTTGATATGGCAGAAGCCGCAGGCTCGGGTGCAGGTGTCGCCGAGGATCATGAGCGTCGCGGTGCCACGGGCCCAGCACTCGCCCATGTTCGGGCACTTGGCCTCTTTGCAGACGGTGTGGAGGTTGTGCTCTTCGATCAGCGCGTTGAGCCGGGCGTATCCCTGCCCGCCGGGCAGCTTGGCGCGGAGCCAGTCGGGCTTCTTGCGCTTGATGTAATCGCCCGGCTGCGGAGCGTTGGAGAGGACCATGCTGGAGAGGTCGACGCGGGTCATGGATGATTAAGTGTAGCGACCACGGGTCACCAGCGGCCAGCCCCAAAGCAACCGCCCGGTTTACGCATCTCTGATCTGACGCAATCGACGCCGAGTCAACAGGTTGACGCAATCCGTGAGCGTATGACCCGATGCCCGCCTCGACGCTCTCAATCCGGCCGCGCGGGGCTCTGGCGTCGATGCCATGCTCATCGTTGAAGTTGCTCGGCGTCCCGAGGCGGCATCGTCCACGACCGCACGCAACCCGCTGATTCCGCCATCCTGCCCGCGTCACCGCAACGGCACCCCGCGTCGCTGCGGCGGGTTTTGTGGGGTACAATCGCACGAGGCGTTGGATGCCCCCAACTTGACAACCGTGCATGTTGTCTTACAGTCATAGATTCGGCGGCGGGCAACGGGTCCGCCGCATCAGCCTGAGGCGTCAGGGATGCGCCCAATGCGTGCCAACCACGGCAAGACGGCCAACGCGGAGTGATGGGTCGCCACACGACCCATCCTGGTTGTTCCGCGGCTACGCGAGCCCCCCGATTGGAGGTGCTCGCCGTGCGTTAGCCCTCGCATTTGCATCCCCGCCGAACGGTGGTTTGATCGCCACCGGTCGCGATGCCGAAGGCCACGAGCGCAGCCGCCTCGTGGTTTTTTACTTGGCCTGACGCCCCGGCGGCCTCGGGACGACAACTAAATAACACAACTTAATAGCAGGACCACCGACCACCATGAACACCTCCGAAATGCTCCGCCTCATCGACGCGATCTCGCGTGAACGCAACGTCGAGAAGGAAGTGCTGCTCCAGGACCTGGAGCAGGCGCTGGTCTCCGCCGCGCGCAAGCACTTCAACGCGATCGATACCGAGGAATTCACCTGCGAGATCGATCGGCTCTCCGGCAAGATCGCCATCTTCCGCGAGCAGGAAGAAATCCCGCTCGAATCGCTCGGCCGAATCCCCGCCCAGACCGCCAAGCAGGTCATGATCCAACGCTTCCGCGAAGATGAGCGGGCATCGATCTACAACGAATTCATCGACCGCGTTGGCGAACTGACCACCGGCATGGCGCAGCGCTACGAAGGCGGCGCATTGGTTGTGCAACTGGCCCGCGCCGGCGGCGGCAACGCCGAAGGCTTCATGCCCCGATCCGAGCAGATACCCGGCGAGCAGCACCAGCCCGGCGAACGCGTCCGCTGCCTGATCCTCGATGTCCGCGAGTCGGGCAATCAGGTGAAGATCGTGCTCAGCCGTGCCACGCCGGACGTCGTGCGTCGGCTCTTCGAGGTCGAGGTGCCCGAGGTGGCCGAACGCATCATCGAGATCAAGGCGATGGCCCGCGAACCGGGGCACCGCACGAAGATCGCGGTCAGCTCGATCGACTCGAAGGTCGATGCGGTCGGCGCTTGCGTCGGCGTGCGGGGCAGCCGTATCAAGAACATCGTCGATGAACTGGGCGGCGAGAAGATCGACATCGTCCGCTGGAACGAGTCGTCGCAGATCCTCATCCAGAACTCACTCAAGCCCGCCGAGGTCGTCGAGATCTCGCTTTGCTTCGAGCTGGGCCGCGCGACCGTGGTGGTCAACGAGGATCAGTTGTCGCTGGCGATCGGCAAGCGCGGGCAGAACGTCCGCCTCGCCGCCCGGCTGACCAACTGGGATATCGACATCCTCACGCCCGCCGAGTTCACCAAGTCGCTGGAGATCATCGAAGAGACCTACCGCGACGGCGGGTTGCTCGATGAGACGCAGATCGACCGGCTCGCGGCCCTGGGCGTGATCAGCGTGTTCGACATCGAAGAGGTCGGCCCGGAATACCTGGCCGAGACGCTGGGCACCGATCAGGCGACCGCGGACAAGGTCGTCGAGATCGCCTCGGAGAAAGCCAAGGTCGTCGCCGAGCAGCAGGCGAAGGAGAAGGAAGAGGCCGAGCAGCGTAAAGCTCAGGAGCAGGCGCAGATCGCCACGATGCCGGGCGCGGATCAGGCGGCGGCGATCCTGGGCGACTTCTTCGGAGGCGACGCGGCGGCGACCGAAGAGGCGGCGTCGGACGACGACGGCGGCCGGGCCTCGGAAGACGACGAGAGCGACAGCGAGCGGGCGTCGCACGATTCGCCGCCCTCGGAGGAGGGCCGCACCCGGGCCGAAGCACAGGAAGACTCGGTAGAGCATGAGGCGTCGGGTGAATCGGACGATGACGCATCAGCGTTGAAAAACGGTGACGATGAGGGGCCGACGGAGATGTTGGCCGAGCACACCGACGCCGACGCCGGGGTGGTTGGTTCGCAGGACGAGACCGCGGCGACCGAGCGTGCCGGCGGTTGAGCTAGTTTTGAGGTGCGGCCGCGTGGCGGCCGCGAGATTTCGGATCGTTAAGGAGCATCGGTTTTGGCCAAAGCCAATCGTGTACATCAGATCGCCAAAGAGCTTGGCGTCGATAGCAAGGCGATCGTCGCCAAGTGTAAGGCCGAAGGCGTGCCGGGCATCGACAATCACATGTCGGTGGTGAAACTCGGTCTGGTCGAGACGATCCGCCAGTGGTTCGCGGAGGCGGAGACGGAGGACCATGCGGCCATCGAAACCGCCGAGAAGGTGGACCTGAAAAAGGTGCGCAAACCCGCCCGTCGCCGCTCGGCAAAGAAGGTCGCGGACCAGTCCTCCGAGGACTCCGACATGGGCGGCAGCGATACCGCTACGGCCGTGGAAGAGCCGCCCGCGCCGCCCGCGCAAAGAGCGGCCGCGGCCCCCGCACCTCAGGAGCCGGACCCCGACCAGCAAACGCCGCAAGACGAAGCGGAAGCGCCCGCGCCGGCAATCCAGCCCGACCCCGCGGCCGAGCCAATCGCGCAAGCCACAACATCTGAAGAGGCCGACACGGCCCCGATCGAGTCGTCCCCGCAAGCGCCCCTAGAAACGCCCTCGGCGGTGCAGAACGTGCCGCGTAGGCCGAAGGTCGTGGCCCCGGCGGGTGAGCAGGTGAAGCCCGAAGCGGCGAAGCTGCGCGGGCCGAAAGTCATCCGGGTGGAAGAGCCCGAGCCGGTGCGTGCCCCGCGGCCGCGCCGTCAGCAGGCCGAACGCGACTCGCTGCCCGAAGGCACCATCGAAGGCGTGACCCGCACGCGCGGACCGGCCCGCGGCGGGGGGGTGCGCTCCTCCGGTGGCGGACCCGGTGAGGGGGGTGGCGGTGATGGCCAGTCCCGCAGCAAGCGCCGCACGCTGTCGACCCGACGCGGCCGCTCCGCCGACGCCGCCCTGCCCACCGGCCCGACCAAGTTCTCCCAGGCCGACCTCGACGAGCTCGACGCCCGGCTCAAGGGATCGACCGGCTTCGTCAAGAAACGCCGGCAGGACCTGCGCAAACGCGAAACCTCCGGCGGCGGGCCCGCGTCAACCCCGGCTCAGGTCGGCGGCAAGGTCGAGATCGCCGAACCCATCACCATCAAGAGCCTGTCCTCCGCGACCGGGATCAAGACCTCGGACATCGTCAAGTACCTGTTCAAGAAGGGCATCATGACCACGATCAACTCGGCGATCGGCTCGGAGGCGGCGATGGAAGTCGCCCTCGAGTACGACATCGAGTTGGAGGTCAAGGAACAACAAACCGCCGAGCAGCAGGTCGAACGCCAGTTCGCCGAGCGCGAAGCGGTCGATGTCAAGCCACGCCCGCCCGTGGTCACCGTGCTCGGCCACGTCGATCACGGCAAGACGTCGCTGCTCGACCGCATCCGCAAGGCCGACGTCGCCCACCACGAGGACGGCGGCATCACCCAGCATGTCGGTGCCTACCGCGTCACCGTCGAGGGCTCGGACAACAAGGATAAAACCGTCGTCTTCCTCGATACGCCCGGCCACGCGGCGTTCACCTCCATGCGCGCCCGCGGGGCGAAGATGACCGACCTGATCGTCCTGGTCGTCGCGGCCGACGACGGCGTCATGCC
>CAZTLX010000126.1:4156-12554 GCA_964614575.1 uncultured Phycisphaeraceae bacterium | reverse complement strand
GGGGTATCGGGTGGGGTGGGGGAAATGATGCATGACGAAGTTGCAAAGACGAGTTGATACCTCTCGCTTCACGCCCGCCAGCACCGGATCGGTTCGCCGTCGCTGCGCACGTGCTTGTCCCCCGGCCGGTTGCGGGGTCAGGGGCGAAGGGTAAGGGTGGGGCGGACGTCGGCGGTTTCGCAGAGTTGGGCCAGTGCCGTCGTGGCGGCGGTGATGTCGGCGGGGGTGTGGAAGGGGCCGAGGGAGAAGCGGGTGGTGCCGCCGAGGCCGCGGGTGCCGAGGGTGCGGTGGGCGTGGGGGGCGCAGTGGATGCCGGCGCGGGTGAGCAGGCCGAAGTCGGCTTCGAGGCGGTCGGCGAGGGCGTGGGGGTCGTCGTAAGCGGGGAGGCGGATGGAGAAGACGCCGCAGCGGTGAGCGGCGGTGGGGGGGCCGAAGAGTTGGAGGGCGGGGGTATCCCGAACCTGATCCCGCTCTTCGCTTCGCTCAGAGACGGGCGTTAGGAGGGGGGACAGTTCCTCTAAGAACTGTTGGATGAGTTGTTGTTCGTGATGCCAGAGTTTTTCGACGCTGCGGTCGAGGATCCAGGCGACGCCCTCGGAGAGGCCGATGATGCCGATGGCGTTGTGGGAGCCGGGCTCGAAGCGGTCGGGCATGAAGTTCGGCTGGGTGTCGTGTTCGGAGGCGCTGCCGGTGCCGCCCTCCTTGGTGGTGACCATGCGTTGTTCGATGCCGGGGCGGAGGTAGAGGAAGCCGGTGCCCAACGGGCCGAGCAGTCCTTTGTGTCCGGGCGCGGCCAGGAGGTCGATCTGGTCGCGCTGCACATCGATCGGGAAGTGCCCGCAGGTCTGCGCGGCATCGACGAGGAAGGGGATGTCGTGCTCGCGGGCGATCGCGCCGATCTCGGCGATCGGTTGCAGCGTGCCCGTGACGTTCGAGCCGTGGACCACCGCGATCAGGCAGGTGTCTGGCGTGATGGCCCGGCGGATGTCATCGGGATCGACCAGGCCGGTGATCGGGTCGCAGGGCACGCGGGTCTGGGAGATGTGGCCGTGCTCACACAGCGCGTTGAACGGGCGGAGCACGGAGTTGTGGTCGAGGTCGGTGGTGATGAGGTGTCGTGGTCGCGAGGCGTCGGCCCAAGTGATGCCACGGATCGCGATGTTCAGCGCATCGGAGGTGTTGAGGGTGAAGATGACGTGGTCGGGGTTTTCGCCGTGGATGAGGGTGTTGATGCGTTGCCGGCAGCGGGTCATCCGTTCGCCGGCCTCGCGGGCCTCGGCGTAGGCACCGCGGCCGGGCGAGGCACCGAGGCGAGTGGCGTAGTCGGTCATCGCGGCCAGCACGGCGTCGGGCTTGGGGAAGCTGGTCGCGGCGTTGTCGAAGTAGATACGGCGGTTCACGTCGGGTCTTTCGGGACTCAGCTTGGGAGGTCGCGCTCGTGGGTAACGCCGTATCGCGAAGCCGCAAGCGGCGAATGCGGCATCCCTCATCGATGCCGGGTGTCGAGCAAAACCATCCTAGCCCCGACTCACCCACAGGTACAGCAACAACACGCCGATCATGGCCACCACGTTCAGGGTTGCCAGCACCCACACCGCCGGGCTGACCGACACCCCGCCCCCGGAAACGCCTCCGGAAACGCCCCCGTACCCTCCCCCGGACTCACCGTCGAGCGACTCGGCGAACTGGTTGGCATCGGGGTCACGGGCGTCTTCGGTTTCGAACGCGCTGAGGCTGGCCCCCGTGGTCACCGCGTTCTCGGCGGCCTCATCTTCGAACACATCTTCGAGCATCCCGCCGCTCTTCTTGGTGCTGGTCTTGTCGGCGGCATCGAGCGAGGCGCGTTTAGGGCGTTTGCGTGGAGGCGGTTTGGTGCCGGTGGCCTTGGCGATCTCCAGCTCCAACTCACGCTGCGCGCGATCGACCTCGGCCTGATCGCGGTAGCGCAGGCCCAGCTCATTGCGGGCCTCGACGGGCTTGAACACCGTGCCGCAGATCTCGCAGCTCGCGTCGGTCGGTTCGATCCGCGCGGCGCAGTGGTGGCAGTAGCCGAGCAGGTGGGCGACGCCTTCGACGTTGCGGGCGATCGACCAGAACTGCCGGGTGCTGGGGCCGCGGATCACGGTGGTGGGCTTGATCCGGCCGGACTGGACCATTTTCATGATCACGTCGTAGCTGCAGCCGGGGCGGAAGGGGTTGGCCTTGTCGCGGATGTACCAGGGCCCCATCGCGAGCTGGGTGGCTTTCTGGGACAGTTGCTCGAAGAGCCCGCCGCAGGAGTGGCAGCGGTCGCCCTTGCGCTGGGCGGTGCCGCAGTAGGGGCAGAGCACGACCTTCTCGGCGGGGCGGTGGGCCTTCTCGTCGTCGTCGTCGGTATCGATCGAGGGGATCAGGTCGTCTTCGGGGCGGCTCGGGTTGGCGGGGTCGGTCTGACTCATGGGGGGTCGATGTGGGGTGGCGGGGTGGGCGTTTGACCGGGGCGGGGGCGTCTCGTAGCGTGATCCGATGCGCGGATGGTTCCCGATCCTTATTGTCACGGCAATGCTGGTTGGTTGCCAGTCGGCCCCCCCCCCGGCGAAAAAAAACGTTGGCCCGGCCGCGTCGCGCCCGGCGAGCGCCCCGCGTCCGGTCGCGTATATCAACGCCCGGACGCTGAGCACCGCCGACCTGTCCCCGAGCCTTTATGAGGCGGCGGGGGGCGAGGTGCTGGCCGATCTGGTGCTGGACCGGGCGGTGGCCGATGGCTTGGCGATGCGTGGGCTGGTGCTGGGGGCCGCGGAACTGGAGGCCGAGAAACAGCGGCTGCTGCGGTCGCTCTCGGACGACCCGAACACCGCCGCGCGTCTGCTGGAGGAATTGCGCACCACGCGTGGCCTGGGGGCGGTCCGATTCGAGGCGCTGCTGCGGCGCAACGCCGGGCTGCGGCTACTCGTGGCCGACCGGGTCGAGGTGAGTGACGCGGCGATCCGGCAGCAATACCTGCTGCGCCACGGCCCGCGTTACCGCCTGCGGCTGCTGGTGACGGCCACGGCGGATGAGGCGAACAAGCTGCGCCGGCGGGCGATCGAGGGGGCGGCGTTCTCCGATCTGGCGGCGATGCATTCGATCGATCCCAGCGCGGCTCAGGGCGGGCTGCTCTCGCCGATCAGCCCGGCGGACGCGAACTACCCCCAGGCGGTGCGCAACGCGCTGCCGAGGCTGGAAGCCGAGGCGATCAGCCCGGTGCTGGCGCTCGGTGATCGTTTCGCGGTCTTGAAGCTGGAGGATAAAATCGAGGCCGACGGCGTCGCGCTGGACGATGTAAGAGACGAGTTGGCCGCGGCGGTGCAACGACGCAACGAGCGGCTGCTGATGGAGCAGCAGGCCCGCGAGATGCTCGCCGCCGCCGAGGTGGTCGTGCTCGACCCGGCGCTGAAATCCGCCTGGGAACGCCGACGCGCCGCCCTGATCGAACAACCCTGAAATATACTGCTGCTCTTTGCCCTCACGCCCGTTCTTACAGCGCAGCGAAGGGCGGGATGAAAACCCCATGCATATCCAAGTCGCCTCCCGCATCGACCGCCTGCCGACCTACATCCTCGGCCAGCTCAAGCAGCTTATCTACGAGCGGCGAAAGGCCGGCGCGGACGTGATCGACATGAACATGGGCAACCCGTCGGACGCCCCGCCCGACGCGGTGGTGGACAAGATCCGCGAGGCGGTGATGGACCCGCGCAACAGCCGGTACTCGGCCAGCGCCGGCGTGTACAACCTCCGCCGCGACATGGCGATCAAGTACCAGCGGCGGTGGGGCGTCGAGCTGGACCCCAACCGGGAAGTCATCGCGACGATCGGCTCCAAGGAAGGCTTCTCGCACATGTGCCTGGCCCTGATGGGACCGGGCGATATCGCGGTGGTGCCCGACCCGGCGTTTCAGATCCACACCACGGCGGTCGTGCTGGCCGGCGGGTCGGTCTATCTCGTGCCGATGGGCAACGATGAGGCGTTCCTCGCCCGCATCGACGACGTGCTGCACCACCTCCAGCCCAAGCCGAAGATGATCATCCTCTGCTACCCCAACAATCCCACGACGATGACCGTCGAAGCGCCTTTCTATGACAAGGTGGTGGACCTGGCCGCGAAGCACCAGGTGATGATCCTCCACGACTTCGCCTACGGCGAGACGACGTTCGACGGGTACAAGGCCCCCTCGTTCCTGCAGGCCGAGGGCGCAAAAGCGTACGGCGTCGAATTCACGACGCTCTCCAAACCCTACAACATGGCCGGGTGGCGCATCGGCTTCTGCTGCGGGCACCCGGAGATGATCAAGGCCCTCTCGACGGTGAAGGGCTACTACGACTACGGCATCTTCCAGGCGGTGCAGATCGCCGCGATCCTCGCCATGCGCGAGGGCGATAAGCACATCGAACAGCAGAACCGCAAGTATCAGGAGCGGCGGGATATCCTCGTCGCCGGCCTGCGCAAGCTCGGGTGGGAGGTCGAAACGCCCCGCGGCACGATGTTCGTCTGGGCCAAGGTCAGCGCGGAGCATCTTGCGGCTTACGACGGCAGCACCAACGCGTTCTGCATGGCGATGGTCGATCAGGCCGAGGTCGCGATGACCCCCGGCGCCGCGTTCGGCGCGCTGGGCGAGGGCTACGTCCGCATGGCGCTGGTCGAAAACGAACAGCGCATCCGCCAGGCCCTGCGCCAGCTCGGCCGCGTGCTCAACAAACCCGCAACCATCGCGGGGTGAAAAAACGAGACATTCCAATCTGTTTAGCGGGTGGCACGAAGTGCCCCTCTTCGAGAATGACGAATGAGGAAATCAGAATGACGAAAAGCCCGGCGTCACAACCGTTTCGTCATTCGGGTTTCGTCATTGGGATTTTCAGGCTTGGGCACTTCGTGCCACCCGCTAAACGGCAACCGCGGCGCGCTGCACCTTCCGCGGCCGCGGCCGGGGGTGCTGGTTGGGCAGGACACGGACCCCCGGCAGCGAGCGCTGCCAGCGGTACACCGGTCGCGGCGCGTCGGCACGCTCGCGGGCAAACAGGAACGTGAACGCCTCGGCCAACTCGCCCGGCGTGTCGTCGTAATGGATGCCCTCGGCCATGCGACGCAACGCCGCGACGTTGGTCGGGACGTCCGGCTTCACGAACGTCGGCATCGGCTCGTCGATCAACTGCTCGATCGTCATGCCGCTTCGCTTTTCCGAGGGCGGGGGGTACGGGTATGAGCGTCATCCGCCACGGGGCCGAGTTTCATCTGAGCCTGGGCCAGCAGCGCCTCGGCCCGCGCGACCAGTGACACGACCTGCTTGCGGTCCGCCGCGGATTGCTCGGCCACCGCGTCGATCTTCTCTTCCAGGGCCCGGATCGCCGTGGTAAAGCTCTCGTCGATCTGCCCGACCCACTGGTCGTAGCTGTGCAAAGATTCGGTGAACTCGCGGTGCAACTGATCTTTGAGCACCTCGTTTTCCTTGCGGACCTGCTTGATCACGTCCGATTCGGCGCGGATGCGGGCCTCGGCTGCCTTGAAGAGCTGCTTGCCCAGCGCGATCCGCTGCTCGGCCTGGGCCTGCACACGGGCCAGCGCTTCGAGCTTCTGCTCGGGCGTCAGGGCCGGGCGTTTACCGGGGACTTGGATGGCGGGGCGGTTATCGCTCACCGTGTAGGTATCGGACCACCCCCGGAAGATTCTCCAGATAACCCCGCCCCCGGAAGTAATCCCCCAACGCCAAATGCTTCCCGGCGGTGTGTCTGACCTGCCGTGAGTCAATTGAAGATGGGCCCGCCCCCGCTGGACCACCCCGGCTGTTCGGGCCGATGTTGCTCCCAAACCGCCGCCGCTTACAATGCGATGCTCAGCCGACGCCAGCGTAGCTCAGCGGTAGAGCAGTGCTTTCGTAATGCAAGCCGGGGCCAAGTCGCCAACCGCTGAAAACACGCGGAAACACTGGAAAAACAAGGGATTCGGCGCATATCCGCCAAGTCGCCGAAATGACCAGAAATGACCAAAAATGATACGCCGCAAGTGTCATTGACACTTGGAGCAACTGGTCAAGCCCACCGCCCGGCGGGTGAAAATGCCGCTCGTGACACTTACCCCATCGCCTCCACCGCCAGCACGTCCAGCCCGTCATCCTCGGCCCGGTGAAGCTCCCGCAGCCATCGCCGCCGCAGGGTCGGGCATCGGTTGGCGCGGCAGGGCCAGCGGGCCACGGTGACAGGCTCGGACCCGGCGTCCACGCGGAACAGGATCGGGTGCCCGGCGTCGTCGTGGGTGAGGATCAGCAGCAGGTCGTGGTGGTTCATCTGGGCGACGATATCCGGCGCGGTGGGTGAGACGGTGACAGCGTCTTGTCAGTTTCCGTTTCCTCGCCCGTCTGGCCGGAGGGTGTCAAGTTTTTGCCCGCATCTCGGGGGTGTCTGGCGGTTGTTCGCAATTGTCGCAACCTTTGAGGCGCGAGAGCACCGCCCGGGCGATCACCGTAAATGATACTTTGCCTAATGGCTGACCATTCTGGGGGTGGCCGGGAAATGTGACGCGTGCACCTTTACTCGCCAGTCGGGCAGAGCCCAAGATTCGAGGTAGAGGCCGGTTGTCGCGGCCGGGTGGGTCTTCGTGTTCGGAACTGGGAAAGCATCCCTGCACTCGGCATACTCCGGCTCGTTCGTGATACCAACAACAAGGGCAAACTGATCGTCCCCCGGGGGGAGAATCACCCGTACGTGTCGCCCCTTCGGCTCTTTGCCGTTTAGGGCGGGAACTCTTCACTGTGATAGTTGTCCCTTGCTTGGATGGTCAGGAAGGGAGTTTAGACGTTATGCATCCGCCTACCCTCCGGGCGTATTCCGTCCGGAACGTGCTGCAGTGCCCGCCAAAGCGCCGGGTAACCGCTTCTGCGATCATCGGGATTGACGATGGGTGCAACCGCGGCTGAGCCGGGGGCACCTTATCCGAGAGGAGAAAGGCATGTCCGCCGCCATCGTCCCGACACCGGCCCCCGACCTGCATGCCGGCAACGACATCCCCGGCCTGCTCCACGAGCACTACGCCCACGTGAAGGTGACGCAGGTGTTCCCCGACGAAGCCCCGGCCGACCCGCTTGTGTACCACGACGACGAAGGCCGACGCCTGGACTAGGCGCGGCTCTCGGCGATCGCCGAGGCGGCGGGGGGGGCCGGAGGAGCGGGCGTACTGGCTGACGGTGTGCCGACGGCGGAAGCTGAACCGGGCGGGGCTGATGTCCGCGGCGGAGAACCGCGACATCAACGACCCGATGACGGGGCGGGTGTAAGGTGGCATCACACTGATGCGCTAAACCCATCAACCCAGTGCCTGGGTTTGATGTGCATAATGACAGGAAATGAATCGACCCGCTGTTCTAGCGCAGCCGATACCGCCGCCGGTATTGAGACGGCGTCAAACCGACGTGACGCTTGAACATCGCATTGAACTGCTGCACGTACGCGTAGCCGCTGCGCTCGGCGACCTGATCGGTGGGCAGGTCGGTGTCGGCGAGCAGGCTCTTGGCTCGATCAAGGTGAGCCATCACGATCTGCGTGCCCATTGTTCGTCCTAGAATTTTCTTGAAACGGCGCTCGAGAACACGTCGAGAGGCCGCGGTTGCGTCCACCACGTCGCCCACCTGGATCGGCTCACTACGGTGTTCACGGATGAAACGCACGGCCGCGGCCACGTCCGGGTCGCTGATCGCCAGCGCGTCCGACGACTGCCGCGTGATCGCCTCACCGGGCGGGATCAGGATCGGCTGGTCCGGCGACGGTGCCACCTCGCCGCGCATCAGCCGCGCCAGCAGCGATGCCGCCTCGTAGCCCACCCGCTCGGCAGAGACATCGATGCTCGACAGCGGCGGGTTGCTCATCGCGCAGATCAACTCATCGTTATCCGCCCCGATGATCGCCACGTCCTCGGGCACGCGCACCCCTGCCGTGTGGCAGGCCTGCGTCACGTGACGCGCGCGCGTGTCGTTGCAGCACATCAGGCCCACCGGCTTGGGCAGCGCCGCCACCCAGGCCGCCAGCTTCGACTGCCGCTGCTCCCACTGCTCGGCACGCTCCTGGGGTGGCAGCGAGCGGTTGACCGCCACCTCGTATCCCGACTCCCTCAGCCGTGCGGTGAAGCTGCTCAGCCGCGCCTCGGCGTAGCCGTGCCCGATGAACCCGCAGTAGGCAAAGTGCTCGTATCCACGCTGCAGCAGGTGCTCGGCCGCGATCCGACCCACCGCCGCGTTGTCCGGCAGCACCGAGGGAAACGGCACCCGCGGCAGGTACTGCGACACGTTGACCACCGGCACGCCGCAGCCTCCCGCGGCCCGGAGCATCGGCTCGGTCGAGATGTGGGCGATCACCCCGTCCCCGCGCCAGTGGCGGAGCTGCTCCACCGGCGACAT
>CAZTLX010000126.1:0-4056 GCA_964614575.1 uncultured Phycisphaeraceae bacterium | reverse complement strand
ATCGCTCTTGATCGTGTGCCTGCTCTCGCCGGCGGCCGCATGGGCGGCTCCGATCAACTTCAGCAACGTCGTCTTTCAGCAGGACTTCGAGAGTTCCACCAACGTCGATGATTTCAAGAACAACGTCAATCCCAATAGCGGGCAGTTCTCGCAGATCAACTCCGGATCGATCGTGACCGCCGGATCAAACAACTTCCTGCGCATCACCCGTAACACTACGGATTTTCAAAACGTAATCCGCCGTGCGGAGACGGGTGGCAATAGTGCTTTCTCCCTCGGAATCGTCGACAATCTGATCAAGTTCCAGTTCGACATGCGGTTCAACAGCGTCAGCAGCGCCTCAAGCATCGCCGGTGCCTTGGACCTGGCCAACGACGGCGGGGAGGGCTTCGACCAATCTGCACGCCGAAACCGTCTCGAGTGGGAGCGATTCAACGATACGACCTATCGCTTCCGTGGCGTCAACAATCCGCCGGCGACCAACTCGTCGGGCTTCAGCACCGTCACGCTCTTCGGCAACAAGAGCGGCGCGGCGGTCGATTACGTCGGCCCCGACGGCGTGACGCGGACGCTCAGCAACAACGCTCGGCATTATTGGATCGACAACAACCTGGAAATCACCACCGGTGTCGGCACCGACAACTTCGACCAGTTCCGCATCTGGCAGGCGGCCAACGGCACGGTTGACTTCGACAACTTCATCGTATCCACCATCCCCGAGCCCGCGTCGTTGGCCCTGATGGGGCTTGGCGGGCTGTTGGTTCTGACCGGCGGGCGTCGCCAAGCCAGGCTCGATCGATAGGGTTGGGAGCCGACATCCGGTTCTCATCCCGAAAGGCGAACGGTCTGTTTATGAAGCGAGGTTTCACGTTAATCGAGTTGCTCGTGGTGATCAGCATCATCGCGGTGTTGATTGCGCTGCTCCTGCCCGCCTTGCGCCAGGCCCGGAATGTCGCGAGGCGGGCAGGTTGCTTATCGAACCAGCGGCAGGTGGTGATCGCGGCACATGTGTACATGACTGATAATCACCACTGGTGGGTCCCGGCACCGGATCGGGGCATGTCCGACGCCCCGACGGAGACGATCGGATCGTTGCAGGGCAACGCCGGTATCGGCCTGCTTAGGCGGTTCGGCTACCTGCCGCGAGGAACCAGCCCGGGGGATGTTCACGAGGCGACCCAATGCCCGCACCTGGACTACGTCCCCGGCTCGGCGAACTTCAAGGCTTACGCTTTCCGTGAACCACACCAGAATACGACCGGCGTCACAACCCGCGATGGTCAGCGTTACGTCCGCTTCGAGGCGTTCGAGCGGATCGTGACCGGTGACGGCCGAGAGGTGCCCCGGGCCGCGGTGTGGGACGCCCATTATCCGTTCCCCCAGAGTTTTCAGGACTGGGCCAGTTGGGCCGTCTATCATGATGGTGAAGGTAGCGTCGCCGGCTACATGGATGGCAGCGCTAAGTGGATCAGTTCGCAGCAAGGCTACAACTGGGACGGCGTCCTGCTCAACGTGAGTGATGCTTGGGGACAGGGGTCATTCGCAGGCATGTTAGGCGCATCGATCTATCTACAGGATGCGGGTGGAGCAGCGCATGATCCACCACGCCGGGGTGATGTGCAGACGCGCATCCAGATAGACCGAAACTATTGAATCGTTGTTGCCGTCGAGCGGCTTTACGCCATGTCGATATGGTTCCGGTGCCTTGACATGGCGGTGATGCGATCAAGCCTGCACACCGATGCATCATGCACACGCACAGCACGAAAGAATGAGAACCATGACAAAGTATTTACACTCAGACGTTGCCACACGACGAGTGTTGGTATTTGGAGCAGGGCTTTCGATCCTGCTGGGGTTGGCCAGCGCCTGCTTCGTTCACGCTGATGAGCCTGTAACAAAGTCATGGTCGGTCGATATGCTACATCCGCCGCTCACCGCCGAGCAACCGGACTTCACGCCGCGGCCATACACGTATGTAGAGCCGGCGCTGCTGGACCTCCCCAGCGAAGAACCATTGGCGACCACGGTCGTCCGTGGCCGGACCTATCACATTCGTCGGGTACCGCCCGGCGCTTACGATCCCGCCCGAGAGACGGAAGGCGCGGCCATATATGAGAACCAAGAGGAGTCGCTGTACTTCCGCAGTCCCGCAACCAGCGGCCGGGAAAGCCGCGAGCGGCTCATCGTTGAGGACTGCGTTTTCATTATTGACTTTGAGCCCGGCACACACCCCGGCGGAGACTTTGATCGCTGGGATACGCGGCGGGGCGCCATTGTCGTCGAGGGGTACAAGGAGGTGGTGATTCGAAACAGCATCTTCATCAGCCACGCCACCAAGCACGATCCCATACGCCAGATCACCGGCTCTGTGATCGCCAACTACTGCCTCAAAGTTCAGATTGATAACTGCTACTTCGAAGGCGCTTCACTCCCCTGGCGCGGGCACATCCTCGCCTGGGGTTGCGGCCCGACGCAGGTGACCAACACCGAGATCGCTGGCGCGCGGCAGGGGACCACCTACGCCATGGGTGGCGGAATCTGGGTCGCGCACGGCGAAAAGATCGGCTGGACACACGGCGGCAATACCGAGCAGATGATCTATCCCAACGGACCACTGCGCGTCGAGAATGTCCACATCCACGACCAGGAAGGCAACGCCAACACCGACGGCATTTACGTCCAGTCAATTCAACCTTACCTGATTCGTAACACAAAGGTTGAGAATTGGAAGGGTCAGGACTCTCTTGTGGATATCGGATTCCGTGACACCTTCCAGGGCTTCAAGGGGAAGCGGTTTGTCAACCACGGGGCTGTCGGCGTGATCGAGCACTGCCATTTTGCGGATGGCTATGTCAAAACATCGGTCGGGCTGTCGGGTGGCCTGATCTTTCAACGCAATGTCATGAGAAACGCATGGATGTTTCCTTACGTATTTGACGGAGGAGATTGGTACGTGCTGGGCAATCGATTCGAGGAGATGACCGGGGTGATTGTCTCCGGCCGCAACGGTCAGATGGACGGCTGGACTCCGGGCGAAGGTATGTTCATACGGGGTTCGAAGATGCACCTGTACGGCAACACGTTCGTCAACCGCCCGGGCCGACAACTGCCTGCGCTCTTCGTAAACAACAATAAAAACTCACCACTGGATAAGGTTATCACCTCCGACTTCAACGCCTATCAATTCGAACCGATGCCCAAACACTGGGCCATCGATCAGTCAGTCGACAAGCAATACTCGCTGGCTCTCTGGCGTGAGGCAGGTAAAGATCGCAACAGCAATGTCGGCTCGGATGCGCAGGTGACGCCGGCGATGCAACCTCTTTCATTGCCCGGCGGTTTAATCTATGAACATTCAGAACAGGCAAAGCCGGGGTTGATCGGGCCGGTGGGTTTGACAAGTGCTCCCCTGCGAACCAGGGCTCGCGCACTGAGCGAAGATGCTCGTGTCCGCTACGACCGCCGGTTCGCTGAAATCGAATTCGAGGATATGGAGGTGGTCGAGAAGTCCGCCGGTTTGCGTATGGCGTTCAAGCCCTCTTCCTATTGGAGCGGACGCGGCACATTGAGGATTGAGCCGGAGGCGGGGCAGGAGGTGACCTTTCGTTTCGAATTGACTCACGCCGGACGATATCGGGTCCGCACCAAGTCTGTCGATGCCGGGCACCCTACACCGACAACAATGATCATCAACGGGAACGTGGTTGATGAACAATTCAACGCCGCAGCCGGCGGGAATTATCACGGTTTACACCATTTTAAAGCTGGCGAACAGTTGCTGACTTTCCGCTATCTTAAAGGCGGCACGCAGAGACTTGATCGTCTGGATTTGGCTCTGTTCACTGAAGAAATGGAACAGCGTGAATCAAGCATTGAGCAGGATCGACGTGAGCAAGCAGAAGCGAGGGAACGAGCCGCCGCTAAGCGTGAGGCCGGAACACGGCGGCTCGAAGCCGAGGCGATGACGGTCGTAAACAAGGCTGGCTGGGTCGGCGTGTCGAATAATAGGAGCGCCAGCGATGGCAAGTACCTGCTGCTTGCTGCCAAGAAGCT
>CAZTLX010000125.1:0-12559 GCA_964614575.1 uncultured Phycisphaeraceae bacterium | reverse complement strand
GACGGCGAGGCAGGTGTCGATGGTGGCGGGGGTGGTGCCCCAGTCTTCGTGGAGCTTGAAGCCGCAGGCCCCGGCGGCGATCTGCTCGGCGAGCCCGCCGGGGAGGGCGGTGTTGCCCTTGGCGAGGAAGCCGAAGTTAAGGGGCAGGTCGTCGGTCGCGCGGAGCATCATTTCGATCTGGCGCGGGCCGGGGGTGCAGGTGGTGGCGCAGGTGCCGGTGGCCGGGCCGGTGCCCCCGCCGACGAGCGTGGTCAGCCCGGAGGCGATGGCCTCGTCGGCGAGCTGGGGGCAGATGTAGTGGACGTGGGAGTCGAACCCGCCGGCGGTGAGGATGAGGCCCTCGCCGGCGATGGCTTCGGTGCCCACGCCGACGACCATGCCCGGGGTGACGCCCGGCATGACATCGGGGTTGCCCGCCTTGCCGATGCCGGAGATGTGGCCGTCCTTGATACCGACATCGGCTTTGTAGATGCCGGTGTAATCGACGATCAGCGCGTTGGTGATAACGTAGTCGAGCGTGTCGTCGAGGTTGGCGCCGACGGCGGAAGCCTGCTGGCCCATGCCTTCGCGGAGCACCTTGCCGCCGCCGAACTTGCACTCGTCGCCGTAGGCGGTGAGGTCGCGTTCGACTTTCAAGAAGAGCGAGGTATCGCCGAGGCGGAGGGTGTCGCCGGTGGTCGGGCCGAACATCTGCGCGTAGGCGTCGCGGGGCATCGGGTAGGGCATGGGGTTCCCTTGGTGGATGGCGTCACGCGTGCGCAGGCGGGCACGGCGGCGAGGCGGTGGCCTGGGGTGGAGTGGCGCGGATCAGCGGGACTTGCGGCGGGCGATGAGCATGACCGCGCCCGCGGCCACGGCCAGCGCGGCCAGGCCGATCCACAGCAGGTGGTGCTGCTCGCCGCCGGGCACGGCGGTGTGGTCGTGGCCTGGGTGCGCCAGCGCGGGCGCGGCGAGGAGCGTGGTGGTCAGAGCGATGATTAAAGTGCGTTTCATCTTGATTTCCTGTGCGGACGTATCGGCGTCCCAAGTGACGCGGTTAAGCGGGTTGATGCCCGAAGCCCGCGGCCTCGGCGTGGTTCACGGCTTGCAGTTTACCGTCATCGCTGACCGGGCCGTCGGCCAGGGCGTTGCCGCCGCGGATCGTCCGGTTGCCGGCGATCTCGACGAGGGTGACGGGCTTGGTCTCGCCGGGCTCGAAGCGGACGGCGGTGCCGGCGGGGATATCGAGGCGTTTGCCGTAGGCCGCGGCGCGATCGAAGCGCAGCGCGGCGTTGGTCTCGATGAAGTGGTAATGGCTGCCGACCTGCACGGGCCGGTCGCCGGTGTTGGTGATCTCGAGCGTGACGGTGTCGCGGCCGGGGTTGAGCTGGATGGTGCCTTCTTGCGGGAGGCATTGGCCGGGGACCAGGTCTTCATCGGGGGGCGCTGCAGTGCCCCCACCGGTGAAGGCGCTGAGGTCAGGCACCGGCAGGAAGCTGCCGTAGAGCGCGAGCGTCAGGTCGCCGTCTTCGGATGCGATGGGGTGATGGACGGTGACGAGCTTGGTGCCGTCGGGGAACGTGCCCTCGACCTGCACCTCGTGGAGCATCGATGCGACGCCGGGCATGACCTGCCGCCGACCGAGCAGCGTGCGGCCGAGCGCCATGCACTGGGCGACGCGTTTGCCGTCGCGGATCAGTTCGAGCACGACGTTGCTGATCAGGGCGATGGCTTCGGGCGCGTTGAGCCGAAGGCCGCGGGCCAGCCGCTTCTGCGCGACAAAGCCCGCGTTGTGCAGCATCAGCTTCTCGATCTCGCGCGGGGTTAAGTGCATGGGTTTGCTCCGAAAGGCAGTTCACCACAGATTACACGGATTTCGCAGATGTTGAATAGCCACAAGAAGGCACAAAAAGCACAAAATAATGCACATCCTGTTTTGTGTCCTTGGTGCCTGATTGTGGCCAACCTGCATTCAATCTTCCTGATCTGTGCAATCTGTGGTTCCCGTCTGTCTGTCTTTTCTGGCGTGCTCGGCGACGTGGCGGTTCAAGTCACTTTGCGCGTTTCACCATTTGCGGTCCCAGAGGCCGCGGCCGAGCGCGGGGGTGAGGAACGCGAGTTTCTCTTTGAGCAAGGCGGCGACATCGCTGGTGCGTGGCGAGGCGAGGCGGATGACGGTGCCCCAGGGCCAGCGGCTGCTGCCGGCGCGGAGGGTGGCGGTCGCGGGCCATGGGGTCTGCTGCAGTTGGTCGTGCCAGGCGTGCCCGGCCGCGACACACGCGGGGCCGACCAGCAGCACGGTCGCGAGGCAGTGGTCGCCGCCGGTGGCCAACGGATCGGTCAGCGGGCCTTCGTCGCGGTCGAGGCGCGTCGCTTCGCGGGCGATCAGGCGGCCGTCGATGCGCACGTCGTTGCGGCTGGCGTAGTGGGCGAGCTGCCACGACTCGCCCATCGCGGCCCGGCCGGCGGTGAGCCAATCGACCAGCACCAGCGACGCATCGGCGGCAAGGTCGAAGCGCTGGGTCTGATCGTAGGACGCGTCGGCGAAGCAGGTGAGCGGGTCGGGCACGCACGCGAGCAGCCCGCCGGGCGCGACCGTCGCGTGCAGGTGCTGCTGCGCGCCGCGGCCGGCGTGCTGGTGATAGACCTTCGTCGAGGCCTGGGTGGTGAGCACGGCCGCGGTGTGCTGCTGCACCTCGATCGCAAGCTCGATGCGGTCACCGGCGACCAGCCCGCCGCCGTAGCTGCTGGCGTAGAGCCACGCCGCGGCGCTGCCGTGGTCGGGGCACAGGAGCTTGAGCGGCTCGGAGGCCTCGTCGCGCACGCACACCGGGCGGCCGCGGACGTTCGCGATCGTAGCGCTGCCGCGGCCGATGCGCCAGGCAACGTTGGTTTGGGTCGAGGCTCCCATCGGGCGCAGGTTATCAGCGGACGGGGCTCGGTGCGTGGGGGCGGTCGGGGCGAGGGTGGGCATGACGCATTGGCGTTGATTCATATGCCGATCGAAATCGGCACGCCGCGATCAAACGCTCAGGTGTTGTCGCTCCAGTTCGGTGGTGAGGTCGGCGGTCGGTCCGGAGGCGACCACCTGGCCGCGGTTCATGATGTAGAACTGGTCGCCGAACTTGCGGACGAAATCGACATACTGCTCGACCAGGACGATGGTCATGTTGCGCTGGGCGATGAGTTCGGTGAGCACCTCGCCGATGCGCTGGATGATGTTGGGCTGGATGCCTTCGGTCGGCTCATCCAGGATGAGGACTTTCGGGTCGCCGACCATGGCGCGGGCGATCGCGAGTTGTTGTTGTTGGCCGCCGGAAAGGTCGCCGCCCTTGCGTTTGAGGAAGTCTTTGAGGATGGGGAACAGGTCGTAGACCTCGGCGGGGATCTTCTTCACGCCGTCGGCGCGGGCCTGGAGGCCGACGCGCAGGTTCTCCTCGACGGTGAGCTTGGGGAAGATCATGCGACCCTGCGGGACGTAGCCGATGCCGCGGCGGGCGCGTCGGCTGGCGGGCAGGCTCATCAGGCTGTCGGGGCCGAGTTCGATCTCGCCGGAGGCGCTGCGCAGCAGGCCGACGATGTTGCGCATGAGCGTGGTCTTGCCGACGCCGTTGCGCCCCATGACGCAGGTCATCTGCGCGGGGGGGAAGGACATCGACACATCACTGAGCGCCTTGACCCCGCCGTAAGAGAAGTTGAGTTGGGTGATGTTGAGCATGGTGGAATCAGGGTTCGGGGTTCAGGGACCGGGGATCAGGTAGGCAGGATCGACTGATCCCTGGTCCCTGACCCCTGACCCCTATCTCCCAAGGTACGCCTCGATCACATCCTCGTTGGCCTGCACCTGATCGAGCGTGCCCTCGGCGAGGACCTTGCCTTCGTTGAGCACGGTCACGCGTGAGCCGAGCTGGCGGACAAACTCCATGTCGTGCTCGATGCAGATGATGGTGTGTTCGTTCTTGAGTTCCAGCAGGAGTTCGGCGGTGAGCGCGGTCTCGAAGTCGGTGAGGCCGGCGGCGGGCTCGTCCACCAGCAGCAGCTTGGGCTGGGCGAGGATGAGCGAGCTGATGGCCAGCCACTGCCTCTGGCCGTGGGACAGGTGGGTGGCGGCGGTGTCGCGGTGTTCGAGGAGGTTGACGCGCTGGAGGATGGACGCGATGCGGTCGCGCGACTCGGCGGTCTCGCGGCCGCCGGCGTTGAAGAAGCGTCGCGCGGCCTTGAGCATGGCGATCCCGCCCGGCCCCGCCATGCGCGGGTCTAACTTCCGAGGGTCGATCGGCGTGGCGTTGATGATCGCCGGCAGCGCGAGCAGCATGTTCTCCCAGACCGTCAGCGAGTCGAAGACGTTGGGCACCTGGAACTTGCGGCCGACGCCCTTCTGCGCGATCGCCGACTCGTCCTGCCCGGTGATCTCCTGGCCGTCAAAATACACCTTGCCCGTCGCGGGGCGGGTCATGCCGGAGATCACGTCGCACATCGTGGTCTTGCCGGCACCGTTGGGCCCGACGACGACGCGCAGCTCGTTGTGCCCGATGCCAAGGTCCTCGATGTCGAGGGCCTTGAACCCGTCGAACACCGCCGTCACATCCTCGAGGAACAGGAGGTAGCGTTCATTCCAGAGCTGGCTTTGGCGCGGGCCTTCGACGCGATAGTCGTATTGGCGCGGGTCACGTTCGAGGACGGCGATATCGATCACGCCTCACCTCCCGCGGGCTTGGGTCCCGCGACACCGGCCGAGACGTCGGCGGGGCGTTTTGTCCCGGCCGAGCCGCCGCCGCGCAACAGCGACATCGCGACCTGCGGCAGGCTCATCAGCCCGCCGGGCAGCACCAGCGGCACGGCGATGAAGAGCCCGCCGAGCACGATCTTCCAGTAGTTGGGCGCGATCGACGACATGCGGTCGTACACGAAGCTGACGAAGATCGCGCCGATCACCGGGCCCCACAGCGAGCCGCGGCCGCCGACCGCGACCCAGATGACCACCATGATCGAGGCGAACGCGGCGAGCTGGTGCGGCGTGATGATGCCCTTCTGCGGGACGTAGAGCATGCCGGCGAGCGCGGCGATCGCGCCGGCGATGGTGAAGATCGCGGCCTTGTAGGTCCACGTGGTGTAGCCCGCGAAGCGGAGGCGGGTTTCGTCATCGCGGATCGCCACCAGCACGCGGCCGAACCGCGAGCCGACCAGCCACTTGGCGAAGAGGATGACCGCGAGCAGCGCGAGTACCGAGGCGATGTAGAGCCAGAACCGCGTCAGCTCATACCACGGCGTGCCCGCGGGCTGGGCGATGGGGAAGCCGAGCAGCGTGGTCTTGCTGGTGTCGAAGGTCAGGCCGTTGGTGCCCCCGAGCTTCAGGTCGTTCTTCTGGAAGACCAGGGCCATGGCCACGGTGATCGCCTGGGTGATGATGGCGAAATAGACGCCGCGCACGCGGCTGCGGAACATCAACACGCCCAGCAGGAACGCGAACACCGCCGGCAAGAGCAGGCCCAGGAACATGGCCAGCGGGAACGAAACGAACCAGGCGAGGAAGAACGGCGGCGCGCCCCCGCCGACATCGGACATGACATAGGCGAGGCATTCGGGGATGCCGTTGGCGCGCATCGGGCCGTGCATGATCAGGTACAGGCCCATGGCGTATCCACCGAAGGCGAAGAACATGAACTGGCAGAGGCTGAGGATGCCCATGTAGCCCCAGAGCAGGTCGAGTCCGATGGCGCAGATGGCGAAGCTGACCCATTGGCCGTACTTGTTCAGGTCGCCCGTGCCGATGTATCCCGTGATGTACAGCAGGGGGATAACGATCAGGCCGATGAACATCAGCGCGGACCCGATGACCAGATCGCGGCCGTTGCCGCCGGCTTTCGCGGCCAGCCAGGGGGTGGATTCGCCGGTCTGCTGGTCCGCGAGCCGGCCCTTGTCGGGGAAGAGCCCGGCGGGTCGGCGGGTGATGAACATGACCACCATGATGGTGACCGCGACGTAGGCCCAGACGGCGTCGAAGATCTTGGTGGGCTCCTCGATGATGACGATCGGTTCGAGCACCTTGAGGATGACGCCGATGCCCAGGCCCGAGGCGATCACACCGATGAGCTTGCCGACGCCGCCGACGACGGTGACCAGGAAGCTCTGGACGATGTAGCCCTGCCCCATCTCGGGGGTGACGTTGCTGATGAGGTAGATGCCGAAGCCGGCGAGGCCCGCGAGGCCGGTGCCGAAGGAAAAGGTGAACATGTCCACGAGGCGGGTGTTGACGCCCAGGGACTGGGCCATCTCGCGGTTCTGCACGGTGGCGCGGATCATCAGCCCGATCTTCGTGTAGCGGAACAGGCCGACGACCAGCAGCACGCAGAAGATCGCCAGGCCGATGAGGAACAGGCGGCTGTAACCGAGCGTGACGTCGAGCATGACCTCCCAGCCGCCGGTGAGCAGGCCGGGGCGGCGGATGCCGAGGTTGTCGCCGAGCTGATTGCGGACCAGTTGGATGAGGATGAGGCTCACGCCGATGGTCGCCAGCAGCGAATCGAGCGGGCGCTTGTAGAGCCAGCGGACGATGGTGACCTCGGTGAGCAGGCCGACCAGCGCCGCGGCGAGGAACGCGACGGGGAACGCGATGAGGTAGAACCAGTCGAAATAGGCGGGCGGCAGCAGCTTGCCGATCAGCTCGTAGCAGAGGTAGGTTGTGACGGCGCCGATCATCAGCATCTCGCCGTGGGCCATGTTGATCACGCCCATCAGCCCGAAGGTGATGGCCAGGCCCAGCGCCATGAGCACGAGGATCGACCCGGCCGACAAACCAAAGAACGTGTTGCTGATCCAGTTGGTGAGGCTGATGTGCCGGGAGATCTTGTTGATGGCGGTGTCGTAGATGGCGAGGTCTGGGTCGTCGGCTTCCAGCCCGTCGCGCACGGTCTGGAGCTGCGCGAACGCCCGGACGCTGTCCATCTCGCCCAAGCGCTGCACCGCGTCAAGCCGCTGTTGGGGCGTGGTGTCGGGCACGGCCCCGAGGGCGACCATCAGTTGCACCGATTCCTCGGCGATGTAGCGCACTTTCCAATGCGGGTCCTCGACCGCCAGCGTTTCGAGCAGCGGCAACGCCTCGACCTCACGCGAGTCGCCGATCTTCTTCGCGGCCGCGGCACGCGTCGGCGCGTTGCGCGACTTGAGGGCGAGGACGTTGATCACCGGTTTGATCAACCGGCGGGCGTTGCGCTGGGCGCGGTAGTTTTCGAGCAGGTCGGTCGGGATGAGCTGCGGCTCGGTGTTCGCGACCACGTCGTTGTCGCTGAACAGCGGGTACACGGCGCCGACATCGATCGTCTGGCCCATCGCCAGCTTCGCGGCGATCTGCTCGTTGGCCTGATACGACTCGGGCAGCAGCGTCCCGCTATCGTCGGCGATGCGCTGGGCCACATAAACCGGGGTGCCTTCGAAGAGCAGCACCTTGTTGTCGTACACCCGCGCCAGCGCCAGGGTGGCGCGGTCATCCCCCTCGTTGGCGATCTGGATCAACGCTTTGGCCGCGGCTTCATCGCCATCGCGGTCCGTCAACGCCATGACCAGTTCGACGAGCCGCTGCTCCGCGATCTGCGACGGCGGATCGGCATCCTCGGCCGGGGCCAGCGCCTCGGTTTGGTCTTCCGAAGCGAAGTCACCCGCACCGGCCTGCGCGAGAGGTCGATCGGCATCGTCCGCCGAGCGCGCCGGTGTGGTCAGGCTCGCCGCCAGCAAGAGACAAGCCGTCAGCCGTACCCAAAGACGCGTCTGCAGCATGCTAAATGGCTTCCCACTCGATCATCGGTCCATGGATGGCCGCGCCGTTCCCGCCCGATGACACGAGGCGTGACCTCTTAGAAAACCGGCCCTCGGTTTGACCCGAGGGCCGGCGTGTTTTCAACTTACTCCGGCCGACTCGGTTACTCCTTCGGACCGCCGGTCGGCTTGATGGCCTTGAGCTCTTCTTCGCTGTGCAGCAGGCTGCTGTACGAATCGGGCTCGACCAGGCCTTCGGACTGCCAGACGATGTCGAACTGGCCGTCCGCACGGATCTCCCCGATGTACACCGGCTTGTAGGTGTGCTGGTTGTCCTCGTGCATCTTCTTCTTACCGCCGGGGGCATCGAATTCCATGCCGTACACCGCTTCGCGGACCTTATCGACCTCGAAGCTGCCGGCCTTCTCGGCGGCGGCCTTCCAGACGTACACGCCGAAGTACGCCGCCTCGATCGGGTCGGCCGTCACACGGTCGGCCCCGCCGGGCAGGTTGTTCTTGGCGCAGTATTCCTTGAACGTCTTGATGAACGCCGCGTTCTCCGGCGTGTCGATCGACATGAAGTAGTTCCACGCCGCGAGGTGGCCCACCAGCTTCGAGGTGTCCATCGCCCGCAGCTCGTCCTCGGAGACCGAGAACGCGATGATCGGGCAATCGTCGGCGGTCAGGCCCTGGTTGGCGAACTCGGTGTAGAACGGCACGTTCGAGTCGCCGTTGATCGTCGAGAGCACCACCGCGTCGCCCGAGGCGGCGAAGGTCTTGATCTCGCTGACGATCGTCTGGTAGTCCTGATGGTGGAACGGGGTATAGACTTCCTTGATGTTCGACTCGGGCACGCCTTCCTTGATCAGGTAGGCCTTGAGCACCTTGTTGGCGGTGCGGGGGAAGACGTAGTCGGTGCCCAGGAGGTAGAACTTCTTGGCGCCGAGTTCTTCGATCGCGTAAGCCGCGGCCGGGACCAACTGCTGGTTCGGCGAGGCCGCGGTGTAGAAGACGTTAAGCGACTGCTCTTCGCCTTCATACTGCACGGGGTAGAACAGCAGCGCGTTCTTTTCTTCGATCACAGGCAGCACCGACTTGCGGGACACCGAGGTCCAGCAGCCGAAGATCGCCGCCACATCCTGATCGATCAGCTCCTTGGCCTTCTCGGCAAACAAGGGCCAGTCGGAGGCGGGGTCCACGACGATCGGATCGATCATGTAGCTCTTGCCATCGACGGTGACACCTCCGGCCGCGTTGATCTCTTGCGCGGCCATGAGCACCACGTCACGCAGCGAGGTTTCCGAGATCGCCATCGTGCCCGAAAGCGAGTGCAGGACCCCGATCTTCACGGTTTCCTGGGCCAGCGCCGAGCCGGCCAGTGTGGTCGCGCCCAGCGCGGCGGCCGCGGCCCATTGACTTATCCTTTTCAACATGTTTCAGCTCCTTACTCGTCTCCACGAGTGATGCTTGTCTTCTACGAACGCTGCGGCGGGCCGATGACACCCATCGCCCTCAACCGCTCCCCCCGTCCCCCGCGCCCCGGAACGGCGGCCCGGATTCCCCGGTCTTGCCCGGAAACGATCTTGCTTTTTCATCTCCCCGTTCGGGGGTCGGCGGCAAGGGTGGCCTTGCCGCCGACCGATCCGAACCTGGAGGAGGTCTTCATGGCATCGACCCATCGGGGTCGGTCAGGGTTTAGAAGCTGACCGAGATACCGATGGTGCCGGTGATGAAGCTGTCGTCTTCGTTGGGGATGACATCGTCATCGGTGTAGTAGTAGGTCAGGCCTAGGCCGGCGGACCACGCGCCGTATTCGGCGGGGATGAAGGTCAGGGGCATGGAGAGGTTGGCACCGATCGAGAAGTAGCCGAAGCCGTCATCGGCGATGGCGGTGCCATCGGCGTTGGTGCCGTGGAAGCCCTCGTCGAGGAAGAAGCCGACGGCCACGGGGATCGACAGGTCGATCGGGTAGTCCTCGCTGTCGAGCAGCGTGAAGCCCGGCTCGACGCCGAGGACCGCGACCCACCCGTTCTCCGACTCGGTGTTGCCACCGACGTTGGCGGCGGCGATGTTGCTCGATCCGAGGCGTTTGTGGAGCACGAGGCTGGGGTTGAGCGCGAAATCGCCGCCCCACAGCTCCGAGTCGTCGTAACCGACCGACAGGTCGAGGATCTTCTCGACGCCGCCGGCGTACACCCAGTCCTGATAGGTGATGCCGAACGAGAACTTATCGACATCAAACGAGATGCCGTAGTACATGTCCACTTCCTGGAGTTGGCCGCCGATGGCTGAGGTGGCGTTGGAGTTCACATCCCACCAGGTGCCCACGACGATCGAGAAGCTGCCGAAGTCCGCGGCCACTTCCGCCCAGGGGTTGAGGGTCATGTCCTTGCCGAAGTCATTGCCCACACCCCACACGTCGAAGCCGTAGGAGATGAAGTGCGTGTTGTAGTCCACGCCGCCGGCGAAGCTGATCTTCATCGGCGATTCTTCTTGTGCGATCGCCACGGGGGCGGCGCAGGCCAGGCCGAGAGCCATCGAGCTCCCGACGATCCGATTCTTGTGCGTCGAAATCCAACCCATTGAGTCGGTCTCCTGTTCATGCCATCGCGCAGGGATATCACACGGCATCGGACAACTGCGTCCGATCCACAACCGCACGAAACGTGCTGCGCCATTGGCGGGTCTAACCCATGTTGTTCATCGACCGCCCCACGGGCCGAGCCGACGCCTCATCCTCCAGACCCGGAAACCCCGGTCGCTCCGTACGGATGCCCTTGACGGAGAAACCCGCACGGTTAAGACACCATGAATGCAAAGGCTGTGCCAAGCCGGGGCGACGCCGTAATCGCGGGGGCGCTGCGCAAGCAATAGGCAATCGCGCACCATCCAATCGTTTATCGGGCGACAACGCGCGCAATGCGCTCAGCCCTCGGGCCTTGGCTCCCGGTTTGCTAGCATGACTTTGCCGTGCAAGATCACCCCACCTCAAACACCTGGCTGCTGTGGCAGTTGGCCGACTCCGCGTTCCCCAGCGGCGGGTTTGCGCACTCCGCGGGCCTCGAAGCCGCCCGCGTCGGGGGCCTCTTGCCCGAACCCTCCGCGACCGGCGCGTTCGCCGCCGCGGCCCTGCGCCAGCAGTGCCACACCAGCGTGCCTTTGCTGCGGGCCGCGTATGAGACAGGCCGCATCGAAACCTTGACCGACCTCGATCAGTTGGCCGACGCCATGCTCACCAACCACGTCGCCCACCGCGCCAGCCGGGCGATGGGCCGCGCGCTGGCCCGCGCCTGCTTCGGAGCATTTGACATCCCCGCGCTTGCCGCGCTCGACACCGCCCTGCGCCGCGGCAACACCCTCGGCCACCTCGCGCCGTGCTTCGGCTACATCGCCCGCCACCTATCGCTCAACCTCGATCAGGCCGCCCAACTCTTCCTCTTCCAGACCCTGCGCAGCGTCATGTCCGCCGCCGTCCGACTCGGGCTGCTCGGCCCGCTGCACGCGCAAACGCTCACCCACCAGCTCGGACCCGCCGCGCAAGACGCCGCCCGCCGCGGCCTCTTGATCGCCCTCGACGACGCCGCCGACCCCACCCCCCTGCTCACCCTCGCCCAAACCAACCAGGACCGCATTTATTCGCGGTTGTTTCAGAGTTAGGAGTCAGGAGTCAGGAGTCAGGAGTCAGGAGTCAGGAGTTAGGAGTTAGGAGTTAGGAGTTAGAAGATGGTAAATAGGAAATAGAAGTCAGGAGATAGGAGACCGGTGGCCGCTTGCGGATTTGCGAAACCTTTAAGTCCCCGCCAACGTGAAGCCCTCGCGAAGCCGCTAGCGGCCAATCCACGACACTCAAACCCCCTTCACCCCAAACCCGAAACCCCTCACCGCTCACCCCAGAACCCCAACCCAACCCCATGCACCGACACCACTCCCACGATCACGACCACACCCACGAGCACCTCGATTCGCCCGGCCACTACCACCACCGCGAGGCCCGGCACCTCGACCGCGATTTTTCCCGCCGCGCCTTCACCGTCGGCATCGGCGGGCCGGTCGGCTCGGGCAAGACCGCCCTCGTGCTCCGCCTCTGCGAAGCCCTGCGCGATCGGCTGAGCCTCGCCGTGGTCACCAACGACATCTTCACCCGCGAGGACACCGAGTTCCTTGTGCGCCATCACGCCCTGCCCGCCGAGCGCATCGCCGCGGTCGAGACCGGCGGCTGCCCGCACGCCGCGATCCGTGAAGACGTCACGCCCAACATCCTCGCCCTCGAAGACCTCACCGCCGCGCACCGCCCGCAACTGCTGCTCTGCGAGTCGGGGGGCGACAACCTCGCCGCCCACTTCTCACGCGAGCTGGCCGACTACACCATCTACGTCATCGACGTGGCCGGGGGCGACAAGGTCCCGCGCAAGGGCGGGCCGGGCATCACGCAATCGGACCTGCTGGTCATTAATAAGATCGACCTGGCCGAGGCGGTCGGCGCCGACCTGTCGGTGATGGAGCGAGACGCGAAGAGGATGCGTGACGATGGGCCGTTCGTCATGGGCAGCGTGAAGCACCGCGACGGGCTCGAGCCGATCATCGAGCACATCCTCGCCGCGTGGCGCGAGGCGGTGCCGCAGTTGGTCAAGGATTAGGCACGCCGCCCCGCTTACACCCCCCAATGCCCCGGATCAGCGCACCCGGCCGCAATCCCGCCGCTCCGCACGCGTTGGCACGGCGATTGCACTACCGTCATACAACTCTTTACCTACAGACCACCCCCTCAATAGCCGGAGGGGGTGCTCTGTTTTCAACATGTCGCCCGCCCACAAAAGCCCACCCCCGC
>CAZTLX010000124.1:6664-12703 GCA_964614575.1 uncultured Phycisphaeraceae bacterium | reverse complement strand
GGACCTGATCCCCGAGGCGGTGCGCAGCTACGCGATGGTGCGGGCGGGGACGGACCTCGGCACGGGGGTAACCCGTGGCGTCGGCGTCGTCGACGATGGCACCCCGCAGAACGCCACGCGCTTCGTGCTCGGGGCCGGCGACATCCCGTCGCCCAGCGATACGATCGCGGTCACCGAGCGATCGACGACCTCGGGTTCCGGCTTCTACAATCGGCAGGGCGCGCAAGCCAATGCGGAGATCAATCGCCACCTCGATCAGATGCCGTCCCCCTTCCGTGCCCACCTGCTTCATGGCAGCGAGGAGAGGCTGGCGGTGAATTATGTGTTCGTCGATGGGCACGTGGCGGTCTTTGATCCGCCAAGCACGATCGGCAACCCGGCTTCCATCGGCCGGCCCGAAGGCTACTGGAGCCGCGCCGCCGGTGATTGATTTGTTGTTAGGATATGAACGCTTAACTTTTACGCTTTGCGTATCAATTGACCCCGGAGTTCTGTCATGATCCAACCCCTCCCATTCCGACTTCCCGTGCTGGCCGGCGTGCTGACGTCGCTGGCGTTTTGCCCCGCCGCCGACGCGCTGATCTACCTCGACGCCACGCACGGCGCGGTCTCGGTGGGCAAGGCGAAAAGCAGCTTCAACCCCGTGGGCGCGGTCCTCGGGTTTGACGATGCGGGCGAGTTCCTCGGCCACGGCTCGGGAGCGCTGATCACCAGCCCCGACGCGCCCGGCGCATCACCTAATCACTGGTTCCTCACCGCGGCGCACGTCGTGACCGATTCCGACTCGATCAGCGTGGCCTTCGGCGATCGCTTCAACTCCACCAACCCGACCCAACATATCCCCGCGTTAGACTGGTATGTCCCCGCCAGCTACGACGGCAACGTGGTCAGCGAATCCGACATCGCGCTGATCCGTCTGAGCACTGAGCTGTCTGTTGAAACCTTCGGCCCCTACTCCATCTTCCCGGTTGATGACCGGCGCGAGGTCGGCAACGTCTACAACATGGTCGGCTACGGCACCTCGGGCAACGGCATCGAGGGCCAGGTCAACAACGACGGCCGCAAACGCACCGGCCGCAACATGTACGAGTACACCGGCGGCCTCAACGACGCCATCATCTACTCCGACTTCGATATCGACTCCCCCCGCGACACGCTCTCCGGGCAGGCCAACGGCGAACCCAACTCCCAGTGGCGCATCGCCCGCGAAACCTCCTCCGCCCAGGGTGACTCCGGCGGCCCGCAGCTCATGGGCGACAACATCGTCAGCATCACGTCCTTCGGGCCGGTGCCCCCGCTGTTCAACACCGTCTCCGGCGACGTGCGCACCGCGCCCTGGGCCCAGTGGATCGCCGACGTCATCGACGACGTGGACAACCAGGGGGGCGACGGCTCGACCGTCGTCTCCGGGATCTTCGGCGACGGGGCCGTGCAAGGCTCCACCGGCAACCCCATCGTGGTAGGCGGTGGCGGCGGGGGCATGATCTCCAACTTCCAGTACTACTCCCAATTGCTGATCCGCCATGCCGACCCCGATGACCCGATGGACGAGGTCGGCGACCTGCTGCGGTTGATCGGCCTGGCCAAGCGCCACGAAAATATCAGCTACACCGAGGCCGCGTCCCGTCTGCAGAACTACGGGCTGGACCCCGCCGAGACCGACGCCCAAGCCATCTACGACTTCGCCAAAACGCTCGCGGACCAGTCGCTGGCGAACCTGCCGCTCGAGCAGTTTGTCAACGTCGATGCCGCGGAGTTGGGGTACTACGGCTTCCTCCGCGGGCTGGCCCCGGGCGACACCTTCAACCCCGACACCCCCGTCTTCGAGCTGCTGCCCGGCGACGCGAACATGGACGGCGTGGTGGATATCCTCGACCTGCAAGCCCTCGCCGATGCCTGGCGGGTGCCGGGTGACCCCGACGCCCTGTCCAATGCCGAGAACTTCATCGACTGGTACAACGGCGACTTTGACGGCAACTTCATCGTTGACGAGTTCGACCTCGCGGTGCTCGCCGCCAACTGGTCCGAGGGCGGCCAGAGCTTCGAGGCGGCACTGGCGAGCGTCGATATCCCCGAGCCGACTTCGCTCGCGCTGCTCGGCTTCGCCGGGGCGGTGCTCGCGGTGCGGCGGCGCAAGGCCTGATCGCCCCGCCACGATCGTGATAATAAAATAGCCGGCGAGCTACGCCTCGCCGGTTTTTTATTGCGCATCGACAAATCCGCCGCGCAAGGTCGCACGCCCGGCGAGGCGTAGCTCGCCGGCTATTGTTCGTCGCGCGGCGCGGCGATCGGTTTCACGCCAGCGCCGGGTACTTCTCGCGCAGTTCCTTCGCGCCCTGCGCACGGCCGGTCTCTTCCAGCCGCTTGAGGTACCTGGGCAGCGGGCTGCGGCCGGGCTCGAAGAGCGCGTGGAACGGCCCGCCCTCGCGGATCACTGTCCACAGCGGATCGACCGAGTCGCTGGCGTGTTTAGCCATCTTCTGCATCTGCGCATCGTGCCAGTTCATCAGCCGATACGCCGCGTCACGCACCACGTCCGGGTGCTGCTCCGCGACGTTGTGCTGCTCGAGCGGGTCGGCTTTGAGGTCGAAGAGCATCTCCTGCGGGAACGGGTGGAACCCGTCGCAGTAGGTGCGGACATACATCCAGTTATCGAAGCGCACGCCGCGCTGGCAGACGTGGCAGCACTGGCTGATGACCAGCTCGTCACGCCCCCCCGGCTTGCCGGTCTTGATGGCCTGCGCGTAGCTTTCACTATCCCACAGGTGCGAGCACTTATCGCCGTGGCCGAGCAGTTCCATGCAGGTCGGTGCCCAGTCGAGGTGGTAGTGCAGGGCGTGATCAACCGTCCCCGCCCCGAGCGTCTTGTCTTGACTTCCGGGGGCGGGCCACTTGATGACCATGGGGATGCGGCAGGTGCCGACATCCGCGGTGCCGTGCTCGCCGTAGACCCCCAGCTCGCCCTGGTTTTCGCCGTGGTCGGCCGAGATGATGATGGCGGTCTCGTCATAGACGCCCGCGGCCTTGAGCTTGTTGATGATCGTCTTGATCTGGTCATCGACGTAGCGGATCGCGGTGTCGTAGCCGTCGAGCCATTGCTTGAGCGACTTGCGGTCGGTGATGCGTTTGGGCAAGCGGGGGAAGTTGTCGGTGTCGTTGTCGATGTACATGCCCAAGTCCTGCGCCGAGTGCGGGCCGTAGCGCTGGATGTGCGCGTCGAGCATGGCGTCGGTGATGTGGGCGGTGTCGCTGTCGTTCTCGAACGGGTTGCCGTAGTCTTGCGGCGCGCGGTAGGGCGTGTGGATGTCCCAGTAGTTGATGTGCAGGTACCAGTTGTCTTCGCGGGCGTGCTGATCGATCCAGCGATCGACGACGGGCTGGACGACCTCGACCGGCTCCATGCCGCCCTTGCCGGTGTTGTGGATCTCGTGGAACCCGGCGTAGAACTGATGCGCCGCGTGGCGTTGGCCGAAGGGCGAGATCATCGCGGTGTGGAAGCCGACCTTCTGCAGTTGGCGGGGGAAGGATTCCTCCTCGTAGCAGGAGCGGAAGCCGCGGAGCTTGCCCTCGCGTTTGGGGTCGGCCGCGGTCCCGCCGTGGCCCACGACCCCGGTCTGGATACCGAAGCGTCCCTGATAAAATGCGGTGCGTGAAGGCAGGCACGGCGCGTCGGAGGTGTACACGTTCTCGCAGCGCACGCCCTCGACCGCGATTTGATCGATCGTCGGTGAGGTCGGGCGGTGGTAGCCGTAGCACGAGAGGTGGCGGGGGTTAAGCGCGTCGAGGTCGAGGTAAAGGATTCGCATGAGCAGGTTCCGGGGGTTCAGGGTTCAGGGTTCAGGGAAGAAATCTTCCGGGGGTAGCCCGCCCGCAGCGTGGGCGGGGTGTTGAGGATGTCACTTAAACGCTGCGCCGCCTCGCGCAACGCATCGCGCAATTCGCTCGAAGCGTTCGCATCGCGGGGCGTGCAGAACTGCGCGATCGCCAGCACGCCGAGCAGGTGTTGCCCCACGCGCAGCGGCGCGGCGTAGCGGCGGATGCCGTATTCATTCACCCCCAGATCGATGCCCACCCCCCGCCGCTGCGCCTCGGCCACCGCCTTGCGGGCCGCGGTGAGTCTGAGCGTGACGCGCTTGCCGCCGCGCCACGCCCAGGGCTTGTTCGGCAGCTTCGCCGTGTCATCAAACGCGTGTACCACCTGCGACAACGCCTCGAGCTCCGCGAGGTGACGGTGGAAGCCGATCCGCGCCCGGACCGACACCAGCGCGTCCTCCGGCTCGCGGCGATCGATCATCGTCAGCGTGCCGTCGCCCCAGGCGTAGAGCTCGGTGGTCTGGGCCGTCGCGGCACACAGCGCGTCGAGCAGCGGTGCGGCGCGTTCCAGCAGCCCCGGCCCGCGGTCGCCCAGCGGGGTGAGCGTGAGCAGCGCGTGGTAACGCTTGGTGGCCGTGTCCCGCCGCACCGCGCCGAAACCCTCCAGGCTCCGCAGCAGCCGCAGCAGCGAGCTCTTGGGCCAGCCCGAGGCGCGGGCCAGTTGCTCGAGGGTCTGCGGCCCGTCGGTCGCCAGCGCCCGCAGCACCGCCAGACCACGCGAGAGCGCGGGGGCCGGGTCGGCGGCGGGGGTCGGCGGGGCAAGTTTCATATATGGCATATACTCTGCAAATAGAATCATGCCGTCAAGCGTTCGGTTTGGCTCGAATCGTCCGCCTGCCCGCGGTACAACTCCCTCACCCGCGGGCCGTGGGACAACCAGCCAGATATGCCCGACGACACGACGACCGCTGCCGCACGACTCGACACCCGCCCCACCCCCGGCGGCGGGCTGACCCTCGCGCTGGTCGGCCGGCTCGACCGACACGCCCTGCCCGCCCTCTGGCCCGACGCCACCGCCGCCCTGCAATCCCACCCCGGCGACGTCGTGATCGACGGCTCGGGCCTCGACTACTGCGACGGCGCGGGCCTGGGCCTCTTCGCCGAGCTGCGCCGACTCGCCCACGCCCAAGGCCACACCCTCACGTTCGCCGGCCTCAGCCCCGACCTCGAAGCGCTTGTCCGCTCCGCCACACTCCACGACCCCTCCGCCGCCACGCTCACCCCGACCCGCCCGCCCGGCTGGGTCTCGCAGGTCGGCCACTCCACCGCGCTGATCCTCGACGACGTCGTCACGCTGATCAGCTTCGTCGGCGAGATGACGCTCGCCCTGGCCTGGGCCTTCACGCACCCGCGTCAGGTCCGCTGGCGCGACGCGCTGGTCATCGCCCAACGCGTCGGCGCCGATGCCGTGCCCGTCGTCTGCCTCCTTGGGTTTCTCATCGGGCTGATCATCGCGTTTCAGTCGGCCGCGCCCATGCGCCGCTTCGGTGCCGACAGCCTGATCCCGACGCTCGTCTCGGTCGCGATGATCCGCGAGCTGGGGCCGTTGATCACCGCGATCATCCTGGCCGGGCGCTCCGGCTCGGCGTTTGCCGCGGAGATCGGCACGATGAAAGTCACCGAGGAACTCAACGCCCTGGAGACCTTCGGCCTCGACCCCACACGCTTCCTCGTCGTCCCGCGCGTCCTCGCCGCGATGATGGTCGTCCCCCTGCTCTCACTGTTCGCCACGGTCATGGGCATCGTCGGCGGGTACCTCGTGCAGGCGTCGCTGGGCTACTCGCTGTCGTTTTACTTAAACGCGGTGAGCACCTCCGCGACGCCGACCGACCTCATCCAAGGCCTGGTCAAGATGGTCGTCTTCGCGCTGCTGGTCGCGGGGGTCGGGTGCCTGCGCGGGTTGCGGACCGGCTCGGGACCGGGCGCGGTGGGCGAATCGACCACCAAGGCGGTCGTCGCCGGCATCGTGCTCGTCGTCGCCGCGGACGGGGTCATCGGCGTGGTGCTGTATTTCCTGGGGATTTGATGATGATGCGAAACGGGACCAAACCACCACTTTTTCTTCATCCCTCCCCCTCCGAGGGGGAGGCCAGGAGGGGGTGCGGCGGCGCGAAACAACCGCAGAACCCAACGCTGACCTTCAACCACACGCCCCACCCTCCCCTA
>CAZTLX010000124.1:0-6654 GCA_964614575.1 uncultured Phycisphaeraceae bacterium | reverse complement strand
GGGGGGGGGGGGGGGGGGGGGGGGCGAGGAACCTGTGCTTTCCCATCGCTTTCGAGCGTTCCCCACCCGCCCCTAACCCCTCCCTCAAGGGAGGGGGATCAAGGCACGCGCGGCTCGCGCGTGGGGGGATAAAGTGAGCGATGTCCGCCCCATCATCGAAGTCAACGACTTCCGCGCAGCGTACGGCGGGAAGACCGTCATCGATCGCGTGTCGTTCGACGTGCAGCGCGGCGAGATCATCGTCATCGCGGGCAACTCCGGCTGCGGCAAGAGCACGCTGCTCAAGCACATGATCGGCCTGTACGAACCGGCGGGCGGGACGATCCTCATCGACGGCGACGACCTGGCCGCGGCCACCGGCAAACAGCGCGACGCGATCCTCCGCAAGATCGGCGTGATGTATCAGAGCGGGGCGCTGTTCGGCTCGCTCACGCTGCTGGAGAACGTCCGCCTGCCGCTGGAGGAGTTCACCGACCTGCCCCGGCCGATGCGGGACATGATCGCCCTGACGAAGCTGCGGGTCGTCGATCTCGAAGCCGCGGCGGGCAAGCTGCCCTCGGAGGTCTCCGGCGGGATGCAGAAGCGCGCCGCCATCGCCCGCGCGATGGCGCTGGACCCGCGCATCCTCTTCCTCGACGAACCCAGCGCCGGGCTCGACCCGATCACCTCCGCCGAGCTGGACCAGACGATCCTGCGCTGCGCGAAGCTGCAGGGCATGACGTTCGTGGTGGTGACGCACGAGCTGCCGAGCATCTTCACCATCGCCGACCGGGTGATCGTGCTCGACGCCGCCCGCCAGACGCTCGTGGCGCAAGGCCCGCCCGCCGAGCTGCGCGATCAAAGCGATGACGCGTTCGTGCGCGCGTTCTTCAACCGACAAGCGGAGGCGACGGCGTGATGCTCCCCGCCGCGAGTCAGGGATTTTTTCTGATCCCTCCCCCTCCGAGGGGGAGGTCAGGAGGGGGTGCGGCGGCGTCACTTATGCAGTGCGCTTCACCTCACCCGCCAACCCGGCACCCTCCCCTAACCCCTCCCTCAAGGCAGGGGATCAAAGCGAATAAGACCCGCAAACGATAGGATGATCTCATGGCTGCGAAAGCGAACCACTTCAAGCTCGGGTTGTTCGTCATCAGCGCCACCGCGTTGGGGCTGATCGCGCTGGGGATGCTGGGCGCGGGGGCCCTGCTGCGCGAGACCGAGACTTTCGAGACGTATATTGACGAGTCGGTGCAGGGGCTGGATGTCGGCGCACCGGTGAAGATCCGCGGCGTGCAGATCGGCAAGGTCAGCCGGATCGACTTCGTGTCGAACAAATACGACACGCGGCATCTTTCCAGCGAGCGTCAACTGGCCAACGCGGGGCTGATCCTTGTGGAGTTCGAGGTGGACCGCGACTTTTTGCGCGGCCGTTCCTCGTCCGGGCGAAGCCCCGTGGACCTGACCCAGCGCGTGGTGGATCGCGGGCTGCGTATCCGCATGGCCAGCTCGGGGCTGACCGGCCCGCCGTTCCTCTCGCTGGATTTCCTGGGCGACAACGCGCCGACGCCGCGCCAGATCGACTGGACACCGCAGGGCCTGTACGTCCCGTCTGCGCCCAGCACGATCACCGAGTTCGTGACCAAGGCCGAGAACATCCTCGCGTCGCTGGAGAACGCGAAGATCGACACGATCGCCGCCGAGCTGCGCAAGCTGCTCGAAGACCTTGACGGCAAGGTCAATGAGCTGGACCTTGAACAGCTCTCGGGCGGAGCGAGCGCGTTGATCGACGAGCTGCGCGGCACCAACCAGAGCCTGCACAAGCTGGTGGATAACGAAAAGGTCGCCGCGGCGTTCGACGAAGCGCCCGCCGCGATCGCCGACCTGCGCCGCCTCATCCGCCGCGCCGACACGCTGATCGCCACCCAGTCCGACGACCTGCGCACCATCGTGCTCAACCTGCGGCAGATCACCGACAACCTCGAAACGCTCAGCGAGAGCGCGAAGGATTATCCCTCCCAACTGCTGCTGGGCGAACCGCCGCCGAAGGAATCGCCGTGATGAACACGACAAGGTTGGCTTCCACAATCGCCGGCATGCCAAGCAAGCTCGGTGGCCTCAAAGGCCAGGCACGCGTAGCGTGCCGGCTAGTGATGGTTGGGTTGCTGTTGGTCTTCGCGGGGTGCGAATCGCTGCGCAAGCCTTACCCGGACAAGGCGCAATACACCGTGGCCGTGACGCCGCCCGAGCGCCGCGCCCAGCGCCCGATCGACGCGCCGCTGCGGGTGCGTCGGCTGCACATCGTCGCGCCGTTCGATCGCCAGGCGCTGGTCTGGCGCGTCGGGCCGGACCAGTACGCTCCGAGTTTTTACGAGGTTTTCGCCGCGGCACCCGACCAGTTGCTGACCGCCCAGGCCGCGCGCTACCTCGACGCCGCCGGCCCGTTCCAGACCGTCATCGACAGCGGCTCGCTGCTGCACGCCCCGTACGCGCTCGAAGGCCGCGTCATCGCGCTGCACGGCGACCGCACCGGCACCACCCCCGCCGCGGTCGTCGAAGCCGCGTTCCTGTTGATCGACGAATCCACCGGCGACGGCGAGGTGATGCACCAGGGCACCTACCGCGCCGAGGTCGCGCTGCCCGACGACTCGGCCGCCGCCCTCGTCGCGGGGTACGGCGAGGCGTGGGGGCGGGTGCTGATGAAATTGACGCGTGACCTGAACGGGATCAAGACGGATGAAGGCCGCCACCGCTGACGGGCTATCGCGGGGTGCATCTGTTTCGCGAACCCGAGACGTCAGCCCGCGATCCGTAATGGTTCGAGGTTACCTTGATTCGAATCACTAGCGCGGGATCGCCGAGCCGTGCGGGTCCTGCTCGGGGCGGCCGAGCAGCTCGTCGAGGCGTTCGCTGAGGTCGTGGGCGTGTTCGAGGCGTTCGGCCTCGGCGTGGACCAGGTCGGGATCGACCCCGGCGCGCTCGGCCAGATACGTCTCCCACAACCGGTGGGCGCGGACCAGTTGCGCGGCGTGGGCGGCCCCGGCCTCGGTCAACACGAACGACCCGTGGTCGCGCCTCACCAGCTTCTCTTCCTGCAGACGGCCGAGCGTCGCCCGCAGGTGACGCGGCGAAAGATTTACCTCCGGGATCAGCCGCGGCTCGGCCTCGGCCACCGGCACGGGGCCGATGCGGTGCAGCGCTTTGAGCACGTCTTCGTTCGAGACGTGCCGCGCGAGCTTGCGGCGGCGCAGGCGGTCGAAGACGTAGCCGTGGCTCGGCGACAGGAGCACGGCGAGGGCGAAGATCATCACCGCGACCAGCACCATCGCCGGGCCGGTCGGCGCGTTGGTGATAAACGCCAAACTCATGCCGAGGGCCGCGGACAGCGCGCCGAACACCGCGGCGAGCACGAGCATGACGGCGAAGCGGTTGGTCAGTTGGTACGCCGCGGACGCGGGGGTGATGACCATCGCGACCACGAGGATGACGCCAGTGGTCTTGAGCCCCGCGACGATGGTGGCGCTGAGCATGCCCATGAGCAGGTAGTGGGTCGCCATGACCGAGACGCCCATCGCCGCGGCGACCAGCGGGTCGAAGCTCACGAGCTTGAGGCGGTGGTAGAGCAGGGCGACGACGATGAGCACCGCGGGGCAGATGATGCTCATCATCCACAGGTCGGCGGTGCCGACGGCCAGCGGGTCGCCGAAGAGGAAGCACTTGAGGTCGAAGTGCGTGCCGCGGGGCAGGGCGCTGATGAGGATGATGCCCAGCGCGAACAGCGCGGTGAAGACGATGCCGATCGCCGAGTCTTCTTTCGTTCGGCTGAACCTGCCGACGAGGCTGATGAGCACGGCGGTGGCGATGCCCGCCGCCAGCGCGCCCAGCAAAAGACCGACAGGCCCGGTGCTGCCGGTGAAGATGAACGCGATGACCACGCCGGGCAGCACCGCGTGCGCCAGCGCGTCGCCGATCAGCGCCATGCGTCTTAGCACGATGAAGCAGCCGAGCACGCCGCACGCGATGCCCACGAGCATCGAGCAGACCGTCTCCGCGATCCACCGCGGTGTCCATGGGTCCAGCAGCAGCTCGGGGTTAATCTGAAGTTGTGCGAGTGAGGTGAGGATCACGGCCTTGGGTTCTAAGTTGCAGGGTGAGGTCGGCCTCGTCGAGCAGCGACAGCCGCCCGCCGTACGTCGCCCGGAAGTTGTCATCGGTCAGCACGTCCGCCGGCGGTCCGAACGCGATCGCCCGCTGGTTGAGCAGCAGCACGCGGTCAAACCGCTTGAGGATCGACAGGTCGTGGTTCACCACCACGACCGAGCGGCCCTCCTCCGCGAGCTGATCGATCAGGTCGAAGATCGCCCGCTCGGTCACCGCATCCACCCCCGCGAACGGCTCGTCCATCAGCAGCAGGTCGGCGCCCTGGCACAGCGCGCGGGCCAGGAACACCCGCCGCTGCTGCCCGCCGGAGAGCTGGCGGATGTGCCGCGACGCGAAGCGCGCCATGCCCACACGCTCCAGCGCCCCGTTGGCGATCTCGCGGTCGCTCGCGTCGGGCCGGCCGAACCACCCCAGCCGACCGCTTCGCCCCATCAGCACCACCTCGCGCACGGTCACGGGGAAGTCCCAGTCGATCATCTCGGTCTGCGGCATATAGGCCACGCGGTCGCGCACCGCGTTGATGGGTTGGCCGAACACCGACACGCTGCCGTAGTCCGGCTTCAGCAAGCCGAGCATCGCGCGCAGCATCGTGCTCTTGCCCGCGCCGTTGGGCCCGACGATCGCCATCATCTGCCCCGGCGACAGCGCGAACGACACCGACCGCAGCACCGGCCGCGCGTCGTACGCGACCGTCAGGTCTTCCACCTTCAGCGGGATGTCGTGAGGAGCGGTCATGGTTCAGGGGTCAGCCGCTTGACGCTTCGCGAGGTATGACACAACGCGTAGCGTGAAACCTTCGCGTCGCCAAAGCCTCGTCGCTGCCATACTAACGCCTCAACGCCCCCGCCACCGTCTGCGCGTTGTGCCGCATCATGCCCAGGTACGTCCCGCCCGCGCCGCCGGGGTCGCCCAGCGCGTCGCTGAACAGCGTCCCCCCCACCGCCGCGCCGGTGTTGGCCGCGACCTTCTCGACGATCTGGTTCAGTGTCGCCGAGGTGCTCGTCTCGATGAACACCGCTTTCACGCTGCGGTCGCGCACGAGGTTTTCCAGCGCCTCGATGTCCTGCGGCCGGGGCTGCTGCTCGGTGCTGATGCCGATCACCCCGTGTACCTCGATCTCGTACGCCCGCCCGAAATACGCGAACGCGTCGTGGCTGGTGATGATCACCCGCTGCTCGGCCGGGATCGCCGCGAACAGGGCCTTGATCTCCGTGTCGAGCGCTTCGAGTTCCTTGAGGTACGCGTCGGTCCGCGCGGTAAACGCCTCGGCCTCCTCGGGCACCAGATCAATCAGCGCGTCGCGGGTCGCCTCGGCACACCGGGCCCAGATCGTCGGGTCCATCCAGATATGCGGGTCGGGCGCGCCCTGCTTCGAGCCTTCGTACGCCGCGCCGATCGCGTCGAATTCAACCGCCTCGCCCAGGGCGATGACCCGGCCCTCGGCGTTGTTGGCGATCACCGCGCCCAGCGTCGCCTCCAGGTTCAGCCCGTTGGTCAGGATCAGCTCCGCCCGCGCGATCAGCCGGGCGTCGTTGGGCCGCACATCATAGACGTGCGGGTCCTCGCCGCTCTTCATGATGCCGACCACCTGCACCGCGTCGCCGCCGAGGGTGGCGGCCAGGTCGGCGATCATGGTGGTCGTCGCCACAACGGTGGGCTTGCCCGACGCCGCGGGCGCTTGCCCGCAACCCGTGAGTCCGGCCGCGGCGACGAACCCGACGACCGCAAGGCAAACGAGGCGGGGGACAGGCAGACAACTCGGCCAAGGCTTCATCAGGGGTCTCCGGGGCAGGCGCTATGGTTTGTATGATAGCGACTACGATTTTGAATAGCAAAAGTTGGATCCCGCTTGCTTTCAAAGTATGCTACGGCTTTCCCCCCGAACCACGCCATGCCCACGCCCACCGTCGAAAACTACCTCAAGGCCCTCTACAGCCTCGGCCAGGCCACGCCCGGCAGCGCGATGGTGCCGATGGGCGAGTTGGCCCGGGCCGTCGGCGTCACGCCCGGCACCGCGACGCTCATGATCAAACGACTCGACGCGCGCGGCCTGGTGCGCTACGAGCCCCGCGGCGGCGCGGCCCTCACCCGCACCGGCAACCGCGCCGCGCTGGACGTGCTCCGCCGTCACCGGCTCGTCGAGCAGTTCCTTGTGCAGGTGGTTGGCCTTGATTGGGCCGAGGTCCACGAGGAAGCCGAGGTCCTCGAACACGCCATCTCCGACCGCCTGCTCCAACGCATCGACGACATGCTCGGCAACCCCGCGTACGACCCGCACGGCGACCCGATCCCCGCCGCCTCCGGCAAAGTCGCGCGACGCACGCTCATCGGGCTCGATACCGCGACGCCCGGCCCGGCCCGCGTCGCCCGCATCACCGACCACGACCCCGACTTCCTCCGCTTCATCGATCAGCAAGGCCTCGCCCCCGACACCGCCGTCATCATCACCCAACGCGACGCCATCGCCGACACCGTCAGCCTCCGACGCGCCGACGGCCATGCGGTCCAGCTCGGCCA
>CAZTLX010000123.1:0-12784 GCA_964614575.1 uncultured Phycisphaeraceae bacterium | reverse complement strand
TCGAGCGCCTGCGTCGTCTGGCCGCGGCTCCGGGCAGCCTGGGGCAGGATGTGCGCACCGCGCGGCTCAACGCGGCCGGCGGCATCCGCTTCGATCGCCCCACCCTCGACCAGGCCGAGGCCCGCACCGGCGACTACGCGACGCAGTGAGGCTCCCATGCCGCCGGATGATCCATGCCGACTTTAGTCGGCATGTCGGCGCTTGAGCTATCGTGTAGGCATGGACGTCGCCGCGGGACAGCACGAGGCCTGGGATGATCGCGTGCCGCCGATCTGGGCGGGGGTGCGCGGGCTGATCCTCGGCTGGTGCCTGTGGTTGCTCGGCTCGTGGGCGACGACGCTGTGGATCTCCGCGACCGCCCCGGCCGTGCGCTGGATGGTCTATGCCGCGATGGTCGGCATGCTGCTGGTGTGGCCGGCGTTCCGCCTGAGCCAGACCCGCCGCCGCGCGAGCAGCGCCTTCCCCGAGCCCATGCCGCTGATCGGCACGCTCGGCGACTGGTTGAGCCTGAACCTCGTGCTGCAGGCGGTGGTCTGGCCGCTGCAGTTAATCGCCCAATGGTCGCTGACGCAGACGCTGTGGCTGATCGCTGCGCTCGCGGCGTGGTCGGCGCTGATCGGCGTGTTCATCGCCCTCGGGCGCTGCCGCCGCGCCGCATCGGCGCGCACCGCCGCGATGCTGGCGTGCGTGGCCGTCGTGCTCGGCGAATCGATGCTGCGGGTCCTGATCGAAACGACTGGGCGCAGCGTGGGGGATTGGCGGCTTAGCCCGATCGGCCCGCTGTGGGAGCTGACCGCCAAGCGCGAGCAGTTCGCCCTCGCCGAGTTACCCCTGACCATCGCCCTCACCGCCGCCGCCGCTCTCCTCGGCTGGGTCCTGCTGGCGGGGTCGCGCTACCTGCCTCGTGCCCATTAACCGGTGCGTTGCCTTGACCCGATGCCGACGACCCCGACCCGGGCATCTCGCCGCCGCGACCGGACCGCACGCGCGCAGGTTGTCCATTGGCGTGAGCGGCGGGCGGTCATGGGATTGACCTTGCATTGTCGCGAAGAAGCGCGGCGGTGGCGTCACTGGTCCCACGCCCGGTCGTAGATCACGGGGTTGAGCGGATCGGCCATGACCGCGCCGACCTTGGTGCTCGGGGTCCATTTCTGCCAGTCGTCGCTCTGGTTCTGGTTCTTCGGCTCGACGAGGCGCATCTGCTTGTCCATGTAGATCACGGTGTGGACCTTACGGGGTTGGTCGGTGGTGTTAGGCCCGGCGCGGTGCAGCGTCCAGCCGTAGTGGAAGCTGACCTCGCCCGTGTCATAAGGCTCATAAACTTCCAGGACCCCCTGGTCCTTGATCGCCTGCCGGATCATGCGTTCGGACTCGTCGCTGATCGCCAGGTCGTGGCCGATGTTTTTGAGGTGCGAGCCCCGGCCGAAGCATAGCGGGCCCATGTCGATGGGCACGGCCTGCAGGGGGACCCACGCGGTGATCGATTGGCCGCTGCTCATCGGCCAGTATTGCTGATCGACGTGCCAGGGCGTGAACCCGCCGCCGGGCTCCTTGTAGAGCGCCTGGTCGTGCCACATGCGCACGCCCTCGGTGCCCAGCAATTCGGTGGCGATGCGGGCGAGGCGGCGCGAGAAGCTCAAGGCCTTGGCTTTCTCGCTCTTGGTCCAGAGGTTGCCGACCTGGATGAACGCCTTGCCGTAGGTATCACGGGCTTCGAGGGGCTTGTCTTTGTTGGGGTTGAGCGCGAGGGTGAGGCGGGTGATCTCCTCGGCGTAGTCCGCGAGTTCCTCGGCGGAGAAGACGCCCTTGAGCTTGATAAAGCCGTCGGTGCGGAACTGCTGGACCTGTCCGTCGGTCAGTTCATAGGGGCGGTCGAGTTGCGGGCCTGTGGGGGTGGGCATCGGCATGGTGTTTCCTGGGGGGGTGACAGAATCGGGCACCGCTGGATTATGCCTTAGAAGGGCGGCGGGGGCTTGTCCGGTATTTCACGGATGCGTACTCAATTAACGGGCGGAACGCTGAATCGTCGCATAGTCGTTAATATCAGGCATGCGGCCACGCGTCGAACGACCCGAACCCGACCCCGAAGCCTCGATGCGGCTGTTCTGTCGCCGAGGGGCCCGCTTTGCATTCGAGTGGCACCTGCACGTCGAGGTCGAGTTGACGCTGATCACGCGCGGCAGCGGGCGGCGGTTCGTGGGTGATGCGATCGGTCGGTACCGGGCCGGTGATTTCGTGCTGCTCGGCAGCGAGACGCCGCACACCTGGGCGTCGGACGACTATGCCAAACGAAACGAAGCGATCGTGCTGCAGGTGCATCCCGACGCGTTCGAGGGTTGGCCGGAACTCGCGGCAGTCCGGCGATTGATCCACCGAGCGCAAGGCGGGCTGCTCTTCCACGCCCCGGCGATTGCATCACGGTTTCAGGACACGCTTGATCGGCGTGGCCTGCCGCGTTGGCTCGGGGTGCTGGAGGTGCTCGACGCCTTGGCGGGGGTGCGGCCCGCATCCCGCCGCCGTTTGTCGTCGTTGAGTTATCGCGCACCCCTGGGTGTGACCGACCCACGCGCCCACCGCGCGTTGGCGTTGATCAACACGTCGTTCCTGGAGCCAATGTCTCAGGCCGCGATCGCCGCGGAATTGGGCATGTCGCCCGCCGGGTTTGCCCGGTTCTTTCGGCGGGTCAGTGGCGACACGTTTACGCACTACGTGCGCCGCCTCCGCATCGCCGAGGCCTGCCGGTTGCTCAGCGAGACGGATCGACCGATCACCGACATCGCCTACGCCAGCGGCTTCGGCAACCTCTCGTACTTCAATCGCGTGTTCCGCCGACTCACGGGGCAAACGCCGCGGTCCTACCGGTGAAAATCAATGAACACAGCGCGCCCGACGACACGACCCCATCGGCCTCCGGCCCCGTCAACGCCCCCGGTCGCGTGGTGATGCGTTCGCTCCCGACGCCGCAACACGCTCACGATCACGTGCTTAAGAGATACCGCGGCTCATCCATCACAAAGCGCAGCGGCGCGCCGGCGAGGAAGCGTTTGAGGTTGTCCAGCGCGATCAACTCCGCGTCGCTGAGCTGTGTCGGGCGCGGGGGCCAGCCGGCTTTGGCGATGGCGTGGCAACTTAGCAGGAGGTTCGGCCACGCCCGCGCCTCGTGGTCCGCGGGCAGGCAGTCGTTGTCGGCCAACACGTCCAGCCCCGCCCGCAGACGCCCGGCCCGCAGCTCCGCGAACAGCGCGTCCTGGTCAATGATCGCGCCCCGCGCCGCGTTGATGATGATGCCTTGGTCCGGCAGCTTCGCCAGCAACCCCGCTGTCACCGAGCCGCGTGTCTGTTCCGTCAGCCCGGCCCAGATCACCACCGCCTCGCTCTGCTCGAAGAGCGCTTCGAGGCTATGCACCCGTGCGCAGCCCTCGGGCAACGACGCGGCGAATGGGTCGAACACCGTGCACACCCCCTCGAAAGGCTCGACCATCCGCACGAACCGTCGCCCGATCACCCCGCAGCCGTAGAGACCGATCCGCAAACCCCGCAGCGTGCCCGAAGCCAGGCCCAGTTTTTGCGGGCTGCCCCAGGCACCGGCGGCGAGCTTCTCGCAGCGCGGCCGCAGGTCTTTGAGCACCGCCAGCAGCAGCGCCATCGCCCCCTCCGCCACCCCGCGAGCCGGCGCATCACCCCAGTTGGTCACCGGGATGTCGCTGCGGATCACCTCGATCGGCACATACGGCCGACAGGTCCCCGTCACGTTGAGCACGTACCGCACGCGGCCGGGGTCTTGGGCCAACGCCGGGGGGATCGGACGGGCGCCCCACATCGTCAGCACCACGTCCGCCCCGCGCAGCAATTCGAGCGCCTCGGCATCGCCGAGGTCGCGGCCATGCTCAACGATTGACAGCTCGCCGTGCTCGCCCAACGCTGCGGCCAGCGGGCCCGCGGCATCGAGTTGCGAATGCCCGTTGGCCAGGTGCAGGAGCTTGATCGGTTTCATATGGCTTGCCACAGCTCGTGGAACGCGGCCCGGTCGACGCGGGCGTTGTGGTAGAGGGCCTCGATCTGTTCTTCGCGGCCGATGCCTCGCGTGAACTCGACCGACACGCTGCCGCGGTAGTCGTGCTGCTTGAGTCGCGCGACGCCGACGGCCAGCCGTTCGCGGCCGGTCGGGGTGGTCGGGTCGTCCTCAGGCGTGCGCATCTGCATATGCACATGGCACAGCCGCGGGCCGAACGTCGTCAGCCACCGCTCCAGCGACGCCGGTTCGTCCCGCAGGTGGGCGATGATCCCGAAACGGGCCGGGTCCAGGTCGGCGAAGAACCTGGCCGCGGCGTCGACCTCTTCCAGCGCTGTGCCGGGGTGACACTCGCACAACGGCCGGCAGTCGGGCGGCAGTTGCTCGGCCCAGGCCACCAGGTTGCGACGGCCGGTGTCGAGCGCCGCGGTGTCGGAGCCGAGGTTGTATTTCACCGCTTTTGCTTTGAGCTGAGCGATACCTTCCGCGGCCCGCGCCCGTTGTTCGGCCTCGGCGGGTGTGTCGCCGAAGCCCGCGTAGGTGTTGAACACCGCGATCGGCGCGGCCCGCGCGATCAGCCGGGCCTGTTCGTCCGCGTCGGCGGCGAGAAAGTGGTTCTCCCAAAGCTCGATACCCGCAAACCCATCGGCGGCAAAACGGTCCAGCCATTGACCGACGCGAAACGACGGCTGCCGGCTGCCCCAGCGGTTGCGCTCGAGGCAGATGGTCGCAAGATGGATCGGCGGTGTCATGAGAGATCAAACTAACAAACCGCGCCCGGCCGTGCGCGTCGCGCCAGCCTTATTGCCAAACCCGGACATGTGCCGCATGAGCCTCTCACCTTTTCTTCCTTGGTCAAAACTCGGTTCTGCCGCCGTCCACTTGTCAGGCGTCGCGGTGCGAGCGGATCACCGCCGCCACCGCGGGTTGCTTGAGGTACTCAGCCCAACCCAAGGCATCTGAATCGTACTTGTCGTCACGCAGACCCGGGTCCGCTCCGGCGTCGAGCAGCATTCTCGCGATCTCGGTCTCGTTCCGCTCGGCGCAGACGTGCAGGGCCGTGAGGTTGCAGTCCCACAGTTTCCGTTTTGCGTTGACGTCCACGCCGTGGTCGATCAGCCAGCGCACCGCGTCGGGTTTGCTTCGTGACGCCATCAGGTGCAGCGTGACGGTGTCCCGGCCGTCGGGCCCGAGGCGGTCCGGGTCGTCACCCAGCAACTTCTCGGCCAGGTCGAACTGCCCCGCGCCCAAGGCTCCCAACAGGTTGGTCGCCGCCCCCGCCTCGCTGAGCATCGAAACGATCGCCGGGTCGCTGGCGTAACTCATCGGCGTCGCGCCCGAGTCGTCGGCGATGGTCGCGTCGGCACCCAGATCGAGCAAGAGACGCACCATCGCCGGGCGGTTCTTGTCGGCCGCGTGGTGAAGCGGTCGACGTCGATGCTCGTTGCGGCTCATCATGCGTTTGAGTTGCGTCGGATCGTCGGCCACGATCCGCTTCACATCCTCAGCGCGATCCAGCGCGATCGCGCTGAAGATGTGAAGAGTCGCGCCGCGCTGCATGAGATACGCGGCCACATCGTCCCGCACCTCGCCGAAGCACGTCGCCCAGCCGAGCACCCCGAATTCGTGGTCGTCGCCATCGCCGTGGATATCGCCGCCGGCCTCGGCCAAGTGCTTGACGATACCGAGGCAGCCCTTTTCGGCCGCGAAGTGCATCGCGTAGGCGTTGTCGGTCCGGCAGCGCGTGTTCACATCGAACCCGCGATCGAGCAGTTCCTCGACGATGTTCAGGTGCCCCTCCCACGCCGCGATGTGCAGCAGTGGCTTGTCCCACGCACCGCCGGTGACCGCGAGCTTCTCCGAGTGTTGATCCAGTATCGCGCGCACGCTCGACAGGTCCCCCTGTTGAACGGCGGCCACGAGCCGCGCATCCAGATCCACTGCGAGGCGGCGTTCGACTTCGGCCTTGAGCGCCCGCCAACTCTCAAAGCCGTACGCCCGTGCGATGGCGTACTGCGCATCGGCGAGCTTCGCACCCGGGTCTTCGCGCCTCAGCGCGTCGAGGCGGTGTTTGGCCTGTTTCTTGAGGTGCTCCAGATCGGGGCGCGGTGGCAACGCGGGCCTTGGGGTGGGCGCGGACGAATCCTTAGACTGGGCCATGGGTATAAACCTTTCTTCCGGTGATGCCCGGTGTCCGCACGATCGGGCTGGAAGTCAGGTTATGTCGAAAACCAGACGAGCGGGATGATCCCTTTACGCGGACGGTTGGCCGCTCGATCGGCCGAGACTCATGGTATAAACGGCCACGCTCCGACACAAGCGAAGATTAGCGGATTCAATGTTATTTCGTGGCGTCGGACGTCATCAAGCTCAGCATCCGGCGCAGGCGGGTCGCGGCGCGCAGGGTGCGCCACCATAGCCACGCCAGCGTCAGCGCCAGCGGGAGCCCGGCCAGCAGGGCGGGCACGGCCTCGCCAAACCGATACACCCACGCGCTGGCCCGGAAGGCGTTGATGAGGTTGGTGAACAGGGCGATGGCGATGAAGATGCCCGCGGCGATGAACCAGTCGCGTCGCAGTTGCGCGAAGCCGCGGGCCAGGTCGCCGTCGGGCAGGCGGCGGGCGAGTTGGGAGAGGTGCCGCCACGCCGAGGCCAGGCCCAGCGTGACCAGCGCCCCGGCCGCGATGGCGGCGGCGTCGAACGCCCACCAGTCGCCAAACAGTTTCCGGCTGTCACCGCCGAGGTTGATCAGCAGCAGCGCCAGCACGGCGACGCCGAGCAGCACGCCCAGCCCGAAGAACCACCGCGCCGCCAGCCGCGTCGCGCGGTCGGCGGCCGTCTCGCCGCCCATCGTTTTCGGCGGCGCGGCGGTGAGCGGCCACAACCCCGTCGCCGCGACGATCAGCCCCGGCACGACCAGCGGCAGCGCGGCGATCACCCCGACCTGCAGCAGCCGCGCCCCGCGCCGCAGCCGCGCCAGCCACGCCGCGTCCAGTTGCATGAAGCGATCGTCCCGCACCCACGCCGCGATGCGCTGGCCGCACTCCGGGCAGTCGTGCTCAAGCGGCAGCCCGCGCAGGTTGTACCCGCACGCGAGGCAGGGCACATCCCGCGCCGGCAGCATCGCTGATGTGCTGGTCTTGAGCGCGAGCTGTTGGGTGAGATCCGCCTTCATGGGTGTGAAGCCCCGGCATTGCTTCGGCCCTGGCGCGTCGCCATGCATGGACCCACGCCACGGGCCGATTTTGCGAGGAACATATAACCTCGGCCGGTCGGCGGGCAATCTATCCGCATGATGAATGGTACCCGCTTAGTTCTCTGTCTGTTCTTATTCGTGTTCGCGGTTTCCCCGGCTTTTTCGGCGCTGCCGGATGGGCACCCGCGGTTGCTCATGGATGCGGAGCAGGCGGCGGCGATGCGTGAGCGGATCAAGGACCCGCAGGTGGCGCCGATCTTCGCCGCGATCAAGGCCCGGGCTGATGCGAAGCGGTTTGACCCGCAGACCAAAGGCGTGGAGCTGTACTACGACATGCACGTGCGGGACTGGGCGCAGATGTATCTGCTGACGGGCGAGCGGAAGTACGCCGACGAGGCCGCGGTGGCGACGCGGGCGTTGATCGACGATGAAGCGTTCTGGAACAACCCGCGGAGCAAGGGGCTGACGCGTGCGGCGGGGGCGTGGTCGGTGGCGTTGGCGTATGACCTGTGCCACGACGCCTGGCCGGAGAAATTGCGTCGCGAGGTGAGCCGGGAACTGCTGGAGATCGCGAAGGAGATGATGCAGTCGATGGGGGCGGGGGCGAACACGCGGATGGGCAACAACTGGCAGGGCGTGCGCTACGGCGCGGCGGGGCTGGCGGCGCTGGCTTGCGATGAGCCGGGCCGAGAAGAAGTGGCCCGCGAGGCGTACCAGCTCATGCTGCGTCACCTGCGCGCCAATGTCAGCGCCGACGGTTGGAACCCCGAGGGCATCGGGTACATGATCTACCCCGCGACCTTCACCGGGCCGTTCGGCATCGCGGCGCAGCGCGCGGGCCTCGGCGATGTGCGCGAGGACGTGCCGGCCTACGCCAAAAGCTACTGGGCCAGCCTCGCGGGGACCGTGAACATCCCGCAGATCTACGGCCACGGCCTGCGTGCCGACCTGGCCGACGACCACCCCGGCTACAAGCCCGACGGCACGCTGGGCCTGTCCTTCTTCTACGCGCCCCAGGAGCTCACCCCCGCGATCAAGTGGATGTACGACTACCTCGTCGGCGAACGCGGCGATGAGTCGTACGATGTGAACGACTGGGCCGGCGGCCTCTACAGCCTCCTGTACTACCCCACCGAGTCCGAAGCGCAGAACCCCGCGGAAGTGGCGGGCTTGCAGCAGGTGTATGGCGGCTCGGGGGTGGCGATCTTCCGTGAGCGTTTTCAGGATGAGGGCGACATCGTCGCGCTGGTCAACGCGACCCAGCGCCGCGCCGATGGCGGCCACGCCGGGCCCGATGTCAACACCTTCCGCATCCTCGGCCGCGGCGGGTTCTTCGTGACCGGCGGCGGACGCACGGGCGATACCGCCGGGCAGACCAATCTTTTTATCGGCGAGCCGCCGTCCCGCGGCACGAACGAGCTGGGTGAACTGGTCGAGGTGCAGCTTGATGAAGACACCGGCGGCGGCCACGCGACCGTCCGCGGCTCGAGCATGGGGGTGACGGAACACGAACGCCGCTTCAGCGCCGATTACTCCGGTGCCGCCGGCGTGCCCGCGCTGTTTCTCAACAGCGAGACCAGCCTCAACGGCAAGCTTTGGCGCATGAACACGCCGCAGTTCAACGACATCACGCTCGAAGACAACCGTTTTATCATCACCTCGCCCAACGGCGCGACGTTTGCCGTCACCGTGCTTGAGCCCGCCAAGGCCACCTTCCGCACCGGCACCGTCGAGCGCGGCGGGGGGCTTGGCCACGCGGGCTTCCCGTATCGCGGCAAGAAATACGCCAACAACAAGTACATCGAGTTTGAGGTGGACAAACGCGCCGCGGTCCTGATGACGCTGCAGGACGGCCCGCCGCCCGCCGTCGCGGTCGCGCACGGCATCCATGGGGCCAAGGCCCAGGTGGGCGGGGTCACGATCATCTATGAAAAGGAGAGCGGCCGGCTCTACCCCGGCGACGCGGACGCCGCGGCCCAACTGCTGCAGCGCGCACAGCCGCTGCGCCCGGTCGGGTTGGCAGCCGAGGCGCGTGGCGACCGTGCGGTGCGGCTGAGCTGGCAGACGCCCGGTGAGCACGCCACCACGCTGCGGGTGCAACGCCGACCCGCGGATGATGAGCAAGCGGCGTTTGAAGACCTCGCGACGGTTGGCGTCGATGAGGTGCAGATGACGGATCGCCATGCCGAGCCCGCGACCGCTTATGCGTATCGTCTCGTGGCGGTCAATGATGCGGGGCGGTCCACGCCATCGGAGCCGGCCAGCGCGAGGACCTTCGACGCCGGCTACCAACTGCTCGTGGAAGACTTCGCGCCCGCCGCGGTCAAGGACGCCAATCGGCTGGGAGATTGGACCTTTTCCAACACCGATCGCGGGTGGGAGCAGGCGGACGCTCCCGGCTCGCCGCGCCTGGCGCAGGCCGAGGCCGGCTATCTCTCCACCGGAAGCGTGCGCATTAACCACAGCAATGTCTTTTATACCGACGATGTGCGGTTTGACCTGTCGGGGCCGACCGCGGCGATCCTGATCGATTGGCGGGCGCAGGCGGTGACACAATTCGGGGTCCTGCTGAAGCTGGCCGATGGGCGCTGGGTGGTCAGCGGGCAGGCATACCTGGAGAAAACCACGCAGGCCTGGCGCACGCAACGGTATGACCTGGCCCAGATGAGCAAGTGGTGGCACGCCGAGGTCACCGGTCCGAAGAAGGGCGACCCGGTGAAGCTGACCCGCGACGATCTGTCGGACGTGCGCGGCATCGGGTTCTGGGCCAGTTGGCCGATCAACCAGAAGTGGGCGCACGTGGATCAGTTGACGGTGATTGGGCGGCCGCTGGAGTGAAACGGGGTTCTTTGTGCATGCCGACCGAAGTCGGCACGCCGGGGCTTCGGCACGTTGTCACGCCGGGGCGTAGTGGGGGTTACACTTGCGGCGTGTCTGAACCGGTGAGACATCCAGCGCATGAAGCGGCGGTGGGGATCGTGCGCACGCTGCGCGAGGCGGGGCACGTGGCGTACCTCGCCGGCGGCTGCGTGCGCGACACGCTGCTGGGCATGCAACCCAAAGATTACGACGTGGCCACCGAAGCGTCGCCGGACGTGGTGCAGCGTATTTTCCCGGGGGGCCGGGCGGTGGGGGAGGCGTTCGGGGTGATCCTGGTGAAGACCGGCCGGGGACGCGGCGCGGTGTTCACGGAGGTCGCGACGTTCCGCGAGGAGTGGGGATACAGCGACGGCCGTCGGCCGGACGGCGTGCGGTTTACCGATGCGCAGCACGATGCGCAGCGGCGTGACTTTACGATCAACGGGTTGTTTGCCGACCCGTTTGGGGAAAGTACGTCCGGGGGCGGGGGCCCACCCGCGGGAGCGGGTGGGCGTTCGCGTGTGGTGGAGGGTTTGGGGGTGGTGATCGATTTTGTAGGGGGGCTGGATGATCTGGAGGCGGGGGTGGTGCGGGCGATCGGGGATGCGGACGCGCGATTTGCCGAGGACTACCTGCGGATGCTGCGGGCGGCGCGTTTCGCGGCCCGGCTGGGGTTCACGCTGGAGAGCCGCACGGCCGCGGCGATCCGGCCGCTGGCCAAGTATCTCGGGCAGGTCTCGCGCGAGCGGATCGGCGCGGAGGTGCTGTTGATGATGGGGCACCCGAGCCGGTCGGCCGCGGCGGCGCTGATCCAGCAACTGCGGCTCGACGCGCCGGCGCTCAACGAAGACCACGCCGAGCCCGACCTGCCGACTTCGGCCGCACTGCCCGCCGAGGCGACTGCGCCGGTCGCGCTCGCCGCGTGGTTGCTGGACCGTCACCTGCCGACGCGGAGCCGCGACGCCGCCGCCGCGTTCATCACCCAGCGGGCCAAGCGCGTGGTCTCACGCTGGCGGGGCGCGCTGTGCCTGAGCAACGACGACCGAGATGCGCTGGCGCGGACGCTGCGGTTGGTCGCGGCGGCGGTTGCGTGGCAGGGCATGGCCACCGCGCCGCGTAAGCGGCTGCTCGCGCACTTCGGCTGGGCGGACGCGGCCCTGCTGCTGGCGGCGCTCGATGCGGGGTTCGCGCAACAGGTCGCGGCGGATGCCAAAGCACTGGCCGACGACGGCATCGGGCTCGCGCCACCGCCGCTGCTCAGTGGCGATGACCTGATCAAACTGGGCCTGCCGCCCTCACCCACCTTCAAGCGCCTGCTCGACGGCGTGTACGACGCGCAGCTCGAAGGCGTCGTGCGTGACCGCGACGACGCGGTGCGCTGGGTGCGCCACGCGACGGACAACAACCCAAAATAGCCGGCGAGCTACGCCTCGCCCGGTCCGGGTGTGCGTCGCTCGCCGGCTGCTTTCGCGCGGTGGAAGGCGCGCGAGGCGTCTGGCCTCTACAATCCCCGCCTCATGGATGACTGGCTGACTCAGTTCGCGATCAGTGCTCCGGTGATGCCCTACGTCGTGGTCTTCGGCGTGCTGATCCTCAGCGGGTTCGGCCTGCCGCTGCCCGAGGACATCCCCCTCATCCTCGGGGGCTATCTGGTCGGCCGCGGCCTGGCCGACGGCTGGATCATGTTCCCCGGCGCGTTCCTGTGCATCATCGGCGCGGACCTGATCGTCTTCACGCTCGGCCGACGCTACGGCCACCACATCCCCCGCCTGCCGCTGCTCCGCCGTTACCTCACGCCCGACCGCGTCCGCTGGGCCGAACACAAGCTGCTGTTGCACGGCGGAAAGTTCATCTTCATCGCACGCTTCGTGCCGGGCCTGCGTACCGCGGCCTTCTTCGCCGCCGGGGTCTTCCGCGTCAGCTACTGGCGCTTCATCGCCTACGACGGCGCGGCGGCGCTGATCAGCGTGCCCCTCATCCTCGGCCTCGCGTGGTACTTCCACGAAGAACTGGACGTGATCAAGCAGCGCATCGAGCAGGCGGAGTTGTGGACGATCATCAGCCTGCTGGTGCTGATCGTGGTCCTCATCTTCGTCAAAAACCTGTTCAAAAAACAGGTGCTCTCCTCCGGTCAATCTTAGCCGGCCCCGGGGCCGGCGGTCGCTCGGGATCGCATCGCCTTGACCCGGACGGGGTGGTGACAGACAATGCCTGACTGTCCCAAACGGCGGCCGCCGGCCGTTCCCGCCCCTGTTCCCGCTATTGTCAAGGAAGGTTGCCGACACATGGTCGAGCCCACTGAAGAGTTGCGTCTGGAAAACAAGAAGGTGCTGATCGTCGATGACGACAGCGAGATCCGCACGGCGATCGATCACGCCCTCCAGGCCGAGGGCGCGTTGACGCAGACCTGCGGCGACGGCAACTCGGCGGTCCGCATCTGCGAGGCCGACCCCCCGGACCTGGTCGTGCTCGACATGATGCTGCCCAAACGCTCCGGCTTCCTGGTGCTGGAGAAGATCAAGCAGATCGAGAATCCGCCCCGGGTCATCATGGTCACGGCCAACGAGGGCAAGCGCCACCAGCAGTACGCCGAAGCGTTGGAAGTCGATGGTTATCTGCTCAAGCCCGTGCGGCTCGAGCGCTTGATCGCGTTGGCGGAAGACTTGTTGTGTGGGGATGAGGAGGGGGATGAGGAGTAGGGGGGGTGGAGGGTGGGG
>CAZTLX010000122.1:0-12891 GCA_964614575.1 uncultured Phycisphaeraceae bacterium | reverse complement strand
CGATGATCGGACTGCGCGACATCTCCAGCCTCACCACCGCGCCGATCGACCGCCGCGCCATCGTCACCGAGGTCATCCCCTACAACCCGCAGCGCATCAAGCAGGCGATCATCCGCGAGCTGAGCCGCGACGGCCAGTGCTTCTTCGTCCACAACCGCGTGTACAACATCGAATCGGTCGCGGATGAGATCCACAAGCTCGTGCCCGACGCCCGCATCGTCATCGGCCACGGGCAGATGCCCCCCCGGCAGCTCGAGCAGGTCATGCTCACCTTCATGCGGCGGGAGGCGGACATCCTCGTCTCCACCACCATCATCGAGTCCGGCATCGACATCCCCACCGCCAACACCATGTTCATCAATCAGGCCGACCACTTCGGTCTGGCCGACCTGCACCAGCTCCGCGGCCGCGTCGGCCGCTACAAGCACCGCGCGTACTGCTACCTGCTGCTGCCGCCGGACCGCACCGTCAGCGAGACCAGCGCCAAAAGGCTCAAGGCGATCGAGCAATACTCGATGCTCGGCGCGGGCTTCAAGATCGCCATGCGCGACCTGGAGATCCGCGGCGCGGGCAACCTGCTGGGCAAAGAACAATCCGGCCACATCGCCGCGGTCGGCTACGAGATGTATTGCCTGCTGCTCGAGCAGGAAACCAAACGCCTCAAGCGTGAGCCGATCATCGAGCCGGCCAAGACGCACCTGGAGCTGCCCGTCGGCGGCGCGCTGCCCAAGCGCTACATCCCCTCCGACAAGCACCGCATCGAGACGTACCGCCGCCTGTCGCGGGCCGTGGATTTCGAGGAGCTCGATTCGGTCGAGGCCGCGATGCGCGACGCGTTCGGCGACCCGCCCGCCGATGCGCAGCGCCTCATCGACCTGACCGAGCTGCGCATCGCCGCGTCACGCCTGGGCATCGACACGCTCAAGCTCGAAGGCCCGGACCTGATCTTCACGCTCCGCCCCGAAGCCGACCTGGCCGGCATCTTCGACACCGCCCCCGGCCGCGTGAGCGTGCTCGACCCGCAAACCTTGTATTACCGCCCGCCGAGCAACTACCTCACGGAGATCGGCACCCTGCTGGCCGTGCTCCGCAAGCTGCTGGTGCGCCCGCTCAAGCAAGTCGCGGCCGCTTCGGACGCCCCGGCCTGATCCGATATTCCACCATCGACGACAGGGGCGAAGTAGTGGTCGCTGTGGATCAAGCAGGCAAAAAAAGCCTTCACCAAGCATCAATGCGATCATTGCTTCAAAGAACGTGATTCCGGTCAGGCCGTAACGGTTGACCCGCGATGCCCGCGCATAGAATGGGGTGTGGCAGGTAGGGAGCCCGCTTCCAATGTGGCTGGCGACGCGCCGGGCGATCAAGCCATTCACATCAGACGGTTTCGCGGCCAAGCACACCGCCAGATGACGCACTGAGACGCAACAGACAGGAAAGATCGTGAACATACTCGACATCGACTACGCGGCGGGGCTCCTGGACAAAGGTGACCCCCCTTGCCTTTCGCTTTACCAGACGACGCATCGGCACCACCCGGATAATCAACAAGACCCGGTCCGGTTCGCGAACCTGGTCAAGACGCTGGAGCAGTCGCTGCTCAAACAACACCCGAAGGAAGAGGTCCTGGCGTTGCTCAAACCCTTCCGAGCCTTGGCGGATGACCGCGACTTCTGGAACCACACCTTTGACGGGCTGGCGGTGCTGGGCGCGAAAGACATCTTCCGGGTTTACAAAATCCAACGGCCGGTCGCTGAATTGGCGGTCGTGGCGGACAGCTTTCATACCAAGCCACTGCTGCGCATCCTTCAGTCGGCCGACCGCTATCACGTGCTCGGATTGAACCGACACGAGATCAAGCTCTTCGAAGGCAACCGTGACGCGTTGGACGAGATCGAAATCCATGAGGATGTGCCGCGCACGCTCACCGATGCGCTGGGGGAAGAATTGACCGATCCGCACCTCACCGCCGCCTCCTACGGTGGGGCAAGTGGATCGCAGGCCGCCATGCACCATGGCCACGGCGGGAAAAAAGCCGAGGTCGATATCGATGCGCAACGCTTCTTCCGCGTGATTGATCGAAGCATCCTTGAACACCACTCGCAGCCATCGGGCTTGCCGCTGATCCTGGCGGCGTTGCCCGATCACCACCACATGTTTCATGAGCTCAGCGACAACCCGTTCCTGGTGGAGGAGAGCATCGATATCCACCCCGACGCCCTGCCGTCGATCGACGAGCTGCGCAAGCGCGCGTGGCGGTTGATGGAGCCGCGTTACCGAGCACGATTGGCGACGCTGGCCGAGCAGTTCGATCACGCGCGGTCCAAGGGGTTCGGCCATAGCGATATCGCACAGGTCGCCAAGTCGGTGGTGGACGGGCGGGTGGCCACGCTGCTCATCGAAGCCGGCCGCGAAATCCCCGGCCGGCTGGATGCCGCGACCGGCGACGTCGCGTTTGACGACCTCTCACACCCGGAGGTTGACGATGTGCTCGACGACCTGGGGATGCTCGCGCTGAAGATGGGCGGACAACTCGTTATCGTACCGTCCGAACGGATGCCGACGAAGTCGGGCCTCGCCGCGATCTGCCGTTATTGAGGCCGGCGTCCACGAGCAAACCGCACTGATCAAATCACCCCGCGAAAAGAGAACCACATGATCATTCAGGTCAACACCGACAGCAATATCCAAGGCAAGCAAGAACTGACGCAACAGATCAAGACCGAAGTAGAGCAAAGCCTGGAACGCTACGGCGATCAAATCACCCGCGTGGAAGTTCACCTCACCGATAACAACAGCGACAAGAAGCCCGGCAGAGAAGATAAGCGATGCCTCCTCGAGGCCCGCCTCGCCGGCCTCCAACCCCTCGCGGTGAGCCATCAGGCAGCGACGATCCACGATGCCCTCGACGGCGCGATCGACAAGCTGATGCGTTCGATCGACACCACCCTTGGCAAGCTGGAAAACCAATAACGCGGGAGCAACTCAAGCGAGCCGAGCCGGCTTCGTTTGACTTTTGCCGATTTCGGCGGCGGCATGGCGGTACGCCATCGGCGTCTGGCCGGTGTAGTCGCGGAAGACGCGGCAGAAGTACTGCGGCGTGCTGAACCCGCAGGCCAGGGCGATGTCGATCACCTTCGCGTCCGTCTGCTTGAGCCGAAGCTTGGCACGCTCGACACGCAGGCGGTTGAGCAGGATCAGCGGCGGGTCGCCGGTCTGGCGGCGGACCAGATCGGTCAGGCGTGAGCGACCCAACCCGCACGCGGCCGCCATCGCTTCGACCGACCACGGCTCGTCGCAGCGCGAGGCCAGTTGCTCGACGAAGCGCTGCACGCGCGATTCGGTGTCGCGCACGCCGGCCTGCCGGGGGTCCGGCGCGGTGACGATGCGTGTCAGTTCCATCAGCGCGGCCGCGGACAGCGCGCCGATCATCGACTCGCCCATCGGCCGCGTGGCGTGGTGCTCGCCGACCAGGCGCGTCGTGAGGCTCAGCAGCGGCGCGGCCAGCGGGAATACGCGGCCCTCGGCCTGTTGCAACGCCCGGATCACCTGCCGACCCGCCACACCCGTCAGCGACAGGCCGCGGTGCCACGCCAGCTCGCGCCTCGGCGGTGCCCGGCGATACGCCCGACGCATGCGGATCACCACATACACCAGGTCCAGCCCCGGCTGCGGGTCACGCACCCCGCCGTGACGCTCCCAGGGCCAGGTGAAAAAAACCGACCCCGGCGGCACGCGGTGCGTCACGCCCTCGACCACCCACTCGGCGTGGCCGCCCGTGACGCAGATCACCTCCAGCCCCGGGTTGCGGTGCTGCGGCAGCCACCGCCGCTTGGCCGTCCGCCACGTGCCCGCTTCGGCCAGTACGCTCATCGCCGCATTGTACAAATCACCAATGGATCATCGCGGAAGCAGCGCCGACCGGGCGCGGTAGATTCCTCCGCGGCACCGCGCCCCCCGAGGAACCCGCCATGAAGATCGGATGCTTCGCCCTCGTTGAACCGTTCACGGACATGCGCCGTCAGTTCGCCGCGATCGCCGAGATGGGCTTCGCCTACGCCGACCTGACCGACAACCACGGCGGGGCGAGCCTGGGCGCGGAGTTCGGCTTCGCCGCCACCGTCAGCCTCGATACGCACCCCCAGCGCGTCCGCGACATGCTCGGCGACACCGGCATCGAGCTCACCGCGGTATGCGCCCACGCCAACCTCCTCGACCCCGCCGCGCCCGAGACCTACGGCACCACGCAGATCATCAAGGCCATCCAGCTCGCGCACTTCCTGGGCATCAAACAGGTCGTCACCACCGAGGGCGACCCGAAGACCGCCTTCGGCCACGGGCTCACGCATGACCAGCGCCTCTTCACCATCCGCGAGAAGCTGCACACCCCGATCGCGTGGGCGAAGCAACTGGGCGTCGAGCTGCTGCTTGAGCCGCACGGCATCGTGACCGACGACATCGATGCGCTCGCCGAACTGCTCGATCAACTGGGCGAACCGGAAACGGTCGGGCTCAACCTCGACACCGGCAACCTCTGGCTGGGCGGCGGCGAGCCGCTGGCGTTCATCGATCGCTTCGGCCCGCGCATCAAACACGTGCATTGGAAAGACATGCCCGCCGTGTGGGAAGCGAAGCGCGGCTCGATGTACGGCTGCGGCATGGCGAGCATCGCGCTGGGCGACGGCGTGGTCGGCATCCGCGAGATCGTGAACCAACTGCAACGCATCGGCTTTGACGGGCCGACGACCTTGGAGATCGCCGGCACCGAGGCCGTGCGCACCTCCGCCGAGCGACTCAAGGAATGGACCTCATGAAAACGGCCGTCGTGATTGGTTGTGGCAAGGTGGTCGAGGGCAAAGAGGGCTGGGCGATCGGGCATGCGCATGCCGAGGCGTATCGCAAAGCGTTCCCCGACGTCGCGCTCTATGGCGTGGACATCAGCGAAGAAAATCTCGCGGCGTTCGGGCGCAAGTTCGGGCTTGATGAGAGCAGGCTCTTCCGCTCGACCGAGGCGCTCTACGCGGCGCTGACGCCCGACGCGGTGAGCATCTGCACCTGGCCGACGCTGCACCACGCGCAGGTGACCGAGGCGGCGAAGGCCGGCGTCAAGGCGATCACCTGCGAGAAGCCGATGGCGCTCGACGGCAGCGAGATCGACGAGATGATCGACGCGTGCGCTCGTGCCAAGGCCCGGCTCGCGATCGCGCACCAGCGCCGCTACAACGCGGCGTTTACGAAGGCAAAGCAACTGCTGGCCGCGGGCGTGATCGGCGACAAGCTGGTCATCCACGCCCGCGTCGGTGATGGCTGGGACATCCTCTCCTGGACCGTGCATTGGTTCGACATGGCCGCGTTCCTGCTGGGCGACGAGCCGGCGTCGGTGCTCGCCGGCATCGATCACACCGGGTCGCGGCGCTACGGCCACGCGGTCGAAGACGCGTCGGTGATCTTCGTCGAGTTCACCCGCGGGCATCAGGGCGTGTTCATCACCGGCCCGGCTGATCTGCCCCACGGCACGGGCATCCACGTCACCGGCGAGCGCGGTGTGCTGCGCATCGCGGGTGACGGCGTCCACGTGATCAATCACGACGGTGCCCAGTTCCACGAAGCCAAAGACACCTTCGGCGATGGCTACGTCGGCCTGTTCCGCGACCTTTGGCAAGGCGTGCTCGACCCGAGCCACGACATCCTCTGCGGCGCAGAACATTCGGCGTCGGCCACGCGGCTTGCATATGCGGCGCACGAATCAGCCCGCACGATGCGCCGCATCGAACTTCCCCCGCGCGACCTGGGCTACGCCCCGCTCGAAATCGCCCAACACCCGCCGCGACGCGACACGGCGCTCGGCCGCGTCGTGCTGCTGGCCGACAACCACCACGCCGACCCGCAGACCAACGAGGGCGGCCGCGAGGGCCTGCGCGACGCGCTGCTGGCGCTGGGCGCGGAAACCGTGCACGTCGTCCCCGCCGAGCAACGCGAGCCGATCGCGGCCGACCTTGATGGCGCCGACCTGCTGGTGATCTACCACACGCAAAGCAAGAGCAGCGACGCGACGCGCGCTTTACTGCGTGGATGGATCGAAGCCGGTAAACCGACGGTCGTGGCGCATTGCGGCATCGGCGCGTATCCCGATTGGCCGTTGTATCGGCAGTGGATCGGGCGCTACTGGGTCTGGGGCGGTGAAGACCTGCCCGTCTCCACCCACCCGCATGTGCCGTGCGATCTGCGGGTCGTCGAAGGCAGCGGGTTCGACCCCGGCTACGACACCGCGTGGCTGCCGCGCGACGAGGTGTATATGAATCTCGGCGTCTGCGCAGCGGTGCGCGAGCTGGTCACGGGGCAGACCGTACACGGCGAGGCGTTCATCGCCTGGCAGGCCGAGGGCGTGCGCAACGTCGCCGTCTGGGGCCCGGGGCACCGGCGTGAGGTGTGGTCGCTGCCGGCGATGCGCAGCGGGCTGGCCGCCACGATCCGCGGGGTTCAATCGTGAACCCGCACCCCGGCAACTCTTCCCACCGCGTCGTGTACCGCGACGAGCGGTGATCGCTGCGCAGGTGCCAGGTTCGGCACGGCCGCAGCTGGAACGGCGACGGCCACAATACCCCATACCGCCGCGCCACCGCGGAGACCGCGTCCCCTTGGTTCACCGCCGCCACCACCCGTTCACGCAGGTCTATCGAATAAGTCATCGCAGGCGTCCTTGCCGCAAAGCAGACTGAATCCGTGATTGAAGATTAATGACGTCAACTGCTGTTGTGAGCGTGGGCCGGACTCGCCGCGGGTGCCTTGGTTGATGCGGCGGTTGATCGCCGCGTGGCGCAGCGCGCGTTTCACCGCGTTGTTGATCGGCTCGATCCGGTTATCTTCAAGGAACAGGAAGAACGCCCCGGCGTTATACCGAACCCGATCGGCCAGCGCCCGAGCCTCGGCGCGCGGCGGCGGCCGGGGACCACCTCAATGAGCTCCAACGGCTACATGAGTACGAAGCCCTTGAGTACGTCGCCGCGCTTCACGCACTGCATCGCCTCCACCACTTGCTCAAAAGGCCAGCGGTGGCTGACAAACCACTCGGCGTCGATCCAGCCTCGCTGCATCAGGTCGATGACCCATGGGTAACGGTCATGTTCGTTGACCGCGGCGTGGTTCCAGCCATCACTGAAGCGTTGCCCGTCGGGTGGCGCGCCGTAAGCAGTGGCGATACCGTTCGCCGCGAGCAGGTCGAGCAGCGAGGTGGCAAACTCGACGTTGCCGATGGCTTCGAGGATCACGTCGGCGGGGCCGCCCAGTTCGCTTTGCGTCTTCGCCTGCCAGTTGGGGGCCGAGGTGTCGATGGCCGCGTCGGCACCGATACGTCGGGCGTGGTCGAGGCGTTCGGCACGTCGGCCCAATGTCACCACGCAGCGCGCGCCGGCGAGTTTGCTCCAGAGTGTCAGGGCCAGTCCTGCGATGCCGGTCCCGGCGACCAGCACCCGCCTGCCGGCAAGACTCGGCAGGCCATCGAGCACACTCGCGGTTTCGGCGAGTGAGATCGCCAGAGCCGCGTCAACCGGGTCGACCTCCGTCGGTACGACGTTCTGCCGCTGGGCGTTGTAGTCGTCGATCTACGAGTCGTCGCCGTCGTCGGCCATGGCCCGGGCGTCGGTGACGATGCCGAACTCCGCGAAACCGCCCCAGGCGCTGCCCAGTTCCGGGGTCCGTCGATTGATCGGGCGCGTCACCTGATCGCCCACCTTGTACTTTCGGACCCGCTCGCCGACCGCTTCGACCACACCGACCGACTCGTGGCCCAGCACCAGCGGGAAGTCGCCCGCCCACGGCATCTGGCCGGCAACCACCTTCCAGTCGGTGCTGTTGCAGATCCCGCAGCATGTGATGTGCACCAGCGCCTCGTACGGCCCGATGGGGGGCTTGGGGACGTTCTGCACTTCGAGTTGTCCGGCCCGCGGTACGACCAGTGCCTGCATCACGATGCCTCCCAATCGAACACGACACCAAGCATGTCGGCGTCTCCTTCACGCATCCGCTGATACATCTGCGGAGCCTGTGCCACGGGCACGCGGTGCGTGATCATCTCTTTCCACTTCAGCCGACCGGTCGCAATCAGGTCGAGCGTGCGCTGTGTGTCACCGATACCACAGGTGATTGCGATCTGCGGCTGTTTGAGGTGCGTGTCGAAGAAGTCGAAGTTGATTGGATCGGGGTAGTAGCCCTGCATGAGCAACTGGCCTTGCGGTCGCAGGAGGTCGATCCATGAGGCGAAGTCGCCGGCTCGGCCGGTGGTGTCACAGACGATGTCGGCGCCGTTGCGGCTCCGCTGCGCGACAAGGGCCTTGATGTCGGCCTGCCGCGGATCCACGGCGAGATCGGCGCTGTACTGTTGGCTCAGATCGAGGCGTTTGGGCGATAGATCGGTCGCGATCACGTACGCCCCGCGAGCACGCAGCAACTGAGCAGCGGCCTGGCCGATGAGGCCTTGGCCGGTCACCACGGCCGTCGCTCCCAGCGGAACGTCGAGCTTGTCCACGCCGCGCAGGCTCACCGCGGCCATTGCACAGAGCACCGCTTCCTCGGGCGTCACGCCCTCAGGCACCTTGCGGACAGGTGGGTCGCCGGACACGGGCGTGATGAGCACAGACTGGTGCGTGCCCATCCACGTTTCGGGATAGCCCTTGGGCACGTTGCCCCTGTGCAGCACGACGCGGTCACCGATCTGCAGATCGCTGACGCCTTCGCCGACCGCTTCGACGAGGCCCACCGCCTGATAGCCCGGGATCGTCGGGAACGTCAGTTCCTTGCGTCGGCCGGTGAGTGCCCAGACTTCGGTGCCCTGGCTTACGCCAGAAAGCTCGAGTCGGACTCGGATTTCACCTTCACCCGGCTGGCCCGGTGCGTCGATGTCGACAATATCGATCTGGTTGATGGCGGGGAAGAGGATGGCGTGCGGTTTCACTTGCGTTGAACTCTCATCGCCTCCTGGGGAGGCGGGTGGATGGTGGGCAGGTTGCGTCGGTGGGAGCGGGACGCCCTAGTCGCCGCTGACAGCTGAGGTCACAATGATCTTGAGGATACCTTGGCTCTCGGTCATCAGGATCGATGGCCGATCCGCCGTGGCACGCCAGCGTGCGGAACTGGTCTCGTATTGTGCGGCGATCTGCTGCTCAGCCGGCGGCCCGAATCGCTCGGTGTAATCATCTACGGCATCAGCGAACGGCGGCGGCTGCTTGAACGTCACCACCACCTCCGCCATCCGGTCGTCTTTGAACACGACTTCAAAGTCGGCGGCCGCAGACCACAGCGACGCGATCTCCGCATCTGACACTACGATCCGCTTGGCTGGATCATCCGACGCATCCTCTTTGCTGACGCTGGTGTAGACGTACATCGCCTCCCGCAGCGTCCGATGCGCCTCGTGGTAATCCTGCGACCAGGCAACGTTGGGAATGGGGTGCCACGGGCCCGCGTTTGCGCTTGCCTGCCCTTGCGGTGCGCCTGGCATCGCCTGTTCCGACCCCGTGGCGATCGGCGTCGTGGTCGAGGGGGTGTCGACGGCAGGGCCCCGGCCGTCGATCCTGAGCACGTACATGAACATGGTTTCGCCTTCGTGCTTGATCATGTTGGTGCCGGCCACCGTGTGCGTCGAGGCCTCGCGGAGGGCGAAGTCGATGCCCTGCAGTTGCCCGTCGATCTGTTGCGGCCAGGCGAGCGTGAAATGCACCGGGTCGACGAGGACCGGCGCGCGGCCCCGATCGCGGATCGCCCGCGCCTGTTCCATCGGGCCGCCCCGCACCGACCAATCAAAGTCGAACCCCGTATTCTTCGCGTCGGCAACAGCAGCGATGTGGACCCGGCTCGACGCGTCATCCCCGACGAACGGCTTGTCGTCTTCACTCCACATCGCGAAAGTCACATACGGCGTGCTGACCTCGGCGAGGACGATTCCGTCACGGAAACGGTAGTCACCGCTGACCTTGCCCACATATGCCTTCACCGTTGGCGTATCGATGATCATCCGCGCGTTGGGCCAGTCCCACACGATGTGGTCGCCCATCGTGACGGCGGACGTGACGCGGCGATTGGGCGAGGGCTTTTCTCCGTTGACCGTGACGCCATCCTTCGCCTCGGGCTCGTATCGCAGGAGGCTGCCGGTGGTGAAGGTGCGCTGAGTCTGGTTGATGCCGTTGTGGTGATCATAGCTGAAGAGGGCCTCTCCGCCGACGCGGACGAGGTCGGGATTCGGAGCCGCCGGGAGCCGTCCTTCCAGAAACAGGCGTCCGGCGGCGGCCATGGTGGTGCACATGACCGGATCGTTCTGATGATGCACGCCGTTCCAGTAGTGTCCGGTGGAAATGGCGTTGAGTGGCGACGCGAGGTAGGCCACATCATTCTCACCCCCGCCGCTGTGCCAGTAATGCCAGAACACGCCGTCCCAGTCCTGCCAGGTCGCCAGGGCCGCGGCCTTGAGCGGATACTCGGCGCGGTGCTTGCCCGGCCGGGCGGCATTTGTTTCGTAGATGATCGTCGCCACGCCCTCTACCGAGTGGCTGTCCATCACGTAGGCGCTCGGCGGCTGGGCGAGTTGTGTATCGAGGTTCCAGAAGTACATGCCGTGCGCGTTCACATCACCCAGGCTCTGGGCATAGTTCCACGCCATGTTCGGCCGATACTGCGTATCGAAAATGAACGGCGCAACGTTCACCCCCACTCCCTCCGGCGCGAGCGAGCGGCAGTAGGACCGGAAGTCGTGGTGCAATGCGTCGACCAGTTCGAGCACGAAGCGTACGAAGTCGGCGGCACGTTGCTCGGGGTAGGCGCTGCGCTTAGCAAAGCTCGGCCCAAGCTCGATCATGCCATCCTGCAATGACTCGCCATCATCAACTTCCCCCCATGCCTCGATGAGCCTGGCGTCGCTGGTGTAGCGTTCGCGCAGCCATTGGTTCCATCGCTGCTGGAACTTCTGGCGGAAGTAGTCGGGCCAGCGCTCGTAGCTGCCCTCGAGCATGTTCTTCGCGCCGCCGTTCTCGTTGAACACGTAGTAGACGACGATCGCCTCTTCCTCCGCGTAGGTCTTGCCCGTGTAGGGGTTGACGTGGGTCAGAAGATTTTTGGCGTGTTGCATCTTGATCTTCTGAAGCCGTTCGTCAAAGAACAGAGGGCCGCGTGCGAGCGTGTCCTTGTTGAACTGCATTTCCGCGACCGCGGCCTTCCACGCCTCCCAATCGTCCCCGCCGGAAATGAACGACCCATCCACCGCGACGAGTTGCACCGGGATCAGGTCCTGCAGCGATCCGAGGGTGGCGAAGCAGCCGCCGGCACGAAGGTCCGCCAGCCGCTTGTCGGCACGATCCCACTGGGAGTTATCACCTTGGGTATAGCGTTTGGCATCACCCCGTTTGGCGGATTCGGCGTCGTACATCTGGTCGGGCGTGGGCTGGAACAGCCGCTGGGAGTTGAAGCCCATGTTGACCAGGCGGTCGATGTCGGGAAAGCCGTTGACGCCCCACAGCCGCAGCCGCTGATCGCCGTACCAGAGCTTGCCATCGCGCGCGACGGCATAAACGCCGTCCCGTGGCTGCGGGCGGTTACTAAATAGTTCATGCCGGGGGTGGGCGGTGACGGCCAGTTGGCCGCTTATGCCGTTGGTGTGGAGTTCGACACGTGGGGCGGTCGCCCGATCGTTCTTCGCCGCCACCCGTAGCACCAAGCCGTGGGCCCGCGATGGCTCGCGCGACCACTCCGCCGTCAGTTCACCCAGACCGTCGAGCTCGATCTCCACCGGACCATCTGAAAGTTCGCCAAGCGAAGCTGTGGCAATCGGCTGGGCCTCATAATCCTCGCCCGGTGTCAGGCCGCGGCTTGCGTTCGCCTGCCGCAACAGCCGATGCACGCGAAGCTCCGTGGCACCCCCCTCGGCCTGCTCCTGCGTCGCCTGCTGGTGCAGCGCTTTCCACCGCATCGTCTGCGGGTCCTCAGGGTCGGAGGCCTTGCCGCTGCGGAACACGATCCGCCCGCTGAGGCGGTATTCACCCGCCTCGCTCGGCTCGAATACCAGGGCCGGTGCCCAGTTCCATTCCGCATCAAAGTTGTTCTGACCCCGCGAGTGCAGATTCAGACCATCTGCGGCGGACGTGAGGGTCACCCCACGCCCCTCGGCCACCCGCCACTCGCCCGCCTTGTCACCACGCACCACCTCGGCGAGGCGTTCGATCACCGGAAGCTTGGCCCGGCTGGTCACCCCCACAAGTCTGAAGTCGCCCAGCGGCGTCTTGACCGACGCCGAGTCGCCGAACCGCGGCAGCTCCACCGACGCACCATCCGCCACCCGGGTGATCGTCACCTCCTGCAATCTGGCCACGCCGTGGAAATGGAACTGTTGCCGCCACGCGGCGATCAGGAGCCTGGACCCCGCGTTGAGCTGCACGTTTTGCAGCCCCGGCTGCTCGCCAAGGTCAACCGTGTCGCCGTCCGCCGCCTTGCCGCCGGCCAGTTCCTTGGGTTCCTCGCCTGGAGCCGCCGTCAGCCTGAGGCGCAACGTTGCCTCGCGTGCGTCGCCGGGAATGAGCGCGACCCGCTCGATCAGCGGGAGGTCCGGCCGGAGGATGGCGACGTCACCCGCCGCCCCGCCGAGCATCAAGTTGCCCTCGGGTCGGAGCAGCCAGTTGGCGTCAAACGCGGGGGTCAGCGACGGATGGTCATCTTGAGGCGCTGCCTGCCCGGTCAGCGGCAGGAGGCAGGAGCCGACCGCAAGGGCGTGCCGAGTGACGGTACGAAGCGCGTAAGGTAGGCGTTGGAGCATGCGGCACTCTCTGCGGGTTGCGTATAGAAGGACGGCGGGCAGGGGCGGAGACAGAGGCGCGGCTACAGCTTCTGCTGCCCCTTCGGGGGCGGGGAGAGATG
>CAZTLX010000121.1:0-12898 GCA_964614575.1 uncultured Phycisphaeraceae bacterium | reverse complement strand
TGCTGGGGCTTGGAGGCCTCGCCATGATCGCTCGTCGCCGGCGGGCGAGCGCCTAAGCGGAGGAGGGGGCCGCACCACGCATCGGCCTGCCGAGAGGCGGGCCGATGCTTTTCACTTACAAAAAACTGAATCTTCCCTTGCCGCCGTCGCCCCGGCCGGAGCTGTCCCCTTGTTCAAACGCAAAGCAAAAACCCCCGCCAAGCTCCCCGTCACCGTGCTATCCGGCTTCCTGGGCGCGGGCAAGACCACGCTGCTCAACCACATCCTGAACAACCGCCGGGGCCTGCGCGTGGCGGTCATTGTCAACGACATGTCGCAGGTCAACATCGACGCGTCGCTGGTCCGCGACGGCGGGGCCGGCCTGTCACGCACCGAAGAAAAACTCGTCGAGATGACCAACGGCTGCATCTGCTGCACGCTGCGCGAAGACCTGATCATCGAGGTCGATCGGCTGGCGCGCGAAGGGCGCTTCGACCACCTGCTGATCGAATCGACGGGCATCGGCGAGCCCATGCCCGTGGCCGCGACCTTCAGCTTCCGCGATGAGGAGGGCAAGTCGCTGGCCGACATGGCACAGATCGACACGATGGTCACCGTCGTCGATGCCGCCAACTTCCTCAAGGACTTCGACAGCAAGGACGACCTGCGCGAGCGACAGATGGGCATGAGCGATGAGGATGAACGCACGATCGTCGATCTGCTGACCGATCAGGTCGAGTTCGCCAATGTCATCGTCATCAATAAGTGCGACCTGGTCAGCGACGCCGACGCCGCGCGACTCGAAGGCATCCTCCGCAGCCTCAACCCCGACGCCCGGCTGATCCGCGTGGCCCACGGTCAAGTCGATCCGACCCACATCCTGGGCACCGGTCTTTTCGATGAAGACCGCGCCTCGCGGATGCCCGGCTGGGTCAAGGAACTCAACGGCGAACACGTGCCCGAGACCGAGGAGTACGGTATCGGCAGCTTCGTGTACCGCCGCCGCGTGCCGTTCCACCCGCAGCGGCTGATGGACGCGCTGCAAGGCGGCTTCAAGGGGGTGGTGCGGTCGAAGGGTTATCTGTGGATCGCCACGCGGCCGCAGTACTGCGGCGTGTGGTCGCAGGCCGGCTCGTCGCTGCAGATCGACCGGGCCGGGCGGTGGTTCGCGGCGGTGCCCAAAGACCGTTGGCCCGAAGACCCCGAGACGCTCGAATGGATCGAGGGCAACTGGGACCCGACGGTCGGCGACTGCCGGCAGGAGATCGTGTTCATCGGCGTGCAGATGGATCAGGCCGCGATTGAGTCGACGCTGGACGCGGCGTTGCTCAGCGATGCGGAGATCGCCGCGGGCGTCGAGTCTTGGGCGACGCTGGACGACCCGATTCCGAGTTGGGAGCCGGCCGAGGCCGCGGGCGTCGAGCATGAGCCGACGGGTTGACAGCCGCGGCTTCGTGGAGTGAGGGGTGACTCAGGCCTTCTTGGTCTGCGGCAGCCAGAGCTTGCCCAGCGGGATTGGGCAGTCGGGGAAGGGCGGCAGGGCGATCGAGTCGTCGCCTTGCGCGTTGCCGGTCGCGGCGTACTTGCCGTCGCGGAGGGACCAGCCTTCGAGGGTTTTCGCGGCAGGATCGACGATCCAGTAGTGCGGCAAGCCGTGGGATTCGTAGAGCTTGAACTTGTGGACGCGGTCGGTCTGGGCGCTGGCCGGGCTGACGATTTCGACCGCGAGGTCGGGCGGTCCCTGCATGGCCGTGTCTCCGACAAGGTGCGTGCGGTCCTTGCGGTAGTAGAGGATGTCCGGGCGGCGAATATCGTGCTCGCCGAAGATCGTGTCCACATCGCCGAAGAGCAGGCCCAGGTCGTGGGCTTCGATATGGCGGTGAAGGATGCTCGATAGCACACGGTCGATGTGCGAGTGTTGCGGTGTGGGGCTCGGGCTCACTTCGATCTCTCCATCGACCAGTTCCAGGCGCACCCCCGGCGGGTCCTCGCCGAGCTTGAGGAATTGCGAAGCCGTCAGTCTGGCGGTGTTGATCGCGGGCATGACCACCGATTATATCAGCCGCCCGCCGCCGACCTCCCCGTAAATGGGGCGGCTTCGAGTGACAAGGGTGAAGACATTTACCCCCATGACCCCAACGTGGCAGGAAAGGCATACGTGCCTGTCGATCGACCGCGGTTCGATGATACGGGCTGGTTGGCCCGTCGGGCCGGGGACAGACAAGAATGTCTGTCCTCCCTTACTGGCGACAGACAAGAATGTCTGTCCTGCTTGATGCATACAAGGGCTGGCCTCTGGGAAATGTCTTCACCTAGGAATTGAACTCAACCCTTGACCGGCCGGGGGACAGCGGCGACAATGTGCCTCTCCCGCCGCGACGGTTTCTCCCCCTTACTTTGATGGGCCTGCTGATGCGAAAGATGTCCTGTTTGCTGCCGCGAGCCGCCCGCCTGGGCCTGCTGGGTCTGGCCGCGGGCCTGCTGGGCCTCAGCGGCTTCGGCTGCCAGACCAGGGAGCTGGAAGCGCCGCCCGCCGCGGCACCGGCCATCACCTATACCGGGCCAGCCTACTTGCGTAACACCGTCGGGTCGCTCGCCCGGCTGCGCAACAACCGGCCGATGCCCGTCTCCGGATTCGGCTTCGTCACCGGCCTCAACGGCACGGGTCACCGCGGGGCCCCCGCCTATCTCCGCCAACGCATCGTCAATGAAATGAAAAAGGGCGGCTTCGGCTCGGCCAACCTCGGCACCAGCCTGCTCACCCCTGAACGCGCCCTCGACGACATCAATACCGCCGTGGTCGCCATCGAAGGCCTGATCCCCCCGGGGGCGACCCGGGGCACCCGCTTCGATGTGCTGGTCTCCGCGCTGCCCGCGACCGAAACCACTTCCCTGGCCGGGGGCCGGCTTTTTTCCACCGACCTCTCGCTCGGCGGGGCGGACCCGTCCAACCGCTATTCCCACCCGCTGGCCCGGGCCCGCGGCTCGCTCTACCTCAACCCCTTCGATGCCGACGACCCCGCGGAAGAGTCCGAGACCTTCCGCCGTCAGGCCATCATCGTCGGCGGCGGCGAGGTGACCGAGGATCGGCTGATCGAGATCGTCCTCAACCAGCCGAGCTGGCAGCGGGCCCGCGCGATCGAAGACCGCATCAACGAGCGCTTCCCCATGGCACCCGAAGACCGCACGGTCAAGACCGCCAACGCGATCAGCAATCTCGTGATCCGCATCAGCGTGCCCCGGCGTTTTTCCAATGAGCCGGAGCAACTGCTCGATCTGATCGCGCACCTCTACATCACCAACGCCCCGCAGTTCGAGCCGATGCAGGCGCGGCGGCTGTATCAGGAATTCCGGGATGACCCCAACGCCGCCGACGCGGTGAAGCTGGCGTGGATGGCGCTGGGCAAGACCATCACCCCCGTGCTGCGGGAGTATTACGAAGATGAGAGGCAGGACATCCGCCTCGCCGCGCTCGAGGCCGGGGCCTACCTCCAGGACGAGCGGTCGAGCCAGCACCTGCTGGAGTTGGCCGGATCGGATGACCCGCGACTGCGGGCGCGGGTGGCGCAGGCCCTGGTGTTCCTGCCCAAAAGCCTGCGGGGCGGCCGGGCCCTCAAGCAGCTGCTCGACGATCAGGACGTCTCCGTGCGGGTCACCGCGTACGAATCGCTGGCCCGGACCGGCGACCCGATCGTCGAACGTATCGCGGTGCGCAACGAGGGCGGCATCAAGTTCATCATCGACCGCGTGCCCGCCGAGCGCCCGCTGGTGTATGTCACCTACCGCGGCATCCCGCGCATCGTGATCTTCAACCCGAGCCTCGGCTTCGAGCTGCCCGAGGTGGCCCGGCTGTGGGACAACCGCCTGATGCTCCGCACGCCCGACACGCTGGGCGAGGCGCTGGCCGGGCTCGAGGTCGGCGGGACGCTGTTCCTGCCGGTGTACGGCCGGGGCGAGCTGGTCGAGACCGGCTCGCCGCGGTGGGAAGCGCCGGTCTTCGATATCACCGGCACGCCCGCGACGATGCTGATCGAGTCCAAATCGCTGCACGACCGCTTCGCCGAGACAATCGGCGAGCCGACCGAGAAGCCGCAGGCATTGATCGTCGCGCAACTGGTCAAGCGTGAGCTCAACGAGTCGAAGACGCAGATCGAGACACAGTTGAAGCTGTTGGACCTGCGTCGGGCCGACAGCGAACGGCCGGTGATGGTGTACTACCAGGGGCCGGGTTCGACGCAGGGCCGCACCTACAAAATCCAGCCGACGGTCGCGACGTTGGCGTTCATGCTGGCGCACAAGCCGACGCTCGATGTGCCGCAGGACGGGCTGGACCTCAGCTACAGCGAGGTGGTTGATGCGTTGTATCGGCTGTGCAACCAGGGCTACGTCAGCGCACCGATCGAGGTGGACACCACCCCGCTGGCCGCGCTGATCGCCGGGCAGGACGCGGGGCAGACCACCGGCCCCCGCCCCGAGACCAGCGAGCAGGATGCCGGCTTCAACCTCAGCCCCGAAGGCGACCTGCAGCCCAGCGAGAACCCAGAACCCGGCACGCCCGAGCCCCCGGCCACCCGCCCCGAAGCGGAGGGCCGGCCTGAATCGGCCGCCGCGCAACCCGCCGACGGCGTCCGCACCGAGACCGCGTCGCGGTAAGCCCCCGTGGTGCCTTTGTGAACCGAAGTCTGTACCATGTTCATCCGGTTGGCCGATAACCACCGATAGACCCGGCGGAGCCGGTTCAAGTCAGCGTCCCGGCTCAAGCTCCGGGTGGAATGTTCAGGGAGAAGGAAGCGACACGGAGGTCGTCACGGTATGCGGTTAGCCAAACTCACACTCACCGGTTTCAAGTCCTTCGCCGACAAGACCGAGATCCGCTTTGATCAACCGATCGTCGGCATCGTCGGACCCAACGGCTGCGGCAAGTCCAACGTCGTCGATGCCATCAAATGGGTCCTCGGCGATATGTCCCCCAAGAGCCTCCGCGGCTCGGCCATGATGGACTGCATCTTCAACGGCTCGGCCAACCGCAAACCCAGCGGCATGGCCTCGGTCACCCTCACCTTCGACAACCCGCTGATCCAGGGTCCGGGGAACGGGGACCAGGGACCAGAAGAGGCCCCCGAGTCCGGCGAACCTGATCCCCGATCCCTGACCCCTGAACCCTCGCGAGCGCAGCGAGCGCTCCCCCTCGATACCGACCAGGTCGCCGTCACCCGCCAGCTCTACCGCGACGGGACCAGCGAGTACCTGATCAACGGCCAACGCGCCCGGCTGCGCGACATCCGCGAGCTGTTCATGGACACCGGCATCGGTACCGACGCCTACTCGGTGATCGAGCAGGGCAAGGTCGCCCGGCTGCTGGAAGCCAACGCCGCCGAACGCCGGCAGATCTTCGAGGAAGCCGCGGGCATCTCCCGCTTCAAGGCCCGCAAGAAGGAAGCCATCCGCAAACTCGAACGCACCGAGCAGAACCTCGCGCTGTGTCGTCAACGGCTCGAAGACACCGAGAAGCGCTTGCGGGCGGTGAAGATGCAGGCCGCGCGGGCGCGATCGTTCCAGGAATACAAGCGTCGGCTGAGCGAGCTGCAGCTCCAGCACGCGCTGGCCGAATACCATCGGCTGCAGACGCAGACCGCCGAATTGGCCGAGCAGTTGGAGCAGGCGGAGGCGGATCGATCCGTCGCCGCCCGCGCGCTCGCCGAAGCCGAGGCCGCGGTTAATGACGCGGAGATCGAGCGTCAGTCGATCCTCGGCCGACAGAAGGCGTTGGACCAGGAGCGGCTCAGCCAGCAGTCGGCCAAGGAGCAGGCCGAGCAACGCCGCAAGTTCGCCGCGAGCACGCTCCAAGATGTGAAGCAACACATCGCACGGGACGAGACGCGCTTGGGCGAGTTGTCCGACCGCCGCACCCAGCTCGAAGCCGACCAGCAGCAGCAGGCGCAGGCGATCGGGGAGCTGCAGGAAGCGCAGGCCGCCGCCGCGTCGCGCCTCGATCAGGCGCAGGCGTCCGCACGCGACCTGCATCACCAGCTCAACGAGCAACGCTCGTCACTCGACGACGAGAAGAACGGCGTCACCGACCTGATGCGCCGGGCCGCGTCGCTGCACAACGAGATCCGCGCCCTCGATACCTTCGCTCAGAACCTCACCGCCACCCGCGAGAAACTTGAGCAGCGCACCGGCCACGTCGCCGAACAGCTCGAAGCCCTGCTCTCCCAGCGCGACGACGCCACCCGGCGGCTCGAAGAAGCCACCGCGCTGCACCAGCGCGAGACCGATGAATTGGCCCGCCAGAAACAACTCGCCGGGCAGTTCGGTTCGCAGCTCAAGTCGCTCTCCGAGCGCCTCTCCGAAACCCGCGAGAAGCGCACCGCCCTCGAGGCCCGCCGCGCCGCGCTGCAGGAAATGGAGGACAAGCTCGAAGGCATCAGCGCCCCCGTCAAAGCCGTCCTCGCCCGCGCCAAAAGCAACTGCATCCACGCCCGTCCTGAGGGGCGCAGCGACGAAGGGCGGGATGCTTCATCCCATGACACCTTCGACTTCGTTCGCGGCCTGCTCGCCGAGCTGGTCGAAACCTCCCACGAAAACGCCCCGCTGGTCGAGGCGGCGCTGGGCGACTATCAGCAGGCGCTGATCGTCGATCGCCTCGCGGAGGTCTGCTCCAACAACGGCGGCCGCACCGCCCGGCAAGCCCTCGCCGGCCGCGTCACCTTCCTCGCCATCGACCAGCCCCCGCTGCCCCCGCTCATCGCGGCTCAGGATGCTTTAGCATCCGTGGGCTCGCTCCGCGCCGTCATCGACCTGGTCCGCTACCCCGACTGGCTCGGCCCGATCGCCTGGCGCTTGCTCGGCCGCACGCTCATCGTCCGCGACCTCGACGCCGCGCTGCTGCTGCGCCACACGCTGCCCAACGGCTACCGCTTCGTCACCGAGGCGGGCGAGCTGCTCGACGCCGACGGCCGCATCTTCGCCGGCCCCGTCAGTGCGGGCGCGGGCGGCGGCATCATCTCCCGCCGCGCCGAACTCGCCGCGCTCCAGGAACAGCTCGGCGAGCTCGACGCCATCATCGCCTCCGACCAGCAGACGCTGACGATGCTCTCCGATCAGGCGTCTCATATCGACGGCACGATCGCCGAGCTGAGCCAGTCGATCTACGAAGCCAACAGCGTCAAGGTCGAGATGACCAGCCGCGTCGAATCGCTCGACAGCCAGATCAAGGCGCTCGAGAAGGAGCAGCCCGTGCTCGCCGCCGAGGCCGAGCAGATCCACAAACAGATGCGCGAGGCGCGCGAGCAGCGTGAGGGCCATGCCGTGGACGCCGAGCGCGTCGAGCGAGACTCGGCCGAGCGTCAGCAGCGCGTCAGCCAGTTGCAGGAACAGATCAAGGCATTGTCGGCCCAGATCGAACAGGCGAACGAGAAGGTCACCGCCGCGCGGGTCGAGTCGGGCAAGCTCTCGGAGCAGTTGTCCGCGGCGCAGCGTCAGGCGCGGCAGGCCGAGATCGCCGTCGCCGACATCACCCGCCAGCACAAGCTGCTCGAAGATCAGTTGGCGGGGTATCACCAGCGGATCGTCTCGCTCGAAACCGACCAGGCCCGAGCCGGGGAAGAAGCGCAGGCCGCGGATCACAAGCTGCAGGAGCTGATCACCCAGTGCGAGCTGGTGCAGCGCAAGCTCACGAAGTTCGATGAGCAGGTCGCGGAGCTGCGCGGGACGGTGCGGGAGCAGCGTGGCAGGGTCGAGTCGGCCGACCAGACCTTGCACAAGCTGCAGGTCAACCAGCGCGAGCTGGAGGTGAAGACCGATGCCGTGAAGCAGCGTGCGTTTGAACAGCTCGATACCGACCTGACCGACGCGTATCGCCTGCGCCTCAACGAGCTCGAAGCGCAGGACACGGGTGATGAATCGCCCGAGCCTCAAGGCGTGGACACTTCAGTGCCCACGGCGGAACCTGAGGAATCCGAACCGCGATCTTCCGATCCCTTCGCCATCGACTGGGCCTCCGTCGAAGCCGAGATCACCGAGCTGCGCACTAAGATCACGCGCCTGGGCAACGTCAACGTCGATGCGATTACCGAGCAGGAACAGCTCGAAGACAAGCACACCGACCTCGCCGACCAGGTCCGCGACATCGACGAGGCCCGCGTGCAGCTCGAAAAACTCATCGAAGAGATCAACGACAAGTCGCGTTCCCGTTTCGAAGAGACCTTCAACGAGGTGCAGGCCAACTTCGCCGGGCCTCAGGGCATGTTCCGCCGCTTGTTCGGCGGGGGCAAGGCGACCATCGAGCTGGTGCCCGATGAGCACGGCCACGTCGACGTGCTCGAATCCGGCATCGAGATCACCGCCAAGCCCCCCGGCAAGGAGCCGGCCGCGCTGTCCCAGTTGTCGGGTGGCGAGAAGACCATGACCGCCATCGCCATGCTCATGGCCATCTTCAAGGCCAAGCCCTCGCCCTACGCCATCCTCGACGAAGTCGATGCCGCGCTCGACGATGCCAACGTCGAACGCTTCACCCAGATCATCCGCTCGTTCCTCGACCGCTCCCACTTCATCGTCATCACCCACCACAAGTTCACCATGCAATCCTGCGACGTGCTCTTCGGCATCACGATGCAGGAGCGCGGCGTGTCCAAACGCGTTTCGGTCAAGTTCGACCAGATCGCCGCAGACGGCTCGATCGCCAAGGAAGCCCTGCAGAAGGACGAGCCGCAAGCGGAACCGGATGAGCAGCACCCCGGCTCGGGCGCTTCAGCGTCCGTGCCCCCCGAAGCCCGCCCCGACGAGCCTCAGGTCACCGTCACCGATGCGCCCAAGCCGACCACGCACCGCCAGCGCCTCGCCGCGATGCTCGAAAACCGCGAGCCGATCGAAGTGAATTGATTACGCGTAAAGCTCGTCGGTGACCAGCCGCAACTCGGGCAGGCACAACGGCGTGACCGATTGCTCGCCGCGGAAGGTTTCGATGCGGCCGTAGGCGTCGTCCGCCGGGTCGCGGTGGACGATGAGGGTCTGGTGTTCGAGGTCGGCGATCCAGTACTCCGCGATCCCCGCGGCGGCGTAGGCCGGCAACTTCACCTGCCGATCGCGCGCCAGCGAGGAGCCGGACACCTCGACCACCAGCGCGACATCCTCCGGCCGGGGCAGGTCTTTCATGTAGTCATCATCTCGCGGCCGCAGCAGCATCACGTCCGGGTCAAAGACCATCCCGCCCGCGACCAACAGCGTGCCCTGCACCATCACCGACCACCGATCCGCGTGTGCGGAGAACAGGCGATTCAATCGCAGCAGCACGCCGTGATGATCAGCACCCGCCGGGGACATCGGCACAATCATACCGCGGATAAGTTCGACTTTTTCTCCGCCGCGCTCGAACACCCCGTCGTCCACCATCTCCAGATACCGCTCATTGCTGATGCGCCAGGGCGGCAGCAGCAGCGTCGGCTCGGCGGCGGCGGCGGGCTGGTTCGGCAGGATCATGGTCGCACGATTATATCACTCGGCCCCCGCGTCCAGATCATTGATCCGGTCGATCATCGCCCGCAGGTGGCCGTAGCCCGCTTTGGTGGAATTGAAGCGCAGGCGGGTGAGTTGCGGCAGCTCGCCGTGCTCTTCTTCCAGCGGCCCGTCCTGCTGGGCGATCTCGCCCTCGGTGACCAGCAATTGTTTGAAGCGGTCGTTGACATCGCCGAGCTGCGCCCGCGTCAAAGGCCGATGAATCCGCAGCACCAGCTCGTCCCGCACAAACCGCTGGCTGTGATAGTTGCGGTAGAAGTGGCGGACGTGTTCCGCGGCCGCCGCGGCGTCGTCCGTCACGAAATACAGGTTCAGGTCTTCAGGACTGATGTAGGCCTCGGCGAGCAGGACCTCGCGGACATAGGCGTCCCACTTCTGCCAGTAACGGTTGCCGGGGGCATCGACCAGCACGATCGGCACGATCGGCGCCTTGCCCGTCTGGATCAGCGTCAGCGCCTCGCAGCCCTCGTCCTGTGTGCCGAAGCCGCCGGCGAACAGGGCGATCGCGTGGCTCATCCACATGAACATCAGCTTGCGGGTGAAGAAGTAGCGGAAGGTGATCAGCTTCGGGTCGCCGACGATGTATTCGTTCGCGTTGGTCTCGAACGGCAGGCGGATCGAGACGCCGAACGATTTCTCCGTCCCCGCGCCGCCCATCCCCGCCCGCATGATGCCGTCACCCGCCCCGGTGATCACCATCCATCCCGCCTCAGCCATCGCGCGCGAGAAGGCCACGCACGCCTGATACGTCGGGTGGTCTTCCGGCGTGCGCGCGCTGCCGAAGATGCTGATCTTCCGCGTCGCGTCGAACGGGCGGAACACCTTGAGCGCGTAGCGCAGCTCCTTGAGGCTGCGGCTGACCAGCTTCACCTCGCCCTCGGCCGCGTCGTCGCGCAGCAGCTTGATCGCGGTGTGCATGATCTCGCGCGTGAGCTTGCCGCGCAACTGCGACAGGTCGCCCCCGGCGTCGGTGATCAGTTGATCCATCGCGGCAAACAAGACGCGGTCGGTCTCGGTGGCGGGGGGGCGGCGGGTCATGGGCGGGGCCCCGGCGGGGTCGGCATGGGTTGCGCCGGCACGGTGCTCGGCGGCGACGGGGTGAGGTGAAAGCTGCTGCTGCTGCTGTCGCTGATGATCGCGAAGGCGACCAGGCCGACGATGATCAGACCCATCCCCAGGCCCACGAGGTTGGTGATCAACCCGGCGACGTGGATGCCCCGCGACCCGGGGCTGACCCGGCCCTCACGGATCGGCTTGCGGGCCAGGTGCCAGCAGATCATGCCCGCGATGCCGCAGGGGATGCCGAAGATCGGCCCGACGCACACGCAGACCAACGGCGTGGTGACGACCGAGCAGATGCCCAGCACCATCGAGGCGATCGCCAGCCCGGAGGTTGGGCGGTGGGTCGCGCTGAGCGACGGATCGACCGTGCTGCCGCACTCCGGGCAGGTCCCGCCGATCGCCACGCCCGTGAGGTTGTACCCGCAGGCGGTACAGACGATCGCGGTGGACTGCACCGCGCGGGGCCGGGGTGGCGCGGGCGGAGCAGACGGCGCGGGTGGCCCGGTCGGCGTAAGCGACTCGGGTGCCTCGGGCGGCTCATCGTGGCCGGGCGGGTCGTATCCGGTCGGGCGTGTGTCGTAGGGGTCGCTCACGGCGGTTCCTTGGGGTGGTAGGGTTGTACCGCCACCACCTCGGCACGGCAACCGCAGCATCGCGTTTAGCAACCCGCGGGCTGCACCCGTCGCCTCTCCCGCCTCTGAGAAAGCCGGGCGACGATGTCACGCCAGCGACGATCGCCGGTTGCATTTTCCAAACGTTGATATATTCTGCACTTGTATCGACGTTACCACGGCCGAGCGGTCAGGCCGATCTTTGACCGCGGCATCATCTCACAAGATTGGGGGCCATTATGGCTGAAGGACAAATCCCTGGAGCGGAGAAGAAACTGGCGGCGGGCATCTGCGGCATCCTGCTGGGCGGCCTGGGCGTGCATCGCTTCATCCTCGGCGACGCGACGGGCGGCATCCTCCGCATCGTCATCACCGTCGTCACCTGTGGTTTCGGCAGCCTCATCGGACTGATTGAGGGTATTATCTACCTCACCAAGTCCGACGAGGAGTTCGTCGCAACTTACGTCAACGAGCCGAAGAAGGGCTGGTTCTAAAAACCAACCCCGTTTGATTCAACGCCAACGAAAAAGCGCGGGTCGCGGACCCGCGTTTTTTCATGCCCGTGTCTAACCCGCGCAGCGGATGCACCGAAGGTGCTCTTTTCTGCCCGCGTCAAACCCCGACGGGCACCTTCGGTGCTCCCGCTACGCGGCGGCACGATCATACCGTTGGATAAGCCTCACCCCGCGAACATCGCCTCGACGAATTGCTCGGGGTCAAACGGCTGCACGTCGTCGGGCGTCTCGCCGGTGCCGACGAATTTCACCGGCAGGTTCAGCGCCTCGCGGATGGCGATGACGATCCCGCCGCGGGCGCTGCCGTCGAGCTTGGCGAGGAAGATGCCGGTCACATCCGTCGCCTCGGCGAACACCTTCGCCTGGTTCACGCCGTTCTGCCCGGTCGTCGCGTCGATGACGAGGATCACCTCGTGCGGCGCCCCCGGAAGTTTGCGCTCGACGACCTGACGGATCTTGGTGAGCTGGCGCATCAGGTGGTCCTGCGTGTGCAGCCGGCCGGCGGTATCGAGCACCAGCACATCGACGCCGCGGGCGATCGCCGCCTCGGTCGCGTCGAACGCCACCGCCGCGGGGTCGCCGCCCTGGCTGCCCTTGACCACCTCGACGTCGAGCCGGCGCGACCACACTTCGAGCTGCTCGACCGCCGCGGCCCGGAAGGTGTCGCACGCGCCCAGCAGCACGGTCTTGCCCTCATCACGCAGGCTCTTGGTGATCTTGGCGATGCTGGTGGTCTTCCCCGCGCCGTTGATGCCGCAGACGAGGATGACCGTGGGTTTCTGCCCCGCCGGCGCTGTGTGGAGTCGGCGGTCTTCCTCGGGGAAGTAGGCGATGAGCTGGGCCTTGAGAAAGTCGAACGCCTCATCGCCGGAGGTCATCTCCCCGCGGTCGTAGGCCGCCTCGATGTCCTTGCGCAGCTCGACCGCGGTCTTGATGCCGACGTCCGCTTGGATGAGCAGGCGCTCGATCTTGCGGATCAACTCCGGCGAAAGGGCCTGGCCTTGCAGCAGATTGCGCAGCGGTGAACCGGCCGAGGCACTTGTCTTGGCCAAGGCTGACTTGAGCTTGGAAAATGCGGTCTTGAAAAGGGACATGGGATCGGAATGTGGCTGGGGTTCTGGCGTCAGGGTTGTTCGCTGTGCTCGTCCATCATCGCGTCATCCAGCCACGCATCGCCCGTGGCCGGCTCGATGTCGATGGCTTCCACACGCGGGA